>DATIPA010000204.1:0-40131 GCA_035472475.1 Xanthobacteraceae bacterium | reverse complement strand
CCCCCTGGGATCCTGGTTGCGAGCCAGGCGTTCTCGGACGCCGCTGGTCCCGCTCCGCCTCAGGATCGCCTCATGAGAGCGCCCCTCATCGAGCAGGACTGCAACTCGCCATACATTTTGTTTATTTGTTGTCAAGGATGTCCGAGCAGTGCGTCGGGCAACGGTCACACGCCCAAGTGACCTGCGACCACGGCACCATCCTGGACGGCCGCGAGCGCGCATTGATAGACTCACATCAAAGGCCGGTCGGCGAGAACCGTGCGGACAATCCGGGATGGCGGAAGACGCGACCTATACGGAATATCGCGCCGATATCGCGAGCCTGCGCAACCGTCCGGCAGGCACTCTCAAGTCGGGAAATTTCGAATATCCAATCTATCCGTTCCGCGCACCGCCGGAGCTCACCGAGAACCGGGTCGGCCACCATCGCGTCGTGATCGTCGGTGGCGGCCTTGCCGGCCTGACGGCGGCCGCGGATCTCGGAGTGCGTGGAATCGCCTGCGTTCTGCTGGACGACAACAACACCGTAAGCCTCGGCAGCCGCTCGATCGCGCAAGGCAAGCGCACGATGGAGATCGCAACGCGCCTTGGAATCGCCGAGCGCATGATCCCGAAGGGTATTTCCTGGTCGAAGGGCAATACGCTGATCCAGAACAAGCTGCTGTACTCGTTCGATCTCTCGCCCGAGGGCCACGAGAAGTATCAGGCGTTCCTGTGCCTGCCGCAGTACTACGTCGAATCGATTCTGGTCGATTGTGCCAGCGAATTTCCGCATGTCGAACTGCGCTGGTTGAACCGCGTCGTCGACATCGAGCAGGATGCGGACCGCGCGCGCCTCACCGTCGAAACTCCCGAGGGCCGATACGCGCTTGAGGCCGACTGGGTCGTCGCCTGCGATGGCGTACGCTCGAGCGTACGCCGCTTGCTCGGCGTTCCGTTCGAGGGCGACAAGTTCGTCGAGAACTTCGTGATCTGCGATGTGAAGATGGTGTTTAACTTTCCGCCGCAGCGCATGTTCTGGTTCGATCCGAGCTTCGACAAGAGCAATATCTCGCTCATGCATCAGCAGCCGGACTCGATCTGGCGCGTCGACTGGCAGCTCGGCCCAACCGATGACCCAGTCGAGGAGTCGAAGCCCGAAAAGGTCAACAAGCGGCTGGAAACGATGTTCGGGCCCGGCGTCCCGTTCGAAACCCAGTTCGCCAGCATTTATTCATTCGAGGTCCGGCGCGTTCCGAATTTTCGCGTTGGCCGCGTGCTGTTCGCGGGCGATGCAGCGCACCAGCTGTCTCCGTTCGGAGGCGGGCGCGGCGGCAACTCGGCCATTCGGGACGTCGACAACCTGGTCTGGAAACTCGCCGGCGTCATCAAAGGCCTGGCGCCGGAGCGGTTGATCGACAGCTATCATGACGAGCGCGCCCCCGTGGCCGATGAGAACATGCAGCTCTCGCGCCGGGCCGCCGAGTTTCTCAATCCGACCAGCACCCACTCGCGGGCGGTACGCAATGCCGTCCTGGCATTGGCGCCACGCCGCCCGTTTGCCAAGGTGTTGATCAATACCAGACGACTGTCGGTCGCTCCCAACCTGCGGGGTTCTTGGCTGCTGACGCCCGACGTCGATACCTGGGAGACACCCGTTACGCCCGGCAACGCGGCCGTCGATGCCCCGGTCGAGGCGGGGATCGCCAGCCCGGACTGGCTGGTGCGCTACCTCGACGGCGCATTCCAGCTCTTGATTTACGCCCGCGAACGCCGAGAACTTGCCGCCGACATGCTCGCAGCGCTCGCCGAACTCGCGTGCGATCCGGTTCCGGTGCGGCCACTCGTCGTGCTCGGCGAGGCCGCGCGGTCACTCGACAACATCCCCACTCTGCATGATTGCAATGGCCTCATCCGTAAGCGCTACGATCTCACGCCGGGTGCCGCCTATTTGTTTCGCCCCGATCAACACGTGAGCGCGCGCTGGCGGACTTGGCGACCGGATGCCGTGCGGCGCGCGGTGCGCCGGTCGCTCGGCGTGGCCGTGTAAGGAGGACCGCATGGCGCTGCTGCAGTCGGACTTGCGATTTACCTCTCCCGACAATGTCTACGAAGCGATCATCTCGCTCGCCGATGGCCTCGACGATCGCGCCGCCCACACGGCGCTGGCCGCGTTCGCACTGCTACTCGCTAACCACATCGGTGACGACGAGGTTGTCCGCGAGGCGGTCGCGGCGGCTCGCCAGGCCATCGAAGACTATCCGGAGGCGCCCAAGCTTGGCGCCCAGGACCCGGTCGGCAAGGTCTTTCAGGTCGGCGGCGCGCTCGATTCGCTGCGCAAGATCATTGACGTAAAACCGGCACCGACGATCCCAGGAGCGCTGACGAGTTGAGGGGCGAAGATTGCGGATCTCGCGGGTAAAAGACTTGGATTCTAACCTCGCGCCTTGAGCGCCAATTTGTTGATCTTGCCGACGCCGGAGCGCGGCAGCGCGTCCACGAACTCGATCCGGGTCGGCACCTTGTATTTGACGAGGACGCCACGGCAGTAATCCTGCAGCTCCGCCGCGGTCAGGGACGCGCCGGGCCGCAGCACCACAAACGCCTTGACGGCGTCACCGCTGAACGAGTCGGGCACGCCGACCGTGGCCGCCTCCAGAATCGCCGGATGCTTGAACAGGATCTCGTCGATTTCGCGCGGGTAGACGTTGTAGCCCCCGACGATAATCATTTCCTTCTTGCGATCGACCAGGAACAGATAGCCATCGGCGTCGTAGTAACCGATATCGCCGGTATAGAGCCAACCGTTGCGGATCGCCTGCCGGTTTTCTTCCGGCCGGTTGCGATATCCTTTGATGAATTGCGGTCCGCGCACCCGAATTTCGCCGCGCTCGCCGACCGGCATGACGCGCTCGCCGGTTTCGAGATCGACGACCTCGACCTTGGTGTTGGGCGGCACGAGCCCGACCGAGCCGATCTTGCGCACACCGTGCAGCGGGTTGGAGTTGATGGGCGCGCCTTCCGACATGCCCCATCCTTCCAGAAGGACGCATCCGGTCGCGGCCTCCCAGCTGCGCAGCAGCTCCTCCGGACAAGGCGCTCCGCCCGAGAGGCAGATCTTGAGGCTCGAAAAATCCGTCTTGGCGAAGTTCTCGTTGGCGCGCAGCCCGAGATAGAGTGCGGCCGGGCCGCCCGCGAATGTCGTGATCTTGCGCTCCTGGAACTCCTGCAGCACAACTGCCGGCTTATAGGCCGGCAGCAGATCCATGAAACCGCGGATGTAGACCGGCATGACCAACGTGAAGCAGAAGCCCCAGACGTGGAACAGCGGCGCGACGTTGAGAATGCGCTCGGCGTCGAGCGGCAACGGCCACAATGCCACGATGCCGTAGCAATAGGCCATCAGGCTCGCGTGCGTGTGGTTGGCGCCCTTGGGTAGCCCGGTTGTGCCGCCGGTGAAGAACAGCGCCGAAAGATCGTCCGCCCCCGGCAGCGGGAGGGCGCGTCGCGGTCTGGCGAGCAGCTCGTCGATTGTAATGCCGCCCGGCCCAAGCACGACGACATGGAGAATCCCGAGTCGCTGCGCAAACTCGCGTCCGCGCGGCGCAGAGGCGACGTCGCACACCAGCACGCGCGGCTCGACGTCACGCAGCAGCGGCTCGAGCTCGCGCTCCGTATAGGCCGGATTGAGCGGCGAGACCTGGGCACGCGCCGCCATTCCGGCGAGCAGCGCCACGACCGCCTCCATGCTGTTGGTCATCAGAACCGCCACGCGTTCGCGCGCGACCCCGTAGTCTGTAAAAACCGATGCCAGCGCCGCGACTGCCTGGGCATACTCACCGTAATTGAGGAGCCGGTCCTGGCACATCAGGCCGGGCGCTGCGGGATTGAGCTCCGCGGCCTTGGCGAGGGCGTGGATGATGGTCGGATAGCACGGATAAACCGGATCGTGGGTCATGGCCGGGCTTGAGCGGCGGCGGGTCTGAAAACTCGTATCACATTTCCCCAGGTTGATCCGACTCACGGTTACCCGCGATAGACAGGTTCCGGCTGTGCAAAGAAACTCAGCAGAATGTGGTAGACGAGCTGATAGTTCTTCTGCTGGAAACTGGCGTGCGAGATGCCGGGCATCACAGCAAAATGTTTGTCGGGGTTCGGCAGTCGCTTGAAGAACTCGATCAGATCGTCGAAACCCGCGATCCCATCCCACTGGCCGCGCATGATTAGCGTCGCAGCTTTGATGTTCTCCGGGTTTACGACGGGAAGCTTGGAACACATGTCGACATAGGTGCCGGTCGGCACCGAACTGTCGAGCTTCAGGATCGCGTCCGCGAAGGCCTCGATAACGCGATCCTCGGCCGTGCCGGGGTGATCGCGGTTGAAGATCGAATACACGAACGCCCGGTCAATCGGCCGGCGGTTCTTCGATTGGAATTCGGGCAGCTTCTTGCGGCGTTCATGGAGCGTCGGCGAACCCTCCCCGGTCCACACCGTGGCATCGAGCGCGAGACGATCCACCATATCGGGATGGCGCTCGGCAAACAGCGCCGCCCGCAGCGCGCCGGACGAGATCCCATAGACGAGCAGGCGTCGGTCGCCTCGCAATTTCCTGATGTAGGTCGCGGCGGCATGACAATCGTCCGCGCCGAACGAAATCGAGGCGTTGTTGTCGCGATCCTTGGTGGAGCGGCCGTAGCCCTCCATGTCCACGCACCAGCAGTCGTAGCCGCGTTTGGCGAACCACTCCATCACCGAGGAATCCGGCCGCCCCGGGACATCGAGATCGAACGTCGGCTGCGACGCCATCGAGGAGCCGTGAACGAACAGGATCGTTCCCGCGCTCCGGGCAGGATCGCCTGCGCATTTGTTCCAAAGAAAGAGCTTCACGTCGCCCTTGTTGGTCCAGTGCTCGGCACCGACGAGGTTGGTCTGGATGTTCATGGTGGTGATCTTTCGGTGTTGGAACGATTTGTCTAATCGCTCTTGATGCCATTGGCCTTGATGACCTTGGCCCAGCGCTCGATTTCGGACCGCATGTAGCCGCCGAACTCGTCGGGCCTCATGATCATCGGGTTGGCACCTTGCGCTCGCCACGCTGCCGCGATGTCCGGGCGCGCAAGGATCTTACCGATCTCGGCATTGAGCCGATCGACGATTGCCTGCGGCGTCCCGACCGGCGCCATTACGCCGAGCCAGATCGTCGCTTCATATCCGGGAATGCCCGCCTCCGCGAGGGTGGGCACATTAGGGAGAGCCAGTGAGCGCACCCGCCCGGAGGTTCCGAGCGGCTTAACGCGGCCGGTTTCGATCATCGGTGCCATGGTCGGCACCGAGTCGAACATCATGTCGACCTGGCCTGCGATGATGTCGTTGCGCGCGCCGGTGCTGCCCTTGTAGGGCAAATGCACGATGTCGATGCCGGCGAGGTTTTTCACCAGTTCCGCCGCCATGTGATAGTTCGAACCGACCCCCGAGGAGGCGTAGTTGAGGGAGCCCGGCTTGGCCTTCGCGAGGGCGATGAACTCCGCGAGGTTGTTCACTGGCAGCGACGGATGGACGACCATCACGAGCTCCGAATTCATCAGCGACGCGACCGGCACGAAGTCGCGCATGAGCTTGTAGGGCTTGTTCGGACTGAGCGTCTCGACTGTGGTCTGCGTCGCCGACACCATCAGCAGCGTGTAGCCGTCGGGAGCGGCCCTCGCAGCTTCGGCCGTTCCGATGATGGTGCCGGCACCTGGCCGATTGTCCAGCATGTAGGGCTGGTTCAACTCCTTGCGCATTTCCTCGGCGATCGCGCGCGTGAATACGTCGGTCGGACCGCCTGCGCCGAACGGGACGATGAAGCGGATCGTGTGGCTCGGGTAGTCCTGCGCGCGCGATGACAAGGCGCCGAGCAGCACCGCAATCGCCAGAACCGCGGGGACCAAGGCGCGCCACCAGGATGTCACGTTTGTTTGCCTGTCGATAAGCGCCAGTCCGGCTAATTAATCATGCCCAGCACCCGCGGCAGCCACAGCGAGATTTCCGGAATGTAGGTGACCATCACCAGGAAGACCAGCATGGTGCCGAGCCAGGGAAGCACCGCGATGGTGAGTTCGCCGATACCCATCTTGGTGATGCCAGCCGTGACATAGAGATTGAGGCCGACCGGAGGGTGGCAGAGGCCGACTTCCATGTTGACCGCCATCAGGATGCCGAGGTGTACCGGGTGCACCCCGAGTGCCGCCGCCATCGGAAACAGGATCGGCGCCATGATCAGCACGATGGCCGCTGGATCCATGAAATTGCCGGCAGCTAGCAACACGATGTTGGTGACCAGCAGGAATGCGACCGTACCGAACCCCTGTGCGGTCATCCATTCGGCCATCGACTGGGGAATCTGCTCGGAGGTGAGTAGCCACGAGAACACCGCCGCGTTGGTGACGATGTAGAGAATCATCGCGCTCATCGAGGCGGCCTTGAGCAGAACGCGCGGCACCTCGCTCAGCTTGAGTTCCTTGTAAACGAACACCGCGACGAAGAACGCATACACCGCCGCGACGGCGGCCGCCTCGGTCGGTGTGAACAGGCCCCCATAGATGCCGCCGAGCACGAGAATGATCAGGAATAGACCCCAGAAGCTGTCGCGGAAGGCGCCTAGGCACTCGCCCCAGCTCGCCCGCGGCATGCGCGGATAGTCGTTGCGCCATGCCCGATACCAGGTAGTGATGCCGAGCAGTGTCGCGAGCATCAGCCCAGGTACAAGGCCGGCCATGAACAGCTGGCCCACCGACGCCGAGTCGACGATCTGGCCATCCGGGCCATGCGGCTGCATGCCGCTGGTTGCGACCGCGAAGATCACGAGGTTGATCGAGGGCGGGAACAGGATGCCTAGGGCCCCGGAGGTCGCGATCACGCCGGCGCCGAAGCGGAGCGGATAGCCGTGCTGCACGATCGCCGGCAGGATGATCGAGCCGATCCCGACCACGGTTGCAACCGAGGAGCCGGAGATCGCCGCAAATAGTGCGCAGGCGACCACGCCGGCGAGACCCAGGCCGCCGTACCAATGGCCGATCAGGGAGGTCGCAAACGTGATCATGCGGCGCGCGACCCCGCCAGAGGTCAGGAAATTCCCGGCCAGAATGAAAAACGGAATTGCCATGATCTCAAAGCGGTCGAGGCTGGTGAACAGCTTGAGCCCGACCATCTTGGGATCGACGCTACTGAGAATGAACAAATAGGTGAGCACCGAAAGGCCGAGCGCGATCGAGATCGGCATGCCGGTCGCCATCAGCGCCAGCAGCAGGACGAACAGAAGCGCGGCGCGGATCGATTGGGACAGCGTGATGACGTCGAGCCGCGCGGCGAGGCAGATGAGCGCCAGCACGATCGGCAGCGCGATCATCACAATTGCCACGATCGCGGAGGTTTGTGGCCGCGCCGGTGCTCCGACCGCCGTCGTCATCGCGCTGTCTCCGGAACCGGCAGTTCAGGCTCGCCCTCGTATTCGATGCCGATGGCGTGGCCGTGGTGCGGCAGGAAGCCGGTGCGCAGGAAGCGCCAGGCCACCTGCAGGAAACGAAAACACATGAGGTAGGAGCCGAGCGGGATGCACAGGTAGATCATCCAGCTCGGCCACTCGAGCTCCTGCGACACTTGATCGGCGTCGAGCTCGTAGACGTAGGCCGCGCCGAGCGTCCCGATCACGCCGGTGAACAACGCCCCGCACAGCAGCGCGAATACGATGACCGGCCGGCGGGCGGCCGGACCGAGCCGGTCGACCAGCACGTCGACGCCGACGTGAATGCCCGTGCGGACGCCGAGGGCGGCGCCGAACTTGGCCATCCAGATGAACATGTAAGTGGCGAGTTCCTGCGCCCAGGAGAGGTTGATGGCCGCCAGCTTCAGATAGACCCAGTTGCCGAAGACGGCGAGCCAGGGAAGGCCGTGCGCCTTCGCCCAGACGCTGAGAACGACTGCGTTGCTCGATCCGTAGCGATGCACGACCGCGATAAAGGTGACGATGGTCGCGGCCGCGATCAGAGTGGCGATGATCCACTCCTCGAGCCGGTCGAGGATGCGGTCGAGCACGACCGGAAATCGCTCAGCTTGACGGCGGCGTGAAGCCCGAGGCCTTGTAGATCTTTTCGATGAAGTCCTTGCCGAAGCGGCTCTGCATCTCGGTGTGAACCGGCATCAGCTTGGCGATCCAGGCCTTGCGCTCAGCGTCGGTGAGCACATGGAACTGCAGCTTGCCGGACGCCTTGATCTTCTCGAGTGCGTCGGCGTTGTCCTTGGCGGCGGTCTCGTTGAAGAAGTCCGTCGACTCCTTGGCGGCCTTCGCCAACGGAGCGCGCACATCCTCGGGCAGCCCGTCCCAGAACTTCTTGTTCACGATCAGGGCGTAGGTCAGCCGCCCGTGGTACGAGACGGTCAGATATTTCTGCACCTCGTAGAACCGCTGAGTCAGGATGTTCGACGGCACGTTGTCCTCGCCGTCGACGACGCCGGTTTGCAGCGCCTGGTAGAGTTCGGAGAACGCCATGATCTGCGGGAGCGCGCCGAGCTCGCGCGTGGCGGCATCGAGCACCTTGGAGCCTTGGATGCGCATTTTCAGGCCCTTGAAATCGTCGGGCATGATCAGCGGCTTGTTGCAGGTATAGACGTGGGCGCCGTTGTCCCAGTAGTAGAGCGGCAGAACGCCTTTGGCCTCGAGCTTCTTGTTGAGCTCCGCCATCATCGGGCTGGCGTACATCTGACGGGCACGCGCCTCGTCGCTCATCAGGAACGGCAGATCAAAGACGTCGAATTCCTTGACCCCGAGCGGCCCGAATTTGGAGATCGACGGCGCGAGCATCTGGACCGAGCCGAGCTGCAGCGCCTCCAATTCCTCCTTGTCCTTGTAAAGCGAGGAGTTGGGATAGACCTCGACCTTCACCTTGCCATTGGTATAGGCCTCGGCGAGCTCCTTGAATTTGAGCGACGCCTTGCCCTTGGGGGCGTCGGGCGAAACCACATGACTGAACTTGAGGATGATCGGTTGCTGGGCGAGCGCGGCGCCCGGCACGGCAAACACGGCAGCCGCGGCAGCAGCCAAAAGCAATCTGCGCATTGACATTCCTCCCAATGGCGAACCCGGAATCGGCTGTTCCGGTTTTTTCGCGCACAACGGTGGCACTGGAACGCTGTGGTTTCAAGCTGGATTGTGGCTGCCTGCGCGTGCACAGAGTCGCGGCACGAGGCGATTTGGTTCGTCTTGGCCGGGCTGTCCCGGCCATCCACGCCTTCCCGCTTCCGGAGTCTGTTAAGAACGTGGATGCCCGCGCAGGCACGTTTACGCAGCCGGCGCAAGCTTGGCTGCGAGCGCGGCATGACGGGGTGGTTGCGCTTAACCCCGCTTACGGCGCGAACTTCTCGAGCCCGGTGATGCGGGCCATTGTCCGCAGCTCGTCTTTCTGGTCATCCCTGAAGCTCAGAATCAGCGGTTTGGCCGCCTTGTTGAGGCGTTCCAGGTCGGCGCCGCTCAGCTCGAAGGTCGTTGGCGGCTTCGGCCTGGCGTCCTTCTGGTGCGGCTGCTGCGGCTCCGGCGCATACGCAAGCCTGCGCAGCTCCGCTTCAACCGCCGGCCACATCCGCTCTTGACTTGGCGTGAGGCTCAAACGCTGCTTGATGCTGGCGATCTGGGAGTCGTCGAGCAGGGCGTTCGGCCGTGCGTGCCGAGCCGCCGTCACGGTCGGCTTGGCTTGTGGCTGTGGCCAATCCGGTCCAAACGTGTTGCCCAGCGCCACTTGTACCGGCCCCTCGCTCAAGCGCGCGGCGTCGGCGGGAACCGACGGGTCAGGTGTAAACAGCGCGATCTGCTGCTGCTTGGCTTGCATCAGCCCAGCCATCAGGGTTCCCGGACGCGAGTTGTTAAGCTGATTGCGGGACTCAGGAAACCGCTGCGCGATGGCTTGCGTGGTTGCTTTTTCCGGATGCGACAGCTTCACGTGCAGGAATTCGCCGGTGGCCCAGCCGACCGTGAGGCACGCGGCTCCGGCAACGCCTACGCCAATAAGGCACAAGAAGACGCGAAAGACTTTGATTCCGATTGCCCGCCCCATCCCCGTCGTCGCCCCATTTCCGTCCGACTGGTATCTCCTTCAAACTTTCAAACGATGATGAATTTATGGCCAAACCATGCAAATCTTGCCCCGCTGCGTTCATAATTTGTGAACGAAGCGGGGTGGCCCCCGTCGGGATGAGGAGGCCACTGCGGTTCGATTGAGCTGCGGATCGCCCGGCCGCTATTTTCCCGGCACCTTGTCGTCGACGCCCTTGACGTAATAGTTCATCCCCAGGATCTGACCGTCATCCAGGTTGGCGCCGCCCTTGCACTCGACCGTCTTGCCGTCCTGAGCGACGACGGGACACTTGAACGGGTGCAGCGTGCCGGCCGCGATCGCAGCTTCGGTGTCCTGCGCCAGTTTCTTCACGTCGTCGGGCATGTTGGTGTAGGGCGCCATCACAACCATCTTCGAGTTGAGCCCACCCCAGGTGTCGGTCGAGGTCCACTTGCCGTCGAGCACCAGCTTGGCGCGATCGATGTAGTACGGTCCCCAATTGTCGATGATGGCGGTCAACTGCGTCTTCGGACCGAACTTGATCATGTCCGAGTCCTGCCCAAACGCCGGAATGCCGCGCTTGGCGGCGGTCTCGACCGCGGCCGCGCTGTCGGTATGCTGCATGATCACGTCGGCACCTTGGTCGATCAGCGCCTTGGCGGCGTCAGCCTCCTTGCCGGGATTGAACCATTCGCCGACCCAGATGATCTTGACCTTGATGTTCGGATTGATCGTCTGCGCGCCCAACATGGTGGCGTTGATGCCGGAGATCACTTCCGGGATCGGCACCGAGCCGATGTAGCCCATCACGCCGGACTTGGACATCTTGGCGGCGATCACGCCTTGGATGTAGCGGCCCTCGTAGAAGCGCCCCGAGTAGGTCGCCAGGTTCTTTTCACGCTTATAGCCAGTGGCGTGTTCGAAAAAGAGGTTCGGGTATTTCTTCGCGACCTTGACGGTCGCGTCCATGAATCCGAACGACGTGGTGAAGATCAGCTTGTGGCCGGAGCGGGCCAGCTGCTCGATTGAGCGTTCGGCGTCCGGACCTTCGCTGACGTTTTCAAGATAGGTCGTCTCGACCTTGTCGCCGAGCGCCTTGACCAGAGCCTGGCGGCCCACGTCATGCTGATAGCTCCAGCCGAAGTCGCCGATCGGCCCGACGTAAATGTATCCGACCTTCAGCTTCTCCTGGGCGGCAGCCTGGGTGCCGAGCGCCAGCAAGAGCGCGGCGGCGAGCGTGAACTTCCTCATGGGTTGCACTCCGTTGTGCGCGAAACTCTATTCAGCACGTTCTTGTCGGAAAACCGGTGACCACTTTTCCGGAACATGCCGGCGGCTCATTATTCACCAAAGGCGCGCCGCCGTCCCGCGCGTCCTCGTGATTTTCAACGATCCGGCACGAATGCCAGACCAAGCGACGCAGGCGCGGCCGACCCGGCGGCGCCGCGCACGCGTGAAATGATGACCAGTACGATGATGGTCGCCAGATAAGGCAACGATGACATCAACTGCGGCGGAATGCCAAGGCCTGCCCCCTGTGCGTGCAGCTGCAGGATGGTGACCGCCCCGAACAGATAGGCGCCGGCCGCGAGCCGCCCAGGCCGCCAGGACGCAAACACGACCAGCGCGAGCGCAATCCAGCCGCGGCCGGCGGTCATGCCGGCGATGAAGAATGGCGTGTAGGCAAGCGACAGATAGGCGCCGGCAAGGCCGGCGCAGGCCCCACCGAACAGCACCGCGAGGGTACGCAACCAGAGCACCGGATAGCCAAGCGCGTGCGCGGAGCCGTGATTGTCGCCGATGGCGCGCAGCACCAGCCCGCGTCGCGTGGAATAGAGAAACCACCAGATGCCGGCGACCAGAACGATCGAGGCATAAACAAACGCGTCCTGCCCGAACAGGATGCGTCCAATGAATGGCAGATCGGTCAAGACCGGAATGAACAGCTGCGGCGCCGGGGTGATCTTCTGACCTACAAAGCCGGCGCCGATCAGACCGGATAGACCAAGCCCGAAGATCGTCAGTGCCAGGCCCGTGGCCACCTGGTTGACGGCGAGTCCGAGCGTAAGCGCTGCAAACACCGCCGCCATCAGCATTCCGGCCAGGATGCCGGCAAGCGTTCCGAGCAAAGTTGATTCCGTGAGGTAGGCGGCGGCGAAGCCGCACGCCGCTCCCATGATCATCATGCCTTCGACGCCAAGGTTGAGCACGCCGGCGCGCTCGACCACGAGTTCGCCGGAGGCCGCCAGCAGCAGCGGCGTCGAGGCGGCGATCACCGATAGGATGATGGCTTCAAGCAACCCCATCGGCAGCCCTGCGCGAGGTTAGGATGCGGATGCGATAGAGAATGAGCGAATCGCACGCCAAAACAAAGAACAGGAGAATGCCCTGGAACACCTTGGTCAGATCGAGCGGCACCTTGAGCGAGATCTGCGCCTGCTCGCCGCCGATGAAGGTGAGTGCCAGGAACAGCCCGGCGATCAGAATCCCGATTGGATTGAGCCGACCCAGAAACGCGACGATGATCGCGGTGAACCCGTACCCGGGTGAGAAGCCCGGTTGCAGGTGGCCGACCGGGCCCGCGACCTCGATGATGCCGGCAAGTCCAGCCAGCGCGCCTGAGACCGCAAATGTGAGCAGCACCAGGTGGTCCGAATTGAATCCCGCGAAGCGTGCCGCCTTGGGGGCGGCCCCGACGACCCGAATCTCAAACCCCTTGATGGTGCGTCCCAGAACGGTCCAGGCAATCGCCACCACGAGCAGCGCGATCAGCGCTCCAATGTGAAGGCGGCTGCCTTCGATCAGGGTTGGCACGGTCGCCACCGGGTCGAACTCCGCGGTGGTCGGAAAGTTGTACCCATGCGGATCGCGCCATGGCCCACGCACCAGATAATCGAGCAGGAGGTCCGCCACGTAGACCAGCATCAGGCTGGTGAGAATCTCGCTCGCGCCGAAGCGCACCTTGCCGATCGCGGGAAGCAGGGCATAAAGCGCGCCCGCCACCGCCCCAAGCAGCAGCATCGCGGGTAACACCCAGGCGCCGGCGTCGGTGCCCTGGGTTTTGACGGCGATGTAGCTGCCGGCGATGGCGCCGATGACGAACTGGCCTTCGGCGCCGATGTTCCAGACATTGGCCAGATAGCAGAGCGACAGCCCGATCGCGATCATCACCAGCGGAGTCGCCTTCACGGCGGTCTCTTGCAACGAGTAGGAGTCGGTCAGCGGGTGCAGAAAATAGACGGCGAGCGCATTGAGCGGGTTTTTTCCGAGCAGCGCGAACAAGACACTCATGACCAGAAGCGTCAGGCCGACCGCAATCAGCGGCGACGCAATGGCCGCCGCGACAGACCGCTCGGCGCGCGGCTCAAGCACCAACCGCATGACCTAGTTCCTGCGCTTGCGCCGTGCTGCCGCCCATCAGCAACCCAAGGTGTTCGCGATCGGCAGCTTTGGAATCGATCGCGGGCGAGAGCCGGCCCGTGAACACGACGGCGATGCGGTCGGTGATTTCCAGGAGTTCGTCGAGATCCTGGCTGATCACCAGTACGGCCGCGCCGCGGGCGGCGAGATCTATCAGGGCCTGTCGAATGACCGCGGCGGCGCCGGCATCGACCCCCCAGGTCGGTTGGCTGACCACCAGTACGCCCGGCTCGCGCAGAATCTCGCGACCGACGACGAATTTCTGCAGGTTGCCGCCCGACAGGCTCACGGCCTCCGGGTCGCGCTTCGCCTTGCGGATATCGAACGTCTTGGTCGCGCGATCGACCACGTTCAACGCCGCCGTCCGATCGATAAATCCGTCGTGCGTCATCCCGACCGCGTGACCGGTCAGCAGTGCATTGTCGGAGAGCGTCATGCGCGGCGCGGTGGCATGGCCCAGCCGCTCCTCGGGGACAAAGGCCGCGCCGAGGCGCCGGCGCTTCGTGATCGACAGGCGCCCGGCCGCGTGACCGTCGATGACAATATCGCCGTCGCTGTCGGCCAGCCGTTCGCCGGACAGAGCGGCGAACAGCTCGTCCTGCCCGTTGCCGGCAACGCCCGCGATGCCGAGGATTTCGCCGCCGCGCACGTCGAGGCGGATCCGGTCAAGCCGGATGCCGTGCGGGTCGTCGGGCACGAGCGAGAGATCACGCACCACAAGACGCACCGCCGCGCCTTGACCGGCGGCGCCACTCTTGACCTCGCCGATCTCGGTGCCGACCATCATGCGAGCAAGAGAGGCCGCGGTCTCGCGCCGCGGGTCGCAGGTCGCAACCTTCTTGCCGCCGCGCAGGATCGTCGCCGTGTCGCACAGGCGCTTCACCTCATCGAGCTTGTGGCTGATATAGAGAATTGCCCGCCCTTCGGCTTTCAGACTCTCCAGCACGACAAACAATTGATCGGCTTCCTGCGGCGTGAGCACGGAGGTTGGCTCGTCGAGAATGAGCAGCCTCGGGCTCTGCATGAGCGCGCGCACGATCTCGATGCGCTGACGCTCCCCGACCGAAAGCCGCCACACGTCCCGGCGCGGCTCGAGCGGCAGCCCGTAGCGGCGGGAAATCTCGGCAATTCCGGCAGAAACCTTGGCAAAGGATTCGTCGGGAGGCAGCCCGAGCGCGATGTTCTCGGCGACGGTCAGATTCTCGAACAGCGAGAAATGCTGAAACACCATGCCGATGCCGAGCGCGCGCGCCTGCGCGGGTCCGGCCAGTACGGTCTTGCGACCAAGCCAGCGCAATTCGCCGGCGTTGGGCTGAATGAGACCGTAAGCGATCTTGACGAAGGTCGATTTGCCGGCCCCATTCTCGCCCAGCAGGGCGTGAATTTGCGCCGGATGAAGGTCAAGGTCGATGTGGTCGTTGGCGACAAACGTCCCGTAGAGCTTGGTGATACCGATTGCCTGCAGGAGCGGTTGCGCGGCCGGCGTCTGCATCTGATCAAGCATGATGCTTGCTGCTCGTCCGCTGCGACGGGGCGCGATCGTTTCCCGCCAACGGCAGGACCCCGCGTTCGCGTACGATCAGAAGCTGCGCAACGATCGAGGCGGCGATCGCGGGCGGAGCCTTGTCCTGGATCTCGCACAGCCCGATTGGACAGACCAGGCGATCGATGTCCGCCCTCGCCACACCGAGCTTGGCGAGCGTGCTGACAAAGCGTGCGCGCTTGGTCGCGCTGCCGATCAGCCCCACGTACGGGAATCGCCGCGACTTGAGCGCGGCGGCCACGAGATCGAGATCAAGCGCGTGGCTATGCGTCATGATGGTGACGAACGCTTCGGCGGGCGCGCGCGACAAGGCATCCGCCGGGTTGACTTCACTGACACAGGTTACGTTGCCAGGGATGTGCGCAGGAAACGCGCCCGGCCGCGGATCGAACCAGGTCACCGCGAACGGCAGCGGCGCGAGCGCCAAAACCAGTGCACGACCGACATGACCGGCACCGAACAGATAGAGCGACGTGACGTGCTGACCGAAGCGTTCAACAATTCGGCCGTCGCGCAGCTTGGTGTAGAGTGCGTCGCCGCGCGCCGTCGGTTCGTTCGGCGCCGCAAGGTGTCGCGCCAGCCGCCCGCTGCACGCGACGGCCACGGTCACAATGGCACCGGCGCGCTCGGCCTGCGCCAGTACCTCGACGTTCTCGCGGTCGCGCGCGTCGAAGCGCTCCAAGGTCACGACCACGCGGCCGCCGCAGCACTGGCCAAGATCGGGCCCGAGCGCCTTGCTGAGCCGGCGAAAGTCCTCGCCGCGCGCCAGCATCGACTGGGCCTCGGCGAGGGCAGTCCATTCCAACGCTCCGCCGCCGATCGTTCCGGAGAAGGCGCCGTCAGGCCGCACCACCATGCGGGCTCCCGGCTCGCGCGGGCTCGAGCCTTGCGCATCGGCAAGCGTCACCAGCACGGCAGCGCCGTGCTCCGCGATGAACCGCTCGATGGTTGGCCAAACCGACATTTGTTTAATGCTGCGTCACTTTGTGGATCGCATGCAAGATCGATTCCGGCGTTGCCGGAGCGTCCAGCGGAACCCGTTTGCCGGGAGCCAGCGCATGGATCGCATCGGCGATCGCCGCAAACACGGAAATTGCCAGCATCAGCGGCGGCTCGCCCACTGCCTTGGAATGGTAGATCGTATCCTCGCGGTTCGCGCCGTCGTACAGCGCGATGCGGAAATCCGGCGGCACGTCGGATGCGCACGGAATCTTGTAGGTCGACGGCGCGTGGGTGAGCAGGCGTCCCTGCGAATCGAAGACCAGTTCCTCGCAGGTGAGCCATCCCATGCCCTGCACGAAGCCGCCCTCGATCTGGCCGATATCAACCGCTGGATTGAGCGAGCGTCCGACGTCATGCAGGATGTCGACCCGCAGAACCTTCATCTCGCCGGTCAACGTGTCGATGATCACCTCGGAGCAGGCGGTCCCATAGGCGAAATAGAAGAACGGGTGCCCGGTCGCGCGCGCTGCATCCCAGTGAATCTTGGGCGTGCGATAGAAGCCGGTCGAGGACAACGAAATCCGCGCCAGATAGGCTTCCCTGATCAATTGGGAAAATGTCAGCACCCGATTGCCGGCAAACACCTGGTCGTCGCGAAACGACACCAGCTCCGGCGCGATCGCAAATTTCGCCGCAGCGAATTCGATCAGGCGAGCCTTGATGGTCGCGGCTGCGGCGCGCGCCGCCATGCCGTTCATGTCGGAACCGGATGATGCTGCGGTCGGCGAGGTGTTGGGGACCTTACCGGTCGAAGTCGGAGTGATCTTGACGTTCTCGAGGTCGATGCCGAATTCCTCCGCCACCACCTGCGCGACCTTGACGAACAGCCCCTGCCCCATCTCGGTGCCGCCGTGATTGAGATGAACCGAGCCGTCCTGATAGACGTGCACCAGCGCGCCCGCCTGATTGAGATGGCCGGTGGTGAATGAAATGCCGAACTTCACCGGCGTGAGCGCAATGCCGCGCTTGAGATAGTCATTCTCGGCGTTGAACGCCGCGATTTCGCGGCGGCGCGCCCGGTAGTCGGACGTGCGCTCGAGCGTCTCGATCAGCTCAGGCAGAATATTGTCGGTGACCCGCATGCCGTAGGGTGTGCGGTCGCGCCCTTCGCCATAGATGTTGCGCTTGCGCACGTCGAGCGGATCGAGACCGAGCGACCAGGCGATATCATCGATCAACCGCTCCCCCGCCATCATCCCCTGCGGTCCGCCAAAACCGCGGAACGCGGTGTTCGACACGGTGTGGGTTTTGGTCCGCTTGGTGACGATGCGCGCCGCCGGCAGATAGTAGGCATTGTCGGCATGGAACATGGCGCGATCGTTGATCGAGGCGGAGAGATCCGCCGAATAGCCGCAGCGCGATGCGAGGTTCACGTCAAACGCGGTGATGCGGCCGTCACCGTCGAACCCGGCCGTGTAGTCGGCGCGGAAATCGTGCCGCTTGCCGGTCATCGACATGTCGTCGTCGCGATCGAGCCTGATCTTGCACGGGCGTCGGGTGTGGTGCGCCGCGAGCGCCGCGATCGCCGCCCATTGCGCGGCCTGCGATTCCTTGCCGCCGAACGCGCCTCCCATACGCCGCACCTCGACGTTCACGGCCGCTGCCGGCAAGTTGAGCATGTGCGCGACGATGTTCTGCAGCTCGCTCGGATGCTGGGTCGAGGAATAAACCAGCATGTCGTCTTCGCCCGGAACCGCGAGCGCCACCTGGCCCTCGAGGTAGAAATGTTCCTGCCCCCCGATGCGTAACGTGCCGCTCAGGCGATGCGCGCTTGCCGCGAGCGCCGCTGCGGGCTCGCCTTTCACGAATGTGTACTCGGGAAGAATGTGCGAGCCGGCATCGAGCGCTTGATCAACCGTGACCAGCGGGCGTTCGGGCTCGATCTCGAACTTGCCCAGCAGCGCCGCGCGGCGCGCCGCGTCGCGTGTCTGCGCCGCCACGGCAAAAACGACCTGTTGGTGAAACTCGATCGTGTTGTGCGCAAAGATCGGATCGTCGCCGGCAACCGGGCTCGCATCGTTGCGGCCCGGAATGTCGGCGGCCGTCAGCACCGCAACCACGCCTGGCGCTGCCCGCACGGCGGCAAGATCGATGCTCTTGATCCGGCCATGCGCGAGCGATGCGCCGCCGACCGCGAGATGCAGCGTTCCCTCGGGCTCGCGAATGTCGTCCACATAGACGGCCGTGCCGCAGACGTGCCGGATCGCGGAATCGTGCTTCGTTGCGATTCCGACCGTGCGCGGCGCGGTGTCGACCTTGGCGTCAGGAAGCGACACTTGCGTCCTCCCTCCGGTCAACGACGCGCGTGTGCGCGCTCGGAGCTCCGGCGACCTCGGCGAGCGCCTTGCGCAGCAGACCGCGGGCGGCGTCGCGGCGATACTGCGCGCTGGCGCGTTGATCATCGATTGGAGAAAAATCGGACTCGAGTGCCGCGAACGCGCGCGACCAAGAGGCCTGATCGGACAGGGCGACGCCCAGCAACGCGGCCTCCGCGCCGCCGGCACGGCGCGGCGTCGCCGCCATGCCGCCGAACGCAACCCGCGCCGACGCAATGTGGCCGCGATCCAGCGTGAACCTGAATGCGCCCATTACGGCGGAAATATCCGAATCAAAGCGCTTGGATATCTTGTAGCAACGGAAGCGATCGTTGGCACCGAGCTTGGGCACCCGAACGGAGCGCACGAACTCGCCCGGCTGACGATCCTGTTTGTCGTACGCGATGAAGAAGTCTTCGAGCGGCAGCGTGCGGGTCTGCTCGCCGCGCTGCAGCGTCAGCGTGCTCGCAAGTGCGATGAGCGCCGGCGGCGTGTCCCCGATCGGCGAGCCGTTGGCGATATTGCCGCCGATGGTGCCGACGGTCCGCACCTGGCGGCCGGCGAACCGACGCATCAGCGCCGCGAGGTCGGGATCAATGGCGGCGAGATGAGCCATTGCGTCCTGGTGAGTGACGGTCGCGCCGAACGTCACCGCGTCAGGCTCATCGCGCACCAAATCTAGGCCGCGCACCCGGCCAAGCCAGATGATCTTCGCGAGGTCGCGCAATTGCTTGGTAATCCAAAGGCCGACGTCGGTTGCGCCGGCGACTAGCACGGCGACCGGATGCCGTGCATAGAGCTCCGCGAGCGCCGCCACGCTTGCAGGCGCGGCGAAGAAGCGATCCGCGTCCCCAACGAACACATCCTGACCGTCGGCGAGCGTGGCGAGACGACGCGCTATTTCAGGCTCCTGCGCCGCGAACTGATCCTGCGCCGGTTGCGCACAGGCGGCGAGCGCCGCGTCCACGATCGGCCGATAGCCGGTGCAGCGGCAGAGATTGCCGGCGATCCAATCGTTAACCTGGGTGCGCTCGAGCTCGCCCCGGCGTGGCGCGTGATAAAGCGCAAACAACGCCATCACGAAGCCGGGCGTGCAGAAGCCGCATTGCGATCCGTGCTGCTCGACCATCGCCTGCTGGACCGGATGCAGCGTGCCGTCGGCGAGATCGTCGACCGCGATGACGTCGCTACCATCGGCCTGGCCGGCGAGCAGGATGCAGGCATTCACCGGTTGATAGACCAGATGACCGTCGACCAGCTTGCGAAGCACCACTGTGCAGGCACCGCAATCGCCTTCCGCGCAGCCCTCCTTGGTTCCAAGCGCACGCTCCTGCAATCGAAGATAGTCGAGCAGGGTCAGCATCGGGTTGAGGTTGTCGAGCCGAACTTCGTGACCGCACCGCAGAAACCGAATTTCGTTACGCATTCGCTCTCAATGTGTTCTTGGCCTTGAGCCTGGTCTCCTCGGATGCCGATGACATTCCGCGTCGGGCCACGCTGGCACCATTTTCGGACAATCGCGGCCGGCGCGAAAGCGAAGAATAGCGGCATAGGCGGCACAAAACAGCGCGGGCGAGGCGCGAAAGCGGCGTTCCGACTCGGCGGCAGGCTCCGGATACCCTTGCGGTGCTGCGATTGGGGCGGCAAGAGATTCGAATTTGTTGTAGACATGTCTCGTTATCGAGCTGCAGCCACACGCAGCCGTGCAGGGAGGATGGAACATGCGCATCTCGGGCGTGGTTGGAAGAACTCGCATCGTCGCCGAGCTGATTTTCGCCGGTGCGGTGTCCTTTTCGAGCGGGGCGGGCGCCGCCGATCCTGTCCGGGTCGGAATGAGCATGGCGCTCACCGGCGGCGTCGCACCGATCGGCAAGCAGGTCATTACCGCGTTGCAGATCTGGCGCGACGACGTCAACGCCAAGGGCGGCCTGCTCGGGCGCCCGATCGAGCTCGTGTTCTATGATGACCAGAGCAACCCGGCGAATGTTCCGCAGATCTACACCAAGCTCATCGATGTCGACAAAGTCGATCTCCTGATCGGGCCGTATGCGACCAACATGGTGGCGCCCGCAATCCCGGTGTTGATGCAGTCGAAGAAAACGACGATCGGCATCCTCGCCAACGCGGCCAACAGCAAGTTCCATTACGATCAATACTTCTCGATGCTTCCGACCGGGCCCGAGCCGCAGAAAGCGTTTTCGGGCGGGTTCTTCGAACTCGCGGCCGCGGCCAATCCCCGGCCGAAAACGGTGGCGCTGGTCGCGGCCGACGCCGAGTTCGCCCAGAACGCGGTCGATGGCGCGCGCCAGAACATCAAGGACATCGGCGGCTTCGAGACCGTATTCGACAAGAACTATCCGCCGACGACCGCGGATTTCGCGCCCATCCTGCGGGCCGTGCAGGCGCTTAATCCCGACATCGTCTTTGTTGCGGCCTATCCGCCGGATTCCGTCGGCATCGTACGTGCCGCAAATGAAATCGGCCTTATGCCCAAACTTTTCGGCGGCACGTTCATTGGGCTGTTGGTGACGCCGATCAAGATGCAGCTCGGGCCGCTGATGAACGGCATCGTGAACAACGAAGTATTCGTGCCGGCGCCCGCCTTCACCTTCCCGGGCACCCTGGAGATGCTCGCGAAATACCGGGAGGCCGCCAAGACGCAAGGCATTGACCCGTTGGGATGGGCGTTCCCACCGCTTGCCTACGCGGCGGGCCAGGTTCTCGCGCAGGCGGTCGAAGGAACCAAGAGCCTCGACCACCGCAAGCTCGCCGATTACATGCGCAGCAACAGCTTTCACACCGTGGTCGGCGACATAACCTTCGGCAAGGACGGGGAATGGGCGAAGTCGCGCGTCGTCTTTACCCAATTCCAGCATGTGACCGGCAATACGCTCGATCAGTTCGTCGATACGACCCGGGAGGTCGTGGTTTGGCCGAAGGAATACAAATCCGGTGACCTGATTTACCCCTACGCGAAGGCCAAGCAGATGTGATTGGTTCAAAAGCAAAAACCGGCATTTGACCGGTGGTGTGGGCGGGTGTTCCGCCGAGCCGGTCCCAGCTTCGTCCGGTTTCGAGCCGGGACACCCTAAAATGCCGTAATATCGTCGTTATTTACCAGGAGGGATTGTCGCTGATTTGCCAGAGAGGGGTTCGCCTGGGGTAGGGGCAGCTGGCATGCATTACTCGCTCAAAGCAGGTGCGCGGTCATCGTGCATCCCGCGACGGGGCTCCAACGAGGCCCCGTACCGGGTCTGATCGATGTACGCGCCCAATAAGACGCCCGATTTTCGCGTGCATCGCGAAGTCGGATTGACGTGGCGGCGCAAGCTCGCCCTGCTCGTGGCTGCGAGCGTGCTGCTGGTCGCAGGCGTTGCGGGGGCGACGCTCTATTTCACCTATCAGCCAACGACGCTGACCGTCGCGGTCGGACCAGCCAGCGGGGAAAACGTGCGTATCATGCAGGCGCTTGCGCAGCAGTTCGCGCGCGAGCGGTCGTCGATTCGCCTGCGGATTGTCGTCTCGGAGGGAGGTCCGGCCGAGAGCGCAGCGGCGATCACCAAGGGAACGGCCGATCTCGCCGTCGTGCGCGGCGATCTCGGAATTCCGGCGTCGAGCCAAGTCGTCGCCATCCTGCGCCACGTGGTCGTCGCATTGATTGTTCCGGCGCCGGGTGTGCGCGCGCCGAAGGATGGAAAAAAGCTCAAGCCACCCAAGATCGAAAAGATCGAGCAGCTCGCCGGGCGCCGCATCGGCATCGTGTCGCGCACTGACACGAATGTCCAATTGCTCAACGTCATCCTGAAGCAATATGACATTCCGGCCGACAAAGTGCAGGTCGTCATGATCGACCCCAACGACGTCGCCGCAGCCATCCGCGATGACAAGGTCGACGCGATCCTGGTGGCCGGCCCGCTGACCGGCAAGACGATTACCGACGTGGCCACCGTGGCCTCGAGCGCGAAGGAGGGGCCGACTTTCCTGCCGATCGGCGAATCGGAGGCAATCGAGCGTAGGTTTCCAAACTTTGAGGCCACGGAGATCGTAGCCAACGCATTCGGGAGCTCGCCGCCCAAGCCGCCTGAATCGATCGAGACCATCGGGTTCATGCAATATATCGTTGCGCAGCAGGCGCTGAGCGAAGATGAAATCGCCGAATTTTCGCGGCTGCTGTACAGCGCGCGGCAGACTCTGGCGGCCGAACTGTCGGTGCCGCTCAAGATCGAAGCGCCATCGACCGACAAGGACGCGACCGTGCCCGTGCATCCCGGCGCGGCCGCCTTTATCGACGGCAACCAGAAGACTTTTTTCGATCGCTACAACGACCTGTTGTACTGGGGCATGATCCTGCTGTCGTTCTGCGGCTCGGCCACCGCGGGCATCGCCGGCTATCTGCGGGCGGGAAAACGTGCGCAACGCTCGAACCTGCTCGAGCGGCTGGTCGAACTGATGCAGGCGGCGCGCCTGGCGCAAACGTCCGTGGAGCTCGATGCGCTCCAAGCCGAAGCCGATGAAATCGTCGCAGCGACCATTCGTGAGGTCGAAAACCATGCGGTCGAGGAACGGGCACTGACCGCATTTACGCTCGCGCTCGATCAGGCGCGCCTCGCGATCGCAGACCGGCGCAATCAACTATTGAAGACACCCGTACCAGTGCCGGTCCTGGAGACCGAGGCATGACCGCACGCCGGCCGACGCGGCGCGGCGTGTTGCGGGGGGCCGCGGCACTCGCAGCCGCCGGATCGCTCGGTGGAACCGCGATCGCACGCACCGACAACCGCAAGGAGTTCGCGGGTGCCCCGCATCGTGGGATCGACGCCGTGCTGCAGGCCGCCACCACAGGTGCAAAAGATCTCCCCGGCGTGGTCGCGCTCGCGGCCAACGATCAGGAGATCATCTATGAAGGCATCTACGGCACCCGTCGGCTGGGCTCCGGATCAGCCATGACGCGCGATACCGTGTTTCGCATTGCCTCGATGGTGAAGACGATCACCTCGGTCGCCGCGATGCAGCTTGTCGAGCAAGGCAAGCTTGCGCTCGACGGGCCGGTGCCGGAGATCGATCCGGCGGTGAATGCGCCGCAAGTGCTCCAAGGCTTTAGCCACGACGGCACGCCGCACGTGCGGCCGGCGAAGCGGCCGATCACGCTCCGCCACCTGCTGACGCACACGTCGGGCTTCGTTTATCGGCTGTGGGACGCAGAGGCGGTGCGCTACACGGCGGCCCGCAAACGCAACATGCCTCATACCCCGCTGATGTTCGACCCGGGTGAGCGCTGGGAATACGGCACCAGTATCGATTGGGTCGGTCGGCTGGTGGCGCAGACCAGCGAGCAGCCGCTCGACGCGTATTTTCGCGAGCACATCCTCGGCCCGCTCGACATGGCGGACACCGGGTTTGTTATCTCGTCGGCGCAACGCGCACGCGAAGCCAGCGCACATCGGCGCAAACCGGATGGCTCCCTCGTGCCTGAGCCGATGGAAACGCCGAGCACGGGTGGGTCATTTTCCGGTGGCGGCGGCATCTATTCGAGTGCGCCGGACTACCTGACGTTTATCCGGATGCTGCTCAACGGCGGTACCTTGAACGGCACGCGAATCCTGCGGCCGGAGACAGTCGAGCTGATGGGGCGCAACCAAATCGGCGATATTGAAGCCGGCCACCTCAGGACCACGTCGCCGGCATTTTCAAATGACGTCGATTTCTTCCCGGGCATCGCCATGCGCTGGGGCCTCGGGCACATGATCAACATGACTCCAGGACCGGACGGGCGTAGCGCAGGCAGCCTCACCTGGGGCGGGCTGTTCAATTCCTACTACTGGATCGATCCGACCAAACGCATCGCCGGCGTATTCATGACCCAGGTCCTGCCGTTCGCCGATCAGCGGGCGCTGCGCGTCTACCGCCAGTTCGAGCGTGGGATCTATCACGGCCTGAACGCGGCCTGATCGTCGGCCGAAACCCGACCTCCAGCACCTGGACCTCGATCCGCAATCCGCGGACACACTTGCAAATAGCAAGACTGCGGCCAAGATGCCGTATCTGTTCGCTTCAGCTGAAATCACGAGAAAGCCGAGATGGCTCAAGTTCAGGCCCTGGTTCTCAACATGTTCGAACAGGGCTTTCTTTATGCGTTCCTCGGCCTCGGCGTTCTCATCACCTTTCGCTTCTTTCGGTTCCCCGACCTTACCGCGGAAGGAAGTTACCCGCTTGGCGGGGCGGTGGCGGCGGCATTGCTGGTTCAGCACGTGGACCCGTTCGTTGCTACATTCGCGGCCGCAGCAGCTGGAGCGACAGCCGGCGTCGTCACAGCGCTCATTCACACCAAGTTGCGGATCAACAACATCATCGCCGGAATCATCGCGATGACGGCGCTCTACAGCATCAACCTGCGCGTCATGGGAAAAGCCAATGTGCCGCTGCTCACGACACCTTCGGTGTTCAGCGAGACGATCGGCTGGTTCAACCAGCTAGGCCTCGATCTGCCCGATAACGTGTTCACAACCATTCCGATTGTGTTCGTGTTGCTGGCATTGGGCGCGCTCGTGCTGATCTGGTTCTTTACGACCGACCTCGGGCTCGCGGTGCGCGCCACGGGCCAGAATGAAACCATGATCGCGTCGCTCGGGGTCGACACCGACCGCACCAAAATGGTCGGCCTCGGGCTCTCCAACGCATTCATCGCGTTTTCGGGCGCGCTGGTCGCGCAAAACCACGGCTTTGCGGACATCGGCATGGGGATCGGCATTCTGGTGACGGGCGCCGCCGCGGTGCTGATCGGTGAGGCGATATTTGGCGACCGCACGGTGGCTTGGTGGGTCGTCGCGGTGATCTGCGGCACCGTCATTTATCGATTGCTGGTCGCACTCGCGCTGCGCGTTGGCCTCGAGCCGGTCGATTTGCGGCTGGTCACAGCGGTGCTGCTGTTGCTTGCGTTGACGGTCCCGCGGTGGCGGAGGCACGTGTTCGGATGACGCCGATCCTGTCGTTGAACGGCGTAACGAAGCGCTTCCACGGCGGTACGCCCAGCGAAGTGCTGGCGCTGAGCGAGGTCAATCTTGCGGTCGCAGCCGGCGACTTCGTCACGATCATCGGGTCGAACGGCGCCGGCAAGTCGACCCTGCTCAACGCGATCGCCGGGTTGGTTGATCTTGATGCGGGCACCATCGCATTCGAAGGACGCGACGTGACGCGGGCGCCGGTCTATCGCCGGGCCGCCGTCATCGGCCGCATCGACCAGGACCCCGGCGACAGCACCTGCGCCGCCATGACAATCGAGGAAAATCTCGCTATGGCGGAGCGGCGCGGGATGCACCGCGGCCTTCGACGCGCCGTCACCGCGTCCGCACGGGCCCGCTTTGCGGCCGCGCTGGCACCAATCGGCCTCGGCCTCCAGACGCGTCTCGCGGCCCGCGTCGGGACGCTGTCGGGCGGCCAACGCCAGGCGCTGGCACTGCTGATGGCAACCATTGCTGGCGCGCGCCTGCTTTTGCTTGACGAGCATCTTGCAGCGCTCGATCCACGCACGGCGGACATCGTCATGGGGCTGACCGAACGGCTGGTCGTTGCACACAACATGACCACCCTCATGATCACCCATAAAATGCAGGACGCCATCCGCATCGGAAATCGTCTCATCATGATGCACGAAGGACGCATCATCCTGGACGTACGGGACGCCGCCAAGGCGGCGCTGACGGTCGACGCGCTGGTCGCGAGGTTTCATCAGGCGGGAGGCGACATATCGGAAGATCGAGTCCTCCTCGCCACGTGAATACGATATAGGATCATTCGTCAGACGACTGCGAGGACGAACATGGGCAACAGATTGCACGCGTCGTGCCGCCCGATTTTAGTCGCGGCTGTAACCGGCAGCCTGGCCCTCACGACGCTGTCGCTGGCCTGGGCGCAACCCCAACCTGGCCGCAACTATCGGATCGGATTCTCACAACTGGTCGATCATCCGGCGCTCAACGCGACCCGGCAAGGTTTTGTTGACGGATTGAAAGCCGAGGGGTTCGAGGTCGGCCGGAACCTGGTCTTTGATTATCAGAACGCCCAGGGCGACGTCGGTACGGCACGGAGCATTGCGGAGAAATTCCTCGCCGACAATGTCAACCTGTTGGCGCCCTGCACGACGCCAGTCGTGCTGGCGACCATCCGCGTCGCCAAAGACTCAAAGACGCCGGTCACATTCGGCTGCGTCACCAATCCGGTTGCAGTCGGCGTCCTCCAAACCGTCGACAAGCCGACGGGGACTAACGTGACGGGCTTCTATACGGTCCCTCCTGTCGGCCGCAACCTCGATATGTTTCTCGCCATCAGGCCTGGCCTGAAAAGCGTCGGCACCATCTACAACTCGGGCGAAACCAACTCGGAGACCCTGAACAAGCTCGCAAAGACAGAGGCTGAGAAGCGAGGGCTCACGTGGCTGGCAGCGACGATCACGTCCAGTGCCGAGGTGAAGAACGCGGTCGACTCGCTGATTGGCAAAGTCGATGCCGTCGTCACATTGCAGGACAATACCGTCGCTTCTGCTTACGAGGCGATCATCAAGGCAACGCGCGACGCCAAGGTGCCGTGGTTCGCGTTCGACGTGCTCGCAGTCGAGCGTGGAGCGATCGCATCGCTCGCGCAACATCAGTATCAAAATGGCGTCGACTGGGCACGCAAAGTGGCGGCACCGGTGCTGCTGGGCAAGGATCCGGGGACCGTACTCGCAGTCGAGGCAAGCGTGTTCGAGGTGCAGGTCAATCTTGCCGCCGCCAAGGCCGTCGGGCTCACGATTCCGGACGGCGTGATGAAACAAGCTAGCAAGGTGTACGAGTAGCGACGTATGCGGGCTTATCTCGACCGGCTCCGGCGCGCCGGCTGCGTCCGCGAGATCACGCGGGAAGTCAGTGGCCGCCACGAACTGGCTGCCGTGACGCAAGCATCACAGCAAGAGAGCGATGCGCCGTTGCTGTTCCATAGGGTGGCGGGCTCGCGTTTTCCGGTCATGACTAATGTGTTTGGCAGCCGCAGGCGCCTGATCGAAATGATCGGTGGCAATGACGGCTCGTTTTGCCGGCGCTGGGTCGAGATGACGCGCAAGCCTGCGCGGTTGCCCCGCATTGTCGGTGCCCCCAACGACCTCGAACAGATTCGCCTCACCGAGTTGCCGCAAATTACCTACTTCGAGCATGACGGCGGGCCCTATCTGACGGCCGGCGTATTCCTGGCGCGCGAGCCTGGCGGCGATATCCCCAATCTGTCATTCCACCGCTGCCAGATCATGAGCGATCGCGAGCTGCGGGTCCGGCTGGGGAGATCGCATCATCTCACTCAGTATCAGGCCAAGGCCGAAGCACACGGCGAGGCGCTCGAAGCGGCCATCCTGTTGGGACCACCGATCGGGCTGGTGCTCGCTGCGGCAGCCCCGCTCGCTTACGATGAGAGCGAACTGGAGATCGCCGGCAAGATCGCCGGCGCGCCGCTGGAGCTGCGGCGATGCCGCACCCTCGACCTCGACGTCCCGGTCGACACCGAGATCGTGATCGAAGGTCGTATCCTTCCGGGCGTGCGCCGGCCCGAGGGCCCATTCGGCGAGTTCATGGGTTACTACGTTCCGGTCGGCGACAATCACGTGTTCGAGGTCAGCGCCGTCTCGGCTCGGCGGGATGCGATCTTCCACAGCATCACTTGCGGTTCTCCTGAAGATCTGCGGCTGCTCGAGGTCGCCGTCGCAACGCGCACGTATCAAGCGTTGATGGCGGCAAGCCTCGAAGGCATCATCGACGTGGCGTGTGTGCCTTTCACCATGAGCACAGTCGTCAAGATCGATCAGCAATACGAAGGCCACGCCCGCCAGGTGCTGCTGACCGCGCTCGGCGCCAACCATGACTGGAACAAGACCGTGATCGTGGTCGATGACGACGTCGACATCAACGACTTCGACGACGTGTGGTGGGCCTATCTGACGCGCGGACGCGCCGACACGCGCGCCATGGTGTTGTCCGATGTGCCCGGCTTTTACCGCGATCCGCAGCGCGACCACTGGGGGCGACTTGGCATCGACGCCACCGCGCCATTCGGCCGCAAACAGGAATTCATCCGCAAGCGCATTCCCGGAGCGGATGCGATCGATCTGCGCACATACTTTGCCGATTGAGATCATCGCGGTCTAGCGCCCGGCGAATTGGACAGCAAGAAGCGGAGTGCGGGCGCGTGGCAACACCCGCATATGAGCTGCGAAATCCATACGAGGAGTTCGCAGCATGTCGCAGGCGACCGCCAACCAAACGGACGCGCCGGCGTCAATTACACCAGCGCTCACTGTCCTGCTCGCGCTGGCGTGTGCACTGATCGTCGCCAATCTCTACTACGCGCAGCCGCTGACCGGCCTGATCGGCCCTGCCTTGGGCCTTGCTCCCGCCCAGACGGGTCTGCTGGTGACCATGACTCAACTCGGTTACGGCCTGGGGCTGTTGGCGTTTGTTCCGCTCGGCGACTTGATCGACAACCGTCACCTCGCAGTCGCAAACCTCCTGATCGCAGCGGCGGCGTTGGCCGTGATGGTGTGCGCGCCGACAGCCGGCGTCTTTCTTGCCGCCACGCTTGTCGTTGGCGTCGCCTGCACGACGGTACAGGTCCTGCTGCCGTTCGCGGCGCATTTCACCACCGAGGCCGACCGCGGACGCGTGATCGGGAGTCTGACCAGCGGCCTGATGCTGGGCATCATGCTGGCGCGTCCGGCGGCGAGTTTCGTGACCTATTACGCGGGATGGCGTGCGGTATTCGCGCTCTCGGGTGCGTTAATGACGCTGATGGCCGCTATCCTCGCGCTCGGCATGCCACGCTATCAACCGGTCACGCGCCTGAGCTATCTCGGCATCCTGCAGTCGCTGCCGGCGTTGCTGCGCGAGGTGCCGATCCTGCGTCGGCGCGCGGCCTATCATGCTGCGCTATACGCGAGTTTCAGTTTGTTCTGGACCGCGGTTCCGCTGCTGCTCGCGAGTGAGCGCTTTGGATTGACCCAGCGCGGCATCGGGCTGTTCGCGCTGGCCGGCACCGGCGGCGTGATCGTCGCGCCGATCGCCGGGATCATCGCGGATCGCGGCCTGACGAAACCCGCCACCGGATGCGCGATCGGTGCGGTGCTGGCCGCGTTCGGGATCGCGCTGGTCGGCGGCGAACTGCGTTCTATATCGCTCCTCATCGTTGCAGCGCTGCTCATCGACGCGGGCCTCGTGATCAACTTCGTGCTCAGCCAACGCTCGATCTACGCGCCGCGTCCGGAGAGCCGCAGCCGCATCGGTGGCTTGTTCACCGCGATCTTCTTCACCGGAGGCGCGCTGGGTTCGGGACTCGCTGCCGCCAGTCTTGTCGCGGGCGGCTGGGAACTCACCAGCCAGATCGGAATGGCATTCGCGGCTGGTGCGCTGGCGCTTTACGCGGGCGAACTTGCGGCCTCGCGCCGCGGATGAGTATCAGTGCGGGCCTTGTGCAGGTCCTCGGCCGCGCGGCGCGCTGCGAGCCGTCCGGAGGTGAAGGCCCAGCCAAGCCCGTGGCCATGGCCGGTAACGGTGAACCCGGCCTGACCGGCGTTGCCGGCCGCATAGAGGCCGGGGATCGGTTGGCCCGCGTCGTTGAGAACCTCGAAGCGGTGGCTGATCGCGAGACCGACTGGCGCCACCATGACCCACAGCTTGATCGGGCCAAGCGCGTAGAACGGCGGCATCGCCAGCTTGGCTTCATCGGGCCGTCCGGCGTTGGCGGCCGCGATCGCTATTTTCAGCCGCTGATCGGAGAATCCCGCTCTGGCGGCAAGGTGGCTGACGGATTGACCGACGTGGAACAGGTCCGGGCGCGCCGACCGGTAGTCGTCCACATAGGCGAACGCCACCCCGGGCGCGGTCGAAATGAAATGCGGCCAGCGCGAAAACCTCTGCGCAAGGCGATCATCGAACACGATGTAGGCGATGCCATCCGGCTGCTTCGCCACGAACAGATTTGGATTGTCGAGTTCATCGGCAAACCGCTCACCGTACTTGTTGACCAGGATCGCGCCTTGCTCGTAGACGCCGCGATCCGGCCCGAGCGTGGTGATCAGGAATTTCATCAGCAACGGCCGGATCAGCCGCTTGGGTAGCGTATTGATTGCAAAGAGCATGGCGCGGGTGAGCGGCGCGTAGGCCGGGATGCGCTGGAGCAGCATCGGCTTGGGGCGCACGAACCGCAGGTGCGCGGCATGCTCCGCGCCGAGGTCCTTACGCGACACGATTTTTGCGCCGACCTCCGCCGCCAGCGCATGGCCATCGCCGGTGTTGTTGGGGTTGTAAACCGTAATGCCGTCAACCCAGTTCTTCATGTGGGCGTGCATCATCGCCGCGTTCCCGCCGATGTCGCCGGATGCCAGGATCACGCCGGCGGATGCATTTACGACGAGCTTCCGATCGCCGGCTTGTGCCTCGACCCCAAACACGCGCCCACCCCTGCTCAGCAGGCGCGTCGCGCGCGCGGCGAGCCGCACGTCGACACCGAACCGCCGGCAATGGCGACTGAGTTGAAAGATGTAGGCCGGCGATGTCGGCATGACCTGATGCAGGCGCGGCGCCGTGTGCGGCGGTTGCGGGAGCGGGCCGAGGAAGTTCAAGCCCACTGAGCGCAAGAACGAGATCGTTTCCGCGACGTTCTCCGTCAAGATCCGGCGAAGTTCGGGGTCGTCGTCGACCCCCATGGCGGTGCGAATGCGGTCGAGATCCTCGGCATGCGCTTGCGGTGAATCCGTCACCCCGGCACGGACCTGCGCGGGCGTTCCGGCCGCCATGATCGACCCGACCGAAAGCGCCGTGGTGCCGCCGAGTTTTGCGGCCTTTTCCAGCACCACCACCTTGAGGCCGCGCCGCGCGGCCTCGAGCGCTGCGGCGAGACCTGAACCGCCGCCGCCGACAATCGCAAGATCGGCGCTCACCTCATCGACAAGCGTCGTCACGTTCCGCAGGCTCCAGTCATAGACTGCGACCGGCACGCATGATCATCAGTGCATGGTCCCCGGCAGCCAAAGCGTGATTGCCGGAAACAGCACCATCAACACGAGCTTGATCAGGTCGGCGACGACAAACGGTGCCACGCCGCGGTAGATGGTCCACATCGAGACATCGGGCGTGATTCCCTTGAGCACGAACACGTTGAGGCCGAACGGCGGATGAATCATGCCGGTTTCGACCACACACATCATGACGATACCCCACCAGACGACCGGATAGCCAATTTGCACGATCAGCGGTGTGATGATCGGCACGGTGATGATCATCATCGCAAAGGATTCCATCACCGTGCCAAGCAGCAAGTAGCCGACCAGGATGATAGAGATGAGCGCGAGCCTGTTCCATTCGAGACCGCCGATGAACGCCGTCACCGACTCGGTCAACGACGACACCAGCACGAAGAACGAAAACGCCTGGGCACCGATGATCATGGCGTAGACCATGGCGGTAGTCGCGGTGGTCTCGACCATGACTTCCAGATAGGTGCCCCGATTGATCTTGCCACGCCAGATCGCGATGGCGAACGCGCCGATCGCCCCGACGGCCGCCGACTCCGTGTCGGTGAAGATCCCGAAATAGAGTCCGCCCATGACGCCGAACACTAGGAGCGCGACCGGAATGCAGCGGCGCAGCGTTGCATTGAGGTGCGCGTGCTCGACCGGTGCCATGGTTCGCGGGGCCGCGGTCGGCCAGAGCCTGACGTAGATCATAATCGTCAGGAAATAGAGCAGCACCGCGAGAATCGCAGGGCCTACGGATGCCACGAACAGTTGGCCGATCGAAGCCTCGGTCAGAATGGCGAAGACGATGATCGGACCGGACCCCGGCGGCACAAGCGGACCAAGCGTACCGCCGGCAGCGCAGGTCCCGGTTGCAAGCGCCGGGGAGTAACCTCGTGCACGCATTTCCGGAATCGCCACCCGGCCGATGGTCGCGGCGGTCGCGAGCGATGAACCGGTAAGCGCGCCAAACCCGGCACAGCTGCCGATGGTGGCAAGCGCAAGCCCGCCGCGAAAGCGGCCGAACAGGACGTGTGCGAGCTCGTACAGATCTTCGGACAGGCCCGAGACGGCCGCGAAGCTCCCCATCATCAGGAACAGCGGCAGCGTCGCAATCTGGCTGCTGGTCAAAAGCCCGGCGCTCTCGGTCGCGAACGCCGAGAAGAACGGCGGGAAGCCGATGAACAGCGCACCCCCGATGACGCCGATCAATCCGGTGACCGCCGCCAATGGAACTTGACTGAGCATCAGGATCCACATGCACGCGAATGCGATGCCGACGGCCTTGCCGGGGTTGTCCTGCGCCCACGCGGCCATGCCTGGGTAATCCAACAAGGCGTAAGCGGCGAGCACGGCAATCACGACCGCCAGCAGGACGGCGACGGCGGTCGCAAACGGGTAGGACTTCATGCCGGCAACCGGCACGTAAGCGATCGCTTGTCTGACCTTATTGACCGCGATGACAGCCTGCACCAGCGAGCTGATCGCGAGCAGCAGCACTACCACGAAGATGAATGGCGCCATCGGCAGCCCGAGCAGCACCGTGGTGCGTGCTTGGCTGTAGAGCGTACCGGCAAAGATCAGCATGCGCTGACTGAGAAGCGCAAAGAAGATCAGCAACAGCGCCGCGCCAAACACATCGAGCCATGCCGCCAAGCGGCCCGTAATCCAGCGCGCAAAGATATCGATCTTGAGGTGCACGCCACCGGCGGTTCCGGCCGGCAAGCAGGCCGCGATCGCAACAGCGAACACCAGTGAGGTGATCTCATTAAGACCGAGCACCCCGGTGCCGGCGAGCCAACGCAGCAGCACATCCGCAACCGTCGCCGCGGCCGCGACCAACATGCCGAGGACACCAACCGATGCCAGCGGCCGGACGGCTCGCTCTAGCCACCGCTCGGTGTGATCAAGAAAATGCGCCGGCGTTGGTTGTGCGGCGACTTCAGCCAACCGACCAATCCTCCCTGACTAGCGTCCCGGCGCATGTGTTCATGCTCTGCAGCAAAAAATACCCAGCGTGCGAACCAAACGTCAATCGCAACCGGCCTTGATCGCGACGTAGGCCGCTGTTAGCGTTTACTCAACGCGTCACAAGCGATGGCGATAGCGGCGCCCAGCTCTCGCGTGCAGACCGCGAGATGGGGCGCGACTCGATTGCCAACAGCATGACCACTGTTGGCGTCGGCCGCCAATAACCAGACAAAGCAAAGACGCAGAAAAACGGAGGGAACAGCGATGAAGAAGATGCTTTGCGCATCGGCGCTCGCCGTCGCGGCAGTCGCGGCGGCGCCGACACTGCAATCCCACGCGCAGCAGGTGCGGTTGATCTTTGCGTCGCAGAGTCCGGCTGGCACGCCCAATACCGTGTTCTACAGCAACTGGGCCAATCGCGTCTCCGAACAGAGCAAGGGCAAGCTCAAGATCGATGTGCGCGACGGCGAGACGCTGTCGAATTTCATCACCGCCTACGATCGCGTGTCCGACGATGTGGTCCAGATCGGCTGGATTATTCACTCGCTTGTCGGCAACCGCTTTCCGTTGTCCGACGTGAGCGGACTGCCGTTTCTGGCGGAGAATAACGTGGCCTGTTCGGTTGCGTCGTGGCGGCTCTACAAAAGCGGACTGCTCGACAGCGAGTACAAGGATATCATGCCGCTGTGGTTCGGCTGCCTGACCACCAACTACCTGCACTGGGCCAAGGAACCGAAACAGATCGACGATCTTGGCGGCGCGAAGTTTCGCGTCAGCGGCAAGGTTCCGGCACAGGCGATACAGATCCTGGGCGGAACACCGGTCTCGATGACCGGCGGCGAGATGTACGAGGCGCTGCAGCGCGGGCTCGTCGACGGTGTCGCCACGACCTGGGCGGGATTTGAGCCCTACAAGCTTGCCGAGGTGACAAGCTATCACCTCGAGGTACCGATCAGCGGGATCCCCAGCATGCATTTCATGTCGCGCAAGAAATTCGAATCGCTCCCCAAGGAGGTGCAGGACGTGATCCTCGCCAATGCGGGCGAGGAGCCGAGCCGCGCCGCTGGCGCCTATTTTGCAAGCGCCGCAGCGCGGGCGCGCGCGCCGGTCGCCGCCTCCCCGCAGCACAAGATCGCCAAGCTCACACCCGAGCAATATGAAAGCTGGCGCAAGCGCGTTGCAGTGGTGACCGATACCTGGGTCAAGGACCATCAGAACGGCGACAAGGCGCTCGAACAGTTCACCAAATATTACAACGCTGCTGCGGCCGGCCAGTGACGGCATCTGCGAGCAAAGCAAGCATGTAGCGCCGGCCCGGCGCAGTCGATTGCGGTGTCGCATTGCCGGGTGACACGGCGGCATCGCCCTTGTGCTAGCCTGCCATTGCTCACAACGACCGCTGCGCGTGAACGACAAGCACGGCATTACATGACCGAAATTCTCATAGGCAAGGCTGCCTCATTCGAAGACGGCGGCCGCCGCATCGTGTTCCACGGCGACGTTGAAATCGGTGTGTTCCGCTGGGAGGGAAAGTTCTACGCCTACGAAAATCTTTGCGTGCACCAAGGTGGGCCAGCATGCGAAGGGCTGATCATGCATCAGGTCGAGGACGTGCTGGCACCGGATCGCACCTTCATCCGGCAGACCTTTTCCGAGTCCGACGTGCATTTCGTCTGCCCGTGGCACGGCTACGAATATCATTTGACCACTGGGGAATGCGTCGGCGATCAGCGACTCAAGCTCCGCCGCTACGAGGTAGTGGAACGCAGCGGCGAGGTTTTCATCATTGCTGAATAGCGCAGACCGGCGCGCCCGCCCACCGCGAGGGAGGTCCTGATGGAACTACCGCTCAGCAATCACCGGCGCATGAGCGTCGACGAGTTCGACACCCGTATTACGCTCTCGCATGCCGCCAAGCAGGCGCGCGAGCGCGGCTACGCAAATTTTCCGATCATCGATGTTGATTCGCATCACTTCGAGAGCGAGTCGTTTGCCGAGATCGTCAAGTACATCGAAGACCCGGTCGTTCGCCAGCTGTTGGAGTCGTCCACGATCGCCGGGTATCGCGGCGTTGGCGCGTTGCCGGCCGGGCTCGGCTACCAGGACTACGGCGGGCGCATCATGCGCGAGCCGCTGCGCCGGCTCGAACGAACTGAACCAAAACCGCACCGCGATATCACCCTGACGCGACGCTGGATGGACTCGATGGGCGTCGACATCGCGATCCTGTTTCCAACTCCCATGCTGCATCTCGGCTTGCATCCCCAGGTCGAGATCGAGGTCGCGTTGTCCTATGCGTATAACCGCTGGCTGGTCGAGCACGTGCTGGCGCAGGAGCCGCGTATTCGCACCATGCTCTACCTTCCGTTCAACGATCCGACGGCCACCTATCGGGTAGTCAAGGAGTTCATCGGCAAGCCGGGTGTGGTCGGTTTCATGGTGACATCCAATCGCTACCGGCCGGTGCACCACAACGACTACATGAAGACCTACGCGCTGCTGGAGGAATCCAATCTGCCGATTGCGTTTCACGGCGCCTATAACTGGAACGATCAGTCGATGCTGATGGTCAACCGCTTCATCTCGGCGCATGCGCTCGGCTTTGTCTGGTACAACCTCGTGCACCTCACCAACTGGGTGATCAACGGGCTGGGTGAGCGCTTCCCCAAGCTCAAGGTGCTGTGGATCGAGAGCGGGCTTGCCTGGCTCCCATTCATCATGCAGCGGCTCGACAACGAGTACATGATGCGCACCGCCGATGCGCCGGCGCTCAAGAAGCTGCCAAGCGATTACATCCGCGACATGTATTTCACCAATCAGCCGATGGAAAAGACCGGCGACGTGGCGCTACTGGAGACCACGTTCCGGGTGATCAAGGCGGAGACGCAGCTGCTCTATTCGTCCGACTACCCGCACTGGGATTTCGACCTGCCGAGCGTGATCTACGACCTGCCGTTTCTCAACGAAACTCAGAAGCGCGCGATCCTGGGCGGCAACGCGCTGCGCGTCTTCGGCATGGAACCGCCAAAGCGCAAACTCGCCGTGATGGATTGAGCTCCGCTTACCGCGTCACGGCCGCTAGTCCCGGCCATACCCGCGACAAGCACCGGCATGATGAAGTCGGGACTCGACCCCAGCAGAACGACTTGGTCGACGCCCGGTAGAAGAAACAAACCATGCGCGCGCTCGTACTGAGAAAGCCCGGCTCACCGATGCAGCTCGAAACGCTCGTCGATCCGGTGCCTGGACCGGGCGAAGCGGTGGCGCGCGTGTTCGCGTGCGGGGCCGGATTGACTGTGCAGCATGTGCGTGCGGGGCGTGGCGCTGCGACCCTCCCTCGGATTCTCGGGCATGAGATCGCCGGCGAAATTGCCGCCATCGGTCCAGACGTCACCGACCTCGCAGTCGGCGACGAGGTGACGGCCTATTTCTATTTGACGTGCGGCCAATGCCGTTGGTGCATCGGCGGGCGCGAATCGCTGTGCGCCAACTTCGGCGGATTTGTTGGACGCCATATCGATGGCGGCTATGCGGACCTGATCAAACTTCCGGCGCGCAACTTCCTGCGCTTGCCGCCCGAATTGAGCGCGCGCGAGCATCCGGCCGAAATCGGCGTCATTACCGACGCACTCGCGACTCCCTACAAAGTATTGCGGCGCGCTCGAGTCTCGCCGGTCGACACAGTCGCGGTGTTTGGCGCCGGCGGTGGCCTCGGAGTCCACATGCTGTTGATGGCGCGGTTTGCTCGCGCGCGTGTGATCGCGGTCGACATCAATGCCGACAAGCTCGCACGTTGCCGTCAACTCGGTGCTTCGGATGTGGTCGATGCTAGCCGTCGGGACGTAGTGAAGAGTTTGTTGGAGTTGACCGGCGGCAAAGGCGTCGACGTGGTGGCCGACTTCGTGTCCACGCCGGCCACCCAGGAGGCGGCGGTAGCAGCACTCGCCACCGGCGGGCGCTTGGTCATCCTAAGCGGCGCAGCGCAACCGTTCACCCTCACCGCCGGCGCGGTCATGGCGAAGGAGCTGGAAGTTCTCGGCAGCCGCTACGTCACCCGTCAGGAAGTGATGGAGACGCTGGCAATTGTGGCGCGGCGCGACGTGTGGCCGGTGGTGACCGAGGTGGTCCCGCTCGCCGACGCTAACGCCCTGCACGACCGGATCGAGCGCGGCGAAGTGTTTGGGCGGGCGGCGCTGCGGATGTAATGTCTGCAGACGTCAGGATGCTACGCAGCGCTCCGACGGCCGATCGTTCGTCTCGGCCTTATAGGTGAAGCTTCCGTATTTGCCGGTAAGCGTGATCGCATCCTTCGCGCTTACGACCTTGTCATCGCCCCAGATTTTCTCCCACGTGAGCGTATCCGGCGGGTGGAATGCACCCTTCGAGAAGTAGACGGTTCCGTTTGGATCGATCCGGCACTGGGTCGCCGAGCCGTCCGTGCGAACGACGATCCAAACCTGCTTGTCTGGAAAGGTCCACGAGCCGACTAGCGATGTCGGAACGTCCGATTTCGGAGCGTCAACGGCATCCGAGGCATCGCTAACGTTATCCAGCGCCGCCATGATCCCGTGCGTCGGATTGCTGGCGCAGTAAGTGCCAAGCTTTTTTCGGAGCTCCTCCATCTTGCCGAGATTGATTTCCGCGGGCTCGTCGGAATCCTGGTTGTACCCCATCATCCAGGCGAGAATTGTGTTGACGGTGTCCTTGGGGCTGTCGGCGAATTGTTGGCACGTCATTGCTGCAAGCGGAATTGTCTGGTCGGCAGCCACCGCTGGCGACAAGGTCAGCAATGCAAACGTTACAACGACACCAAGGACCTTCATGCTGGATCTCCGTTTCAGTGCCTAGATGAGAAAGTTCGCGACGTCGCGCTCAGCATACCCGCTCGCGAATAAAGTCCCGCGTTCCGGGCACAGGTATCGGTCGGTAACAACCGTAGTAACCGCGCGCCGTGTACGGATAGGCATAGCCGTACGGATAGCCGAACGGGTAGTAGCCGGGGCCGGGATAAAACCCGCCCCACCCGGGGCCGGACGAACCGCGGCGCCAGTACCAGTTGCCGCGCCACTCGGGTCCGCCGTGCCAATCCCAGCCGGCACCGGTCCACACGCCGCCTTGCCAACCCTGCGCGCCGGCAGCTGTCGGCCGCGCGACCGCGCCGATCGAAAGCGCCCCTACAATCAGAAGAAAAACCACCCTGCCCTGCATCCCTACCCCCGCGTCAGCGTGCCGGGCCGAACGTTAACATCGCGGCAGCTTTCGAGTCTCGCCGCTATTCTGGCCGCTGTCCGGGATTGCTGGTTCCGCGATAACATCGGCTGGCCATGACCGACCAGCAGCACGAGAACACGCCCGAGACGACGTCCGTCCGGTTCCACTCCGGCCTGGACGATGCCGTCATCGTGCCGCTGGTTTTTGTCGCGCTCGTTGCAAAGAAGCTCTTCCGGACGCTGCTGTCTGCCTTGGTCCAGATCCTGGACTACGCGTTTCCGATCCTGCTGCAAGTGCTGCGCTTTCCATTGTTCACGCTGCGCATCATTGGCGATGGGGTCGTGGCGCTGCTGCGCGGTATCGTCGACGTCCTGCCGATTTCCGAGGCCGGACGCGATGCATGGCGAGCATCGGTCGCGCGCCACTGGGCGTGGCTGCGGCGAACGCTGTCCTACAAAGCGTTCGAAGAAGCCCTGCATCACGCGTTCGAAGGCGGAATGGCCTGGGTCTTTCGCAAGTGCCGGACACTGACGCCGCGCGGCGCGTTGCTGGTCATCGCCGGGGCGGTTTTGTGGCTTCCGATATCGTTCGGCGTCGCGACCGCCATGCACGCGATCCTGATTGCGGAAGCGACCTCCCTGCCCGCCTGGATGCAGCTGCTGCATCCACTGGCGACCCTCATCGCCAAAAGCAAGCTTCTGGTCTTGCCAGTCTATCCGGCCGCATGGCCCCAGGCCAAACGGCATCCATTCGTGCAAGCGATGTTCCGCTTCTATCAGCGCGTCACGAGGCTTCGCGTGATGCAGAAGGTGGAATACCGGTACCTGCAGACGGAATACGTTGCCGCGACGATCGCCGATGCGCTGGGACGGTTTGCGGTTCGGATCGGCCTTGACAATATATCGCGTGCGATCGTGACCGGACTCCGTGGTCTGGTGGGCATGCTCCACGCCGGAGCGCACGCCGCGCTTACTCTCATCGCTGAAGCTTCTTCGCGCGTGCCGCTCATCGGCGCAATCATTCGCAGCTATGCCGCGCATTACCACCGTGCGGATCGGCCTGACAACAAGTCGACCGGCGAACGGATGAGTGCGTTCTTCGCGCGCTGGGCACTGAATTTTTCCGCCGAATACTATGAGGCCAAGGACCGCCAGCAAGCCGCAGTGCGCCGTACGAGTGCTTAGACCCGACGTGCGTCCCTGGGCATCTCGACAGGCTGCCCTTCCTTGACCATGATTTCAAATGCGGGTTCTATCGCTGCCGAACGACGATCGCAGCGGTGCCGGACCGTAGACAGCCGCGGCGGAACAGAAACTTGCGGAGGATCGTCATGGCAGCTCAGACGACAGCCAGCATCGAGCTTGGCCCGATCGGCGACAAGGTCATCTTCGAGAATGACGCAATCCGGGTCTGGAGCTTTTCGGTGCCGCCGGGCGGCATCAAACGCATGCACCGTCACGATCTGCCCTATCTGATCGTGCCGATGACCGGCGGCCGGGTCGAGCTCACGACCATCCAAGGCAAGGTCCGTTACGGCGACGACAAGAAGGGCGAGGCGTTCTTCCTCGAGGCCGGCGA
>DATIPA010000203.1:0-32472 GCA_035472475.1 Xanthobacteraceae bacterium | reverse complement strand
GATCGCGCACGCCCACGGCTTTCCGCAGGTCTCGATCTTTCGGTACAGCACCGATGCTTTGCGGCTCTCCTCAAAGAACATCGACGCCGCGGCCTCGTCACCCTGGGACTTGCGGACTTGCTCGAACTGGCTGCTGAGCTTCTGCAGCACCGTGAGATCGGCGCCGCCTGAGAACGTATCCTTGCCGGTGGTGACGACCACGCCCTTGATGCCTGCGTCGGCGGTGGTCTTGTCGAGTAGCGCCTCCAGTTCGCTCAGGACATCTGCATTGAGGACGTTCATGGAGCGTCCGGGCATGTCCCAGGTGATGAGGGCGATGCCGTCCTGGTCGACCTCATATTTGAAGTTGGTCATGGCGCTACTCCCTCAACGATACGGTTCGCCGGATTTGTGGTTGAGACGCATTGCGCCGCTTTCTTCGCGAACAAAATCGAGATCGACGTCCGGATAGTGCGCATGTTCGCAGGCGGCGCGGGTACCGACTTCAAGATAGACCGCGTCGCGTTGCGTCCGGTTGATGAGATGATGGCCGTTGGGCACGCCGGCCTTGAACCCGGCGGCATCGCCCGTCCGCAACAGGGTCTCGCCCTCATCGTCGATCAAGACGAGCTCCCCTTCGAGCACGTAAACGAACTCGTCTTCGTTCTCATGCCAGTGGCGTAGCGCGGAGGCTGCACCCGGCTTGAGGCGTGTCAGGTTGACGCCGAACTGCGTAAGGTCGGCGACGTTGCCGAGCGCTGCTTTCTCACGCCCGTGACAGACGTGCTTGAACTCTTTCGGGTAAACCGTGGTGGTGCGCACAGGCGCCTTACTGATATCGATCTTGGGCATCGGGCCGTCATACCCGCTCGATGATCGTCGCAGTGCCCATGCCGGCACCGATGCAAAGCGTCACGAGTGCGGTTTTAAGTCCGCGTCGCTCGAGCTCATCGAGCACAGTGCCGCAGATCATGGCGCCGGTCGCGCCGAGCGGATGACCCATTGCGATGGCGCCACCGTTGACGTTGATCTTGGCATGGTCGATGTCGAACGCTTGCATGAAGCGCAGCACCACCGAGGCAAACGCCTCGTTGAGCTCGAAGAGATCGATATCCTTAAGTTCCATGCCGGCGCGCTTGAGCGCCTTCCTGGTCACGTCTACGGGGCCAGTGAGCATGATCGCAGGCTCGGACCCAATGTTCGCGAACGCCCTGATCTTGGCGCGCGGTTTCAACCCGCTGGCCTTGCCGGCCTCTTTGTTACCGATCAGAACCGCGGCGGCGCCATCGACGACGCCGGACGAGTTGCCGGCGTGATGGACGTGATTGACGAACTCAATCTCCGGATGCTTCTGGGTCGCGACCGCGTCGAAGCCGCCTTGCTCGCCGACCATGACGAACGACGGATTGAGCGCCGCCAGCGATTGCATGGTCGTGGACGGCCGCATGTGCTCGTCCTTCGCCAGCAGCGTGATGCCGTTGACGTCCGCGACCGGCGCAACCGAGTTCTTGAAATACCCGCTTTCCCACGCGTGCGCAGCGCGCTTCTGGCTCTCCACCGCATAGGCGTCGACGTCGTCGCGCGAAAAGCCATACTTGGTGGCAATCAGATCGGCGGAGACGCCCTGCGGCATGAAATAGATCGGGACAGCGACTGACGGATCCATCGGCCAAGCGCCGCCGGATGCGCCGATCCCGATGCGGCTCATGGACTCAACACCGCCGCCGATCGTCAAGTCGTGCTGTCCGGACATCACCTCGGCAGCCGCGAAGTTGATCGCGTCGAGCCCAGAAGCGCAGAACCGACTGATCTGCACGCCCGGCACCTTGTCGCCGTAACCGGCTTTGAGCGCCGCGGCGCGGGGGATCACGCCGCCGGCCTCGCCGATCGGATCGACGCAACCCATCACCACGTCGTCGACCAAGGTCGGTTCGAGCTGGTTGCGGTCCTTGATCGCGGCGAGCGCGTGGGTAGCAAGATCAAGGGCGGTCACCTCGTGCAGCGCGCCGTCCGGCTTGCCGCGACCGCGCGGCGTGCGGACGTGGTCATAAATGAATGCGTCGGTCATGGCGTTCTCCTGGTGGCGGGCGCTACAGACTCCGCGCAATCAGCACCTTCATGATCTCATTGGTACCGGCGTAGATACGCATCACCCGCGCATCCCGGTACATGCGCGAGATCGGGTACTCCTCCATATAGCCATAGCCCCCGAACAATTGCAGGCAGCGGTCGATGATTTTTCCCTGCGTATCGGTGATCCAGTATTTCGCCATCGAGGCCGTCACGGTATCGAGCTTGCCCGCAACGTGCTCGCCAATGCAGTGGTCGAGAAAGACCTTAGCGAGCGTCGCCTCGGTCTTGCATTCGGCCAGCACGAACTGGGTGTTCTGAAACTCGATCACCTTCTTGCCGAAGGCCTGCCGCTCCTTGACATAGTCGATGGTCAGCCGCAACGCCCGCTCGATCATCGCCATGGCGTGGACGGCGACGATCAGACGTTCCTGCGGCAGGTCGCTCATGAGCTGGGCAAAACCCTGCCCTTCCTGCGTGCCGAGCAGATTTTCGGCCGGCAGCATTACGTCCTCGAAAAACAGCTCGGAGGTGTCGGCCGCGTCGAGCCCGAGCTTTTTGAGCCTGCGGCCGCGGCGGAAGCCGGACGCATCGTCGGTCTCGACCACCATCAAGGAAACGCCCTTCGCGCGTTCCTTCGGATCGGTCTTCGCCACAACGATGATCAGATTGGCGTGCTGTCCGTTGGTGATGAATGTCTTCGAGCCGTTGAGTAGATACCCGTTGCCCTTTTTCACCGCGGTCGTGCGCACCGCCTGCAGATCCGATCCGATACCCGGCTCGGACATGGCGATCGCCCCGATAAACTCACCGGTCGCGAGCCGGGGCAGCCAGCGCTTCTTTTGTTCTTCGGTGCCGTAACGCAAAATGTAAGGGGCCACGATTCCGGAATGCAGCGGCGCTCCGAAAGCGTCGAGGCCCGCGAGCGAAAACTCGCGGTCGATCACCGCCTCATGCGCGAACGTGCCGCCGGCGCCGCCGTATTCCTCCGGAATTCCGGCACACAGGAGCCCGGCTTGGCCGGCCTTGCTCCACACCTCGTGCGGATAGAGATGGTCCTCGTTCCAACGCTCAACGTGGGGCGCAAATTCCGCCGCCATAAAGCGGCGTGCCTGATCCTCCAGCAGTACCAGGTCTTCGGTCATCCACGCGGGGCGAGGCACGTTGAGGACGTCCATGATCAGAACGCCTCCACCGGCAGCCCCATGGTGGTCGTCGCGCCGGCTTGGATGCGGGCCAGGTGGGTCGCGGTTTCCGGCAGCATGCGCTCGACGAAGAAGCGGCCGGTGACAAGCTTCGCCTTCATGCGATCGGCGTCGCCGCCGGCGCCGTTCGCGAGCTTCGCGTTGGCCGCTTCGACGATCCGGCACCACATGTAGCCGAGCGCGACCAGACCGAACAGATGCATATAGTCCGTCGAACCGGCGCCGGCATTGTCAGGCGCTTTGATCGCGTTCTGCATGAACCATATGGTAGCCTGCTGCAGATGAGCGAGCGCTTGGCCCAGGGGCTTTAGATACGGGTTCAACGCCTCGTTCTCGACGCGCTCCTTGATGTAGGACTGGACCTCGACAAAGAACGCCATCACGGCACGCCCGCCATCTTTTCCCAGCTTGCGACCGACCAGATCGAGGGCCTGGATTCCATTGGCGCCCTCGTAGATCATGGCGATGCGCGCATCGCGGACGAACTGCTCCATCCCATTCTCGGCGATATAGCCGTGGCCGCCGAAGACCTGCTGTGCCGCGACCGTGTTGGCAAAGCCGGTGTCGGTCAGCACGCCCTTGATGACGGGGGTGAGCAATCCCATCAGATCGTCGGAGGCTTGCCGCGCCTTGGCGTCGCCAGAGCGATGTGTAACATCGCCGTTGAGGGCGACCCAGAGCACGAGCGCGCGCGCCGCTTCATTGAACGCGCGAATCGACATCAGGGTACGGCGGATGTCCGGGTGCACGATGATCGGATCAGCCGGCTTATCCGGGAATTTGGGTCCGGTCAGCGCACGACCTTGCAGACGATCCTTGGCGTAGGTCACGGCGTTCTGGTAGGCGACCTCGGAGAGCGCCAGCCCCTGCAGCCCGACGCCGAGCCGGGCGTCGTTCATCATGGTGAACATCGCATTGAGGCCGCGGTTGGCTTCGCCGAGCAGCCAACCCGTGGCGCCGTCGTAGTTCATCACGCAGGTCGAATTGCCGTGGATGCCCATCTTGTGCTCGATCGAGCCGCACGAAACCCCGTTGGGTCCGGACAAGCTGCCGTCAGGCTTGATCGACATCTTCGGAACCACGAATAGCGAGATGCCTTTGGTGCCGGGCGGCGCACCCTCGATGCGCGCCAGCACGAGGTGGATGATGTTGTCGGTGAGGTCCTGCTCACCGCCGGAGATGAAGATCTTGGTGCCGGTGATCTTGTAGCTGCCGTCCTGCTGCGGCACCGCCTTGGTGCGCAGAAGCCCCAGATCAGTGCCGCAGTGCGGCTCGGTCAGGTTCATCGTGCCGGCCCATTCGCCCGCAACCATTTTGGGCACAAACGTTTTCTTCTGAGTCTCGTCGCCGTGCGTGAGCAGTGCCGCGACCGCGCCCTGCACCAGTCCCGAATACATGGCAAACGCCATGTTCGAGGAGATCAGAAATTCGTTGACGCAGGCCGTCAGCGTCGCTGGCAATCCCTGTCCGCCATATTCGGTCGGCGCCGAAATGCCGAGCCAACCGCCCTCGCAGAGCTTTCTGTAGGCCTCTTTGAAACCTTTGGGCGTAGTCACGCGCCCGTCTTCATGCCGCTTGCAGCCTTCCAGATCGCCGACGCGATTAAGGGGTGCCAACACCTCTTCGGAGAATTTTGCGGCCTCGCCCAGGATAGCGGTGACAACGTCAGGGGACGCATCAGTAAAGCCCGGGAGGTTATCGTAGCGCTCGAAATGGAGGACGTCGTAGAGCAGGAATTGCACGTCGTCGACAGGAGCCTTGTAGGTTGGCATTGGTTTTCTCCCGGCTCGTGCCCCGATCCGAAATGCGCGAGCTCCTGAGGGCTCGGAAGGGACGCCAAGCATTGTTCATGGGCCTAGGGCAGCCGTAAAGGTGGCAAATCGGACACAGTCGGTCGCGATCGCGCAGCCGCCGTCGTCTCCTGAGCCGCACTTAACCGGCTGTTTACCTTAAAACTTAAGACTGCGTTTGGCATGAGGCCGCAGGTCGCGTCCGCTCCGACGACGGGTGCTGCCTCAAGTTGCTTCGCCGTCGTCGCCCGCGCCCGCACCTCGCAAGCCGCGATTTGCAGAGTGATTTGTATGAAATTGACCGCACCCTGGCACCGCAAAGCGCCATCGCTGACACGTGAACCGCGGCCGTCGTCGGCCGATGCCATCAGCGCGCAGCTGGATGAGCTGAGCCGCAAAGTCGATCGGCTCGAGCGTGTTCACCCGCCGGTCGAGCCCCCGGTCCAATCGGGGGATGCGATCGACACCGCCATTTCCGGCTTGCGCGGCATCGTTGCGCATGTCGCGTCGGCAGATGCATTGGCAAGCCTCGACCGAGACGTGCGCACCCTCGCCGACACGGTGAGCGACGGATTGCCAACGCGGCGGAGCGCCAGCGCGGACGCGATCGACAATTTGGAGCAGCGCATTGGGTCGATCGCGGATGCAATTGCCGCATTTCGCGCGGAAAGCCGCCAGCGCACCGTTCGCAACATGGCGAGCTTGATCGAGATTCTGAACGAGAAGATCGAGGTTCTGCAGGCCCAGCAAGCGAACCCGACGCGGCCGCTCGAAGTTTCCGCCCAAAAGCAGGCGGGGCCGCTGTCGAACCCCAACTCCGGCAGCCTCGATTCGATCGAACGCGGCATCGCGGATCTGATCAAGGAGGTCAAAGAGGTACGTGCGAACACGGCGCAGTGTTCAACGGGGCGAGCGCGGGCGCCTGCTTGTAATCTCGAGCGTGATCTCGCCGAGCTGCAGCAGACTCACTCGGTAGCCACGCGGCGCCCCCAGGACTCGCTTGCGGTGGTGCACGGATCGATCGACGACTTGTTCGAGCGCATGGCCAGCCTGGAAAGCGACAGGCACGACCGCGCGGCGGCCAGGCGCGGGGCACCTGCCCCGGCTCCAACGCCGGAGCCCGTTGCCGCACCAGCGCCCGCGGAGCCCCACGAGCCGTCGCTGGTGCCCGATTCTGCGCCAATCCCCGACACCGAGTCAGCGGGAGTATTGCCTTCAAGCGACGCACCTGGGTTCGCGCGTCTGCGACACCCAGGCCGCGCCGATCCACGTGCCGTGTCACCGATAGCCGGGTCGTCGGTTGCTGCCTGGCCGGAGCCGCGAGCCGAGGAGGAATCAGCGCGAGGTCGCAAGCTCGGCGGCGTCCTGCTCAAGGCGATGGTCGGCGTTGGCCTCATCGCGGCAATCGCTGGCGCGCTCTTGTTCGTTGCACCCTATCTGAGCGCGCGCGTCTCACTCAACGCGCCGCAAGCCCAAACCGTGGAACGTGGGCCACGGCTCGACAGTGCCGCACCGGGTTTGGGGCAACGCAGCGAACCTATCGAAACCATGTTGGCGGACCTGCCACCATCGATCGGCCCCCGGCTGGTCAAGTCGGCGGTCGATGGCGATCCCAGTGCGGCCTATGAGGTCGGCATGCGCCTGAGCGGGGGCGCGAGCACGGAAGCAGCGGGCGAGCAGGCGGTGGCCTGGTTGGAGCGCGCCGCGAGGGCCGGTCTGACGCCGGCGCTACTCGCGCTCGGGAGCGTTTACGAGAAAGGTGTTGGGGTTGCCCGGGATCCGCAGCGCGCGCGCGCCTACTATTTGGAGGCTGCGCGCAAGGGCAACGCCAAAGCTATGCATAACCTCGCCGTGCTCTACGCGCATGGGGTCGGCGGCAAGCTGGATCAGGGTGCCGCGGCGGAATGGTTCCGAAAGGCTGCGATGCGCGGCGTCATCGACAGCCAATTCAATCTCGCGGTGTTCTACGAGCGCGGCGCCGGGGTCGAGCAGAGCGCGGCGGAAGCCTACAAGTGGTACGCGCTGGCCGCACGCCAGGGCGACACAGGTGCGGCCCGGAAGCGTGACGAGATCGCGCGGCAGCTCGATGCGCGTACTCTGACGACCATGAATGCGGCGATCGACGCGTTCGTGAGGGAGACGCAGTCGGAGGATTCCACGTCGGTCAAACTGCCGCCCGGCGGCTGGGATCAAGGCCCCGCCGAACCGCAGCCGGCGCCAAAGCGCGCGCCGCAATTCGGCCGCGGCATCGCATCGCTTGCCGACGACACGGCGGCGCGAATGCGCTGACGGTTCGCGGGCGCAACAGCGCAGGCCCGCGCGTTTTGCTCTAGAGGATCGCTATGCCGTTGGCGTTCGCGCAACGCGATGACTCAGGCCGCGTGCCGCGTGTGCGCTCGGTGGAGATGATGCGGTAGCACTCGCACGCGTATCGCTCCAGCACCGATCGATCGGCAATCTCGATCGCGCCGCGCGTGCGCCGCACGCCGCCGGCCTCTTCGAGCGAGGCGAGTGCTTCCGTGATTCCGGCGCGCCGTACCCCGAGCATCATCGAGAGAAGATCGTGGGTAACCGGGATAACGTCGTCATCGAGTCGATCGTGTGTCAACAACAACCATCGTGACAACCGTTCTTGGAGTTCATGACGCGCGTTGCACAGGGCAAATTGCGAATTTTGAATCAGCAGAAAATGCACGTAGTTCAACAATTGCTGGCGAATCGATTCATCTGAATTCATGGCAGCGACAAGTTCGCGCGCCGAGATGCGCAGCGCTTCCCCGTCCGTCTGCATCAAGCAACGGTGGGGGGAACGCTTCACCCCGAGCAACGCCGAAACTCCGACCAGTCCGAAGCGTCCGACCAGCGCGACTTGAACGGGCCCGTCTTGAGACGTCCAAGCGAAGATCGAGGCCACGCCACGCTCGATGAAATACACATAGTCGACAGGCCAATGTCGCTCTTGGACGATTGCCCGGCGCTTGATCTCAATTCGCTGCAGGTGCGGCTGCAGATGCGCAAAAACTTCAGCCGGCAAGCGCGCCAACATCTGGTTTCTGATGAGCAATTGATCCGGTCGATTTTCTGTCAGCATGCGACGACCTGCCTTGAAACACGGTCTTCGATTCCAAGACCGTCGAACAGAATGCGCGACAGGCGGCCGCCAGCCTCGACAACCCCCTCAACACGAGGAAAATAGAGACGTGCTGCCAACGCCATGCTCCGCAGCACCCCGCCACCGGCTCGGCAATCCCCCATCCACATGGCGCAATGGTCCGGCGGCGTACCTTTCCGCAGCATGGCCGTTTCATTAACAAACAGAAAGGTTCGCCGGGTCAGCCAGCTCGCTAAGGGGGCAAGCCTCGCCCAAACCGCGCCGGGTTTGGCGCTGAGGCCTTGGCTCAAATTCCGAGGCTATAGAAGTCGCAGTAACGCTCGATGTTTAGCGGCAGATATGCCTCATAATTCAAGAACTTCGCATATTTTAGAAGCTTTATGCGCGACCGTCACTTTGTTTGAACCTCAGCCGACGCAGTGCGCCGCGGAGAACGCGTAAAGCCGCCTCCCACCCAGCAGATGCGCCGTGAACGCGGATGCGCCGAATATGTTCGCGAAGGCGTGGTGGAGTACATTGAGCCCTCCCGTATATGCGCCGAAGGCCGGCATCACGATACGGTTTCCATCAGCGGCAAAACAGCGGCGCACGATTGCATGACCACGCCAGGCGATGCGCGCTGAGGGATGGAGGTGCCCAGCGATCTCGCCGAAGCTTCCGGTAGGATCGTGGCGAAACTCGATCGGGCCAAGGGCAAGCGCTTGCGCGAATGTGCCTCCAATGCCAGGTGCTGGATCAGGATCGTGATTGCCGGCAATCCAGATCCATTCGCGCCCGTGCTGGAGTTGCGTCAGCAGATCGCGATCAGGTGCGGCCATTCGGGTCGCGCCTTCGCCGTCGTGAAAACTGTCGCCGAGCGCAATGACGACACGTGGCGCATAGCGAGCCATCAGTAGGTGGAGCGCCTGCAATGTGGCGCGGGTGTCGTAAGGAGGGAGCATCATTCCGCGGCGCGCGAAGCTCGATCCTTTTTCGAGATGCAAGTCAGCGACGCAGAGAAGGCGCTGCTCCGGCCAGTAGAGCACACCGGCTGGATCGGCAGCGAGCGTGACACCAGAAACGGCGATCGTATGTGAAATTTGGTGCCCTCCGCCCCGGGCGGCGTTGCGGGGCTGCCCCAGCGCGCCGGTCATTTGCCCATCGCCTCTCGTACAAGATCGGCCTCGGCTTCCGCCAGGAGCGCGTCGGATGCTTCGCCTGCAACTGGCTCCGCGCCGATCTCCAGCAGCACCGGCACCGCCAATGGCGAAACCCGATCGAGTGCTTTATGGACGATTCGCCCCTTGATGCGCGAGAGCATTGCCCCGAGCCGACGGACGTCGAGCGCGCCAATCGCGGCGTCCGCCCGCGCGGCGCGCAGGAGCACATGATCGCCCTGGTGGCGGCGAAGAACATCGTAGACGAGGTCGGTCGAAATCGTCATCTGGCGGCGCGATTTTTCCTCGCCTGGGAAGCGTCGCTCGATCAGCCCGGCAATGATCGCGCAGTTGCGAAACGTGCGCTTCATCAGCGCGGATTCGGCAAGCCAAGCCTCGAGTTCGTCGCCCAGCATATCCTCGTCGAACAAGGCCGCGAGCGAAAGTTCCCCGCGGTCGATCGCGCGCGCCGGATCGCCCAATCCCCACACCGCCAGCGCATATTCGTTGGCAACGAAGCCGAGCGGGCGCAGGCGCGCGCGCTCGAGCCGGCGCGTGAGCAGCATGCCCAGGGTTTGATGCGCGAGCCGGCCCTCGAACGGGTAGCAGACGATGAAGTTCTTGTCGGCGCGCGGAAAGGTTTCGACCAGAAGGTCGCGTGCGCTCGGAATAAGAGAGCGCCACTGCTGGATATCGAGCCATTCGCGCACCTGGTCGGGCAATGCGCGCCAATGTGTCGGGTCGGCAAGCAAGCGGCGCACGCGCTCGGCCAGATAGGTCGAGAGCGGAAACTTGCCGCCCTCATAGGACGGAATCTTCGGATCTTCGCCGGTCGCGCGTGAGACATAGACTTCGTCCTCGACCAGCGCCTCGTAGCGCAGAATCTCGCCGGAGAACACGAAGGTGTCACCCTGTGTCAGGGTCTCGATGAAATATTCCTCGACCTGGCCCAAGAGCTTGCCGCCGCGTGCGATCGGCCCCGAATAGCCGTGCCGCGATTCCCGCGCCCGCACCAGCCGGACCTTGAGCATATCGGCTTCAACAATGGTGCCGACGTTCATGCGATAACGCTGCGCGATGCGCGGGTGCGCGATGCGCCAATGACCGTCCTTGGTTTGTTTGATCTTGGCAAAACGCTCGTAGACTTTGAGCGCGTAACCGCCGGTCGCTACGAAATCGACCACATCGTCGAAGTCGTTGCGCGCAAGATGTGCGTATGGCGTCGCCTGGCGTACCTCGGCGTAGAGTTCGTCGGCCAAAAACGGCGCCCCGCAAGCGCAGCCGAGCACGTGCTGCGCTAGGACGTCGAGCGCGCCGGTGCGCAGCGGCGGCGTGTCCTGGGCGTTTTCGGCGACGGCTTCGATTGCCGCCGTGCATTCCAGCACCTCGAACCGGTTGGCCGGCACCAGCACTCCGCGCGAGGCTTCGTCCATGCGGTGGTTGGCGCGGCCGATGCGCTGCAAGAGCCGGCTCGACCCCTTGGGCGCGCCGACGTTGATCACAAGATCGATGTCGCCCCAGTCGACGCCGAGATCGAGCGAGGAGGTGCAGACGACCGCGCGCAGTCGTCCCGCCGCCATCGCGCCTTCCACCTTGCGGCGTTGGGAGACGTCTAGCGAGCCATGGTGGAGCGCAATCGCGAGCCCGTCTTCGTTGATCCGCCAGAGCGCTTGGAAGATCATCTCGGCCTGCATGCGCGTATTCACGAACACGAGCGTCGTGGTGTGGCGCTTAATCAGATCGTAGATGTCCTGGAACGCGTGTCGCGCCGAGTGCCCGGCCCACGGCAGCTCCGCATCACCGTCGAGCATGGTGACCACCGGGGCGGCACCGCCCTGCGCCATGATCAGGTCGGCCTCGGCGACCCCGCCGGCGGGCTGCGCCACCAAATAGCGGCACAACTCGGCCGGCTGGGCGACGGTCGCGGAGAGGCCGATGCTCGTCATTTGCGGCACCATCCGAAACAGCCGCGCAAGCCCGAGCGCAAGCAGATCGCCGCGTTTGGAGAGCACGAGCGAATGCAATTCGTCGAGCACCACGCGGCGCAGACCGTCAAAAATATATGGCGCATCGGCAGACGCGAGCAGCAGCGCCAATTGTTCCGGGGTTGTGAGCAGGATGTCGGGGGGATCGCGCCGCTGCCGTTGGCGCTTGGAAGCGGGGGTGTCGCCGGTGCGGGTCTCGATCCGGATCGGCAGGCCCATCTCGGCCACGGGCGTCTCGAGGTTGCGCGCGATGTCGACCGCGAGCGCCTTGAGCGGGGAGATGTAGAGCGTGTGCAGACCGCGGGCGCGACGCACGCCGCGTCCGGTGGACACGATTACGCGGGCGGCCTTGTTCGCCAAGCGTCCCTCACTCAGCTCCACCAACGTTGGGAGAAATCCAGCAAGCGTCTTGCCACCGCCGGTCGGCGCAATAAGGAGCGCCGAGCGCCCGGACTGCGCCTTGGCCAGCAGTTCCAGCTGGTGGTCGCGCGGCGTCCAGCCGCGCGCCTCAAACCAGCGGGCAAATACCTCCGGTAACTCCGGCGCCGCAACGGCGCGCGTGCGGATCGACATGCCGCAGACGTAACGCCGCGCTGCGGGCCGGTCGAGGGGTTCGATGCAGATCCCGTACCGTCACCACGCGTAGCGCGCGCGGGCGGTGCCGACGTAGGTTTGCGTGCCCTCGCCGAACTCGCCATCGAACTTGCCCATCAGCGCCCAGCCGCTCGCCATGCGGATCTCGGCGCCGGCTGTCATGACCGCGAGGTTGTCTGCCGGCTTGGCACCGTTGACGATGAAGGTCGCAATCGGCGCAAGCCCGACGAATGTCGCGGTTGCCTGCGGGGTGTCTTCCCAATCATGCGCCCAGGCGGCGCGCCCGAACGCAGTCACCAGTACGTTGTCCGCGAGCAGGTAGCTCTTGGAGAGCCAGCTGCCCAGTTCGGACCGCACCACGCTGGCGGTGTGCGAGGCGTAGGACAAGGCGAACGCATTGGAGCCCGAGGTCGCGGTCTCGGTGTAGTTCGGTGTCGAGAAGCTCTGCGCCTGCACCGCCACGTAAGGTGCAAGGTTCACCGGCGCCCAGGCAATCCGATAGCCGGCCTCGGCGCGACCGCCCCAGCTCTGCGCGTTGAAGCCGGCGTTGAGGGTATCGACCGCCGGCAGCGTGACCGTACGGGTGGTCGAGGCCCAGTAGTTGGCGAACGCCACCGCGCCTGACACGTACCAGGCTCCGAACCGCTGCGAGCCATAAAGGCCGGCCTGGAATGCATCGGAGCTGCCGCTGCCGAGACTCTGCGAGAGGCCCCATGAGGTGCCGCCGCCTGCGAGCGCAAAGCCGATCAGCGTGTCGGGGGTGAGCTTATAGTCCACACCGGCCGCCACGCCGCCGGTGCGCGCATTGAAGTTGTGGCTGCCGGTTCCGTTGGGATCGCCGTTCATGTTGTTGGTGCCGCCGAAGGCGGAGGCCCAGACGTTCCAGCGCGCTGAGAACGGGATGGATCGCTCGGACGGCGGCGTCACGGCCGCATAGGCGCGCGCGATCTCGGGCGGCAGCGCGCGCTCCTTGTCGGGCGCAAACTGGGAAACGGCGCTGCCCGCCCCAAAGCCGGCGCCACTGAAGCCGCCGCCGCGATCGGCATCGAACGGGTTGAGCATCAGCAGCAGAAACTCGTTCATCATCTGGAATGAGGCCTGCTGGCCGCCGCCGGCGTTGTTCTCACCCGACAGTTGGGCCAGCGCCTCCGCGAGTTGCGCCGGCGACAGGTTGAACAGGTTCTGGAACGCGGGCGGCAGCGGCGGGTCGGCGATATAGGCGTTGAGTGCGTGCGCGAGGCCCTTCGCGTTGCCCGACGCGCTGACCGGCATGGTGATGAAAGCCTGCGAGAGCGTGATGAAGACATCGTTGGCGTCGTAGCTCACCTTTGCCGTCACGGGCCCGCTGGTGGCGGTCGTGTTTGCAAAGGCGCCGTTGACGCCGCCGGTCGCGCTGAGCACCGTATACTTGGTACCGAAGGCGTAGCCGCCGCCCGCGGCATTGATGGCGAGCGTCGCGCCATTCAAGGTCGCGGTGCCGGTGCTTCCGGGGCTGGTGCCGGTGACCGCCGTGCGGCTCGCGGTCGCGGGCGACACCTGCACCAGGTAGGTAGCGGCAGCCTGCAACACCAGGCTCCCGGTGGCGGTGAGCGTTCCTGGCGCAGACGGCAACCCGGCGGCGAGCGTGCCGCCGGCGTTGATGTTGATGTTCGATACGGTGCCGGTGCCGCTGAGGATGGCCCCACCATTGACCGTCACGCCGCTCGATGTGCGGATGTCGCCGGTGACCGCGAGCGTGCCACCGTTGACTGTGGTGGCGCCCGTGTAGGTGTTGTTGACGCCAGAGATCGTCAACGTTCCGGTGCCGACCTTGGTGAGTGCCAACGGGCTGCAGCAGTCCTGGATAACACCGCTGAACGTGGTCGATCTGTTGTCGCCGCCGGTTGTGAGCGTAGCCGCGGCAGGACCGCCGTTTTGCACCGTGCCGGCGCCGGCGAGCGAGCCGATAGTCTGGTCAAATCCGCCGATATCCAGAAACGCGCCAGCCCCCACGGTGAATGCGCTGGCGGCAGAGAAGCTGTTTGTCGCGCCAGCCATCAGCGTACCCGCGTTGACGTTGGTGGCTCCGGCGTAACTGCTCGCGCCCAACAAATCGAGTTCGCCGGCGCCGACCTTGGTCAAACCGCCCGTGCCGCCGATCGGGTCGGCGAGCGTCGCAGTGAAGCCATTGGTGTCGAAGGTGCCGCCGCCGGTATTGAGCACGATCGTGCGGGCGCTCGTGAAGCCAGCCAGATACTGCAACGTGCCGCCCCCGAAACTGAGCCCGCCGCTGGCCGCGCCGAGGTTGGCGTCGCTCGACACGGCCAGTATGCCGCTGTTGATGGTCGTGCCGCCCGAGTAGGTGTTGGTACCGGTCAGCGTCAGGGTGGCATTGCCGACTTTGACGAGAGAGCCACCGGTAGCGCCGCTCGCATTGCATTCGGTTCCGCTTGGACCACAATCGCTGATCACACCGGTCACCGCCGAGGGCAGATCATTGCCGCCCGTCGCGAGCTGGTTTGCGCCGAGATAATAGCTTCCCGCGCCTGCGATCGAACCGGCGGTGATCCGGTTGTTGCCGGCGGGGCCGGACGTGCCGGAGAAATCGACGATGCCGCCGGCGTTGGTGATGAACTGCGCGTTGCCGCCCGTGCTCGTGTCGAGAAATTGCGTTTTCGCAACGGCGTTGGTGGTGATGGTCGCGTTGGCCGCCGTGCTGTTGCCGGTGAACGACAACAAGCTCCCGCCGCCGTTGGTGATCGCAGCACTGCTGGCCGAAGTGCCGGCGTCGAACGTTGTCGAGCCGTTGTTGGTGACGGTGGTGATCGCCGACGTGTCGGCGTTGACGATTTCGAAGAAGGCATTGTTGGTCACGGCCCCGACAATCTTTCCGGTCGTGACGGCGTCGCCCAGGAACAGAAAGCCAGTGCCATTCACGGTGGTGCCGCCCGTGTAAGAGTTGGTGCCGGTCAGCGTCAGGCTGCCGGCGCCGGTCTTGACGAGGCCGCCGCTGCCGGAGATCGCCCCCGACAGGGTGAGCTCATTCGTTCTGGTGTCGACCGTGTCGGTGCCATTGAGCGTCATCACATTCGTGAGCGTGAGCCCATTGGCGGCGGCCTGCAGGTTAGTGCCGGTCGTGAACGTGAGCGCGCCGGTGCCCAGCGCGGCGTTATTCCCCACCGCCAGCGTCCCCGCATTGAGTGCTGTGCCGCCGGAGTAGGTACTGGTGCCAGCGAGCGTCAGCGTGCCGGTGCCGATTTTCGTCAATGCACCGGTTCCTGAGATGATGCCCGAGAGGGTGAGCACGTTCGCTTGAGTGTCGACGGTGTCGGTGCCGTTGAGCGTTATCGCGTTGGCAAGCGAGAGCCCATTGGCGGCTGACTGCAGCGTGGTGCCGCTCGCAAACCTGAGGGCGCCCGTCCCCAACGCCGTGCTCGACCCGACCGCCAGGGTGCCCGCATTGAGCGCCGTGCCGCCGGAGTAGGTGTTGGCGCCCGACAGCGTCAGCGTGCCGGCGCCGGTCTTTACGAGTCCGCCGGTGCCACCCACAACTGCGGAGAGCGTCAGCGCATTGGCTTGAGTGTCGACTGTATCCGTACCGTTGAGGGTCATTGAGTTTGCGAGCGAGAGCCCATTCGCCGCCGATTGCAAGGTGGTGCCGCTCGCAAACGTGAGCGTGCCCGTCCCCAGTGCCGTGTTCGACCCCACGGCCAGGGTGCCCGCATTGAGTGCCGTGCCGCCAGCGTAGGTGTTGGCACCGGAGAGCGTCAGCGTGCCAGTGCCGACTTTTGTCAACGCGCCGGTGCCGTCGATGTTGCCGGAGAGGGTCAGCGCATTGGCCTGAGTGTCGACCGTATCCGCGCCGTTGAGCGTCATAGCGTTCGTCAGCAAGAGCCCATTGGCGGCCGACTGCAGCGTGGTGCCGCTCGCAAACGTAAGGGCGCCCGCCCCCAGCGCCGTGTTCGACCCCACCGCCAATGTACCCGCATTGAGCGCCGTGCCGCCCGCGTAGGTGTTGGCACCGGAGAGCGTCAGCGTGCCGGCGCCGGCCTTCGCAAGTCCGCCGCCGCCGGACAGCACGCCGCTGAACGTCGCGCCCAGGCCGTTGGTGTCGATCGTCGAAACGCCGGACGCCAACGTGGCATTACGCTGGTCACGAGCGCCGATTCGATCACCTTGATGGTGCCGCCGCCGAGATTGAATTGATATGGGTTTGACGTACCGCCGTAGCCCGCCTGAAGGCTGTTGCCGCCGATCTCGAGCGTGCCGCCGTTCAGATTGTAGACGCTGCTGCTGCTGTTGGCGCCCGTAAGATAGAGCGTCGAGCCGTTGTGGACCCGTAAGGTGCCGCCCGTCTGATTGATCAAGCCTTGCGATGTATTGGGCGAAGTGTTTTCGTTGCCATAGCCGATGATAAGGGCACCGCCGCCAGCACCGTTGCTGGACAGATCTACGACACCGCCGCTGATGTTGAATGTGCCGGCGCTGGCGGGATGCGTGCCGGTGCTGCGGCCAAGCTCGTTGAGCCCACCGACCAGATCGAGTTCACCGCCGCTGATGTTGTAGGTGCCGGTGCCGCCCTGATTGCCAATGTGCAGGGCCGCGCAGTGGGTGAAGTCCCCGCAGGTCGCTTCGACCCTGACAGTACCGCCGGTTTGGTTAAGGGTTCCCTGGCCGCCGAAATCGCCAACCTGCAGCCCGGTCCCAAAACTGATCGTGCCGCCCGAGACGTTGAGCGCCCCGACATTGGGATTGCCTACCGTCGTGCCCGTTCCGACGGCGAGGTAGGTGACCGTGGTGTTTCCACTCGTCTGCGCCATTGCGCCTTGAGTGATGTACGATTCGCCCTGGGTGATGGTGGCGTTGTCGATGGTGAGCGTTCCCGACCCGGTCTTGGTGAACGTTCCGTACGTGAGGTTATAACCCTGGTTGGTCATATTGATCGTGCCGGAGAAGGCAGTACTCGTGTTGTCGCCGCCCACGGTGAGATTGTTGGTTCCCACGTTCACGGTGCCGGCGCCCGCAAGGGATCCAATGTTCTGGTTGAATCCGTTGAGGTCGAGCGTTGCGCTGGCGCCGACCGTGAAGGCACTGGCCGCCGAAAATGTATTGGTGGCCCCGGCCTGCAGGGTCCCGGCGGCAATATTGGTTGCCCCCGAATAAGTGTTCGCGCCGGACAGCGTCAGTGTGCCGGTTCCGGACTTCGTGAGACCCAACGCGGACGTGCCATTTTGCAACCTGCCGCTGAACGTGGTCGAGGTATTGTCCCCGCCCGCTGTCAGTGTCGCGGCGCCGGCGCCGTTGTTGGTAACAGTGCCGGCACCGGCAAGAGAGCCGATGGTTTGGTTGAATCGGTTGAGGTCGAGGAACGCGCCAGCGCCGACGTTGAAAGCGCTCGCCGCCGAGAATGTATTGGCGGCCCCGGCCTGCAGCGTCCCGGCGTTGACATTGGTTGCGCCCGAATAGGCATTGGCGCCCGACAGCGTCAGCTTGCCGGCTCCGATCTTGGCGAGTCCGCCGCTGCCGCCGATCGAACCCGAGAGCGTCATCGCGTTCGCCTGGGTATCGATCGTGTCGGTGCCGTTGAGTGTGACCGTGTTGGCGAGCGTCAGGCCGTTGGCCGCGGCCTGCAGCGTAGTGCCGTTCGCAAACGTGAGCGTGCCCGTCCCCAGCGCCGTGTTCGACCCCGCCGCCAGGGTGCCCGCATTGAGCGCCGTGCCGCCCGAATAAGTGTTGACCCCCGACAGCGTCAACGTGCCGGCGCCGACCTTGGCGAGACTGCCGGTCCCCGACAGGACACCGCTCCACGTCGCACCTAGGCCGTTGGTATCGATCGTCGAAACACCGGACGCCAACGTGGCATTCACGCTGGTCACGAGCGCCGATTCGATAACCTTGATGGTGCCGCCGCCGAGGTTGAATTGATACGGGTTTGCGGTGCCGCCGTAGCCCGCCTTCAGGCTGTTGCCGCCAATCTCGAGCGTGCCGCCGTTCAGGTTGTAGACGCTGCTGCTGCTGTTGGCGCCCGTAAGATAGAGGGTCGAGCCGTTGTGGACCCGTAAGGTGCCGCCCGTCTGATTGATCAATCCTTGTGATGTGTTGGGTGAAGTGTTTTCGTTGCCATAGCCGATGATAAGGCTGCCGTTGGCGGAGAGATCAACGACACCGGTGCCGCTGATGTTGAGCGTGCCGGCGCTGGGGGGTTTGGTGCCTGTGCTGCGGCCGAGTTCGTTGTTCGAGCCGACGAGGTCGAGTTCGCCGCCGCTGATGTTATAGGTGCCGGTGCCGCCCTGGTTGCCGATGTGCAGAGCTGCGCAATGCGCGGGGTCCCCGCAGGTCGCCGCGACCGTGACGGTGCCTCCCGTTTGGTTGAGCGTTCCTTGGCCGCCGAAATCGCCAACCTGCAGTCCGGTTCCGAAGCTGATGGTGCCGCCCGAGACGTTGAGGGCGCCGACGTTGGGATTGCCGCCGGTCGTGCCTGTTCCAACAGCCAGGTAGGTAAAGGTCGTGTTTCCACCCGTCTGCGCCATCGCGCCTTGCGTGATGTAGGACTCGCCCTGCGTGATCGTGGCGTTATTGATCGTGAGCGTGCCAGTCCCAGTCTTGGCGAACGTCCCGAACGTCGGGTTGTAGCCCTGGTTGGTCAGATTGATCGTGCCGGAGAAGGCCGTGTTGGTGTTGTTGCTGCCGACCGCGAGACCGTTGGTCCCCAAAATCAGAGTGCCGGCGCCGGACAGCGAACCAACTGCCTGGTTGCTGGCCGTCGACAGGCTGGCGCCCGCCGCAACAGTGAGGTCGGTGCCGGCCGCAAACGTTTGAGCGTTGGACAGCGCCAGATTGCCGGAGACAATATTGATTGACGTCTGGCCCGCGGCGATGGCCGCGTCGAGTTGGGCCTGCGTGCTGATGTCGACGGCGAGAACCGGGGTCGGCGCGAAAGCCAGCGACAGGCAGAGGCCTGCGCCCACCAGCGCGCTGCCCGACAGAAGCGCACGGCGCGCGCGCAACCGGCGACACGCGGGCCATCTGCGTGCGCGCGCGACATCGCCGCCGCGCTCGCACAGCGAGAACGGATACATTGTTGGATTTCCGAATGAATTTCCCAGCCAACCCCACGGCCGACAATAACGGAAACCCTGCCGCGCACGCCCTACGGTTGTACCGAGATTCAATGAGGCGGTATTTATTTCCCGGCTGTTGCGCGCCGGTAACATGCGACCTAAGCGCGCACGCCCACGAGGTGCGATCAAACTACGGACGAGCAGCAAGTACGACGACGTTGGCGGCTGGTGCGCCACCTTCGTTGCGCGTTGACGCGTGCTCAAGGATATGAAGAACGAGTCCGGCCGACGCGATCGCATCACACACATGCATTTCGCTGTGGGCGTAGCGCAACGCCTCCCCAAGCCTAATTCCCGCACCGGCATGCGTCTCGACCGTGAAGCCGAATAGTCCGTCTGCTTCGAGCAGAGACTTCACCTGCGTCATGATCTGCGTGAGATCGCCGACATACGGCAGCACGTCGGCTGCCAGGATCAGGTGATAGCGGGACGACGTACTGCACTCCGCCTTCATGAACTCGCCGATATCCGCCACATCCAACCGATCATAAAGCCCCTTCTGCCGCGCCTTCGCGATCATACCCGGAGACAGATCGACACCGACCAACCAGTCGCAGACCGGCCCGACCGCCGCACCCATAAGTCCCGTGCCACAGCCGAGGTCGAGCACGGCGCCAAACCGCAGGCGCTGTCCGCGTCGCGCCCGAGAGCGTGTGATCGCGTCGAGCAGCAATGCCGGCGCCCGATAGGACAGCGCCGCCAAGGCGGTGTCGAACCGCGGGGCATACTGGTCGAACAGCGCGCGCACATAGTCCGGAGGCATTGCGTCCGGCGCCTGCGCGTTGAGACGGGCAAGGCGTAGCCCGGCGCCGCGACGATCGTCGGGATCCGCAATGTGTGCGCGCCGGAATGCCTCGACCGCGCCGGAACGGTCACCCGACACTTCGCGCAGATCCGCAAGCGTAAACCATGCAGACGCGAAGTCCGGTGCAAGCTCGATCGCCTGCGTCAGCACATCGATTGCACCATGCCGATCTCCGCGCGCCGCAAGTTCGAGGGCAAAGCCGTAGCGCCGGTCGGCAAGGAGATCGCCGGACGATTGGAACAGCGGTTCGACGCGCACTTCCATGACCATCGATATGACATATCTTGAAACGATGCGCCCCGAAGACCTGCTTGTTCCGACAGCCGCCGGACTGTGTTGCCAGCGTGGTGGCTTCCATATCGACCCGGTTCGCCCGGTCGCGAAGGCGGTGATCACCCACGGCCATTCCGACCACGCACGGCGTGGCCACGGCGCGGTGCTCGCGACACGGGAAACACTCGATCTGATGCGGCTGCGGTACGGCGAGGATTTCGCCGGAACCGCACAGGCGGTTCGTTACGGCGAGACCGTGCACATCGATGGCGCTGCCGTCACGTTGCATCCGGCCGGCCACGTTCTGGGGTCGGCGCAGGTCGCGGTCGCGGCGAACGGTCTCACCATCGTGGCTTCCGGCGACTACAAGGATGTTGCCGATCCGACCTGTGTGCCGTTCGAGCTCGTGCGGTGCGACGTGTTCATCACCGAGGCGACGTTCGGCCTGCCGGTCTTTCGGCATGGTGATCCACGTACTGAGATCGACAAGCTCATGCGATCGGTTGCGCTCTTTCCGGAGCGCGCACATCTTGTGGGCGCCTACTCGCTCGGCAAAGCCCAGCGTCTCATCGCGCTCATTCGAGCGGCCGGCCACGACAAGCCGATCTATCTGCACGGCGCGCTTGACACGATCACCCGTTACTACGCGAGCACGATCGACCTTGGCGATCTGCGCACCGCCCGTGGCACACCCAAGACCGAACTTGCGGGCGCTATCGCGCTTTGCCCGCCCTCCGCCCTCAAGGACGTCTGGACCCGGCGGTTCCCCGATCCGCTCACCTCGTTTGCGTCGGGCTGGATGCGCGTGCGCGCCCGCGCGCGCCAACACGGGGTCGAACTGCCGCTGGTGATCTCTGATCACGCCGATTGGGATGGGCTCACCGCGACGATCGCCGCGACCGGTGCAGCGCAGATCTGGGTCACCCACGGCGCCGAGGAGGCATTGGTGCACTGGTGCGGGACGCAGGGGATGATGGCGCGTCCGCTCCACATCGTCGGCTATGGCGACGAGGACGAGACCGACGACGTCAACGCCGGCGAGGCGCTGGCATGAACCGGTTCGCGGCGCTGCTCGACCAGCTCGGCTACGAGCCAAGCCGCAACGGCAAACTGCGTTTGATGACGGACTATTTTCGGAGCACGCCCGACCCGGAACGAGGCTACGCGTTGGCGGCGCTGACCGGCGCGCTTTCGTTTCAGCATGCCAAGCCGGGGTTGATCCGTACGTTGATCAGCGAGCGCGCGGACCCGATGCTGTTCGGGCTCTCCTACGATTTCGTTGGGGATCTGTCCGAGACGGTCGCGCTGATGTGGCCGGCGCCTGCCCAAAAGTGGGCAGGAACCGAACCTCCTACCCTATCGAGTGTAGTCACGACACTCGCGACATTGGGCAAAGCGCAACTTCCCGCACAGCTCGCCCGCTGGCTCGATCAGCTCGATGAGACCGGTCGCTGGACGTTGCTCAAGCTTGTCACCGGCGCGCTCCGCATCGGGGTCTCTGCGCGCCTCGCCAAAACCGCGGTCGCGGCGCTCGGCGACAAGGACCCGGACGAAATCGAGTTGATCTGGCCCGGATTGGCCCCGCCCTACCTGGACTTGTTCGCTTGGCTCGAGCAACGCGCCGGCAAGCCTGCGACCGGAGATCCGGTGCCGTTCCGGCCGGTGATGCTGTCGCACGCGATCGAGGAAACCGATCTTGCGGCACTCGACCCGGCCGCGCATTGCGCCGAATGGAAGTGGGACGGCATTCGCGTGCAGGCGGTGGCGGCATCGCGACCGGACGGAACAAAGATCACCCGCCTCTATTCCCGAACCGGCGAGGATATCTCGGCGAGCTTTCCCGATCTGGCCGAAGCGCTGCGGTTTGACGGTGCAATCGACGGCGAGTTGTTGATCATGCGCGAACAGCGCGTGCAGTCGTTCAACGTTCTGCAGCAGCGGCTCAACCGCAAATCGGTAACACCAAAGCTCCTTGCCGAATTTCCCGCGCACCTGCACGCCTACGATCTGTTGATCGAGGGCGAAGAAGACCTGCGCGAGCTGCCGCTGGCGGATCGGCGCGCGCGACTGGAGGCGCTGGTGACGAGGCTCGGGGAGCCCCGCATCGATCTCTCGCCGCAGATCGCGTTTGCCGACTGGGACGCGCTGGCCCGCGCGCGCGCGAATCCTGCGGAAGCGGACGCTGAAGGCGATGCCGAGGCGGTTGAGGGCGTCATGATCAAGCGCCGCGACGCGCCATACCTGCCGGGGCGGCCGAAGGGGCTGTGGTGGAAATGGAAGCGCGATCCGTTCCTGGTCGACGCGGTGCTGATGTATGCGCAGCGTGGTCACGGCAAACGCTCGTCGTTCTATTCCGACTATACGTTCGGCGTCTGGAGCGTGGGCGAGAACGGCGACGAGCTGGTTCCGGTCGGGAAAGCCTATTTCGGGTTCACCGACGCGGAGCTGATCGAGATCGATCGCTTCGTGCGTCGCAACACCGTCGAGCGGTTCGGACCGGTGCGCGAGGTCATGCATGAACGCGAGCAGGGTCTAGTGTTCGAAGTGGCGTTCGAAGGGCTGCAGCGGTCGACGCGCCACAAGTCCGGCTTGGCCATGCGCTTCCCGCGCATCAGCCGCCTGCGCTGGGACAAGCCGCCGCGCGACGCCGACCGGATCGAGACGCTGGAGGCGATTTTGCGCGCGATCGAAGGGCGATTTACCAACGGGTCATTGCCCGCGAAAGCCGCCAGTGACACTGTCGCTTGAACTCCGGCGGGAGGAATGGAAGACCATGTCCGAACAGATCAAGCAGTTCTTCGGGGGGCCGCCACTTTCAGTCGCGGTGCGGCTCGTTCTGTTATCGATCCTGGTCGGGGTCATCCTCTCGGCGCTGGGCCTCGACCCACTCAACCTCTGGCGCAGCCTGCAGAACCTCGTACGTCAGATCTGGGACATGGGTTTTGATGCGATCTGGTGGCTCTGCCGCTATTTCCTGCTTGGCGCCGTGCTGGTTATTCCAATCTGGCTGGTGATGCGGCTGGCAAAAGCCACGAGCGGCCGGACGTAACAATCACTGTTCAATAATCATCCTGGCCAGAGCTCACCGGTGATGGCGGCCGCGTCGGAACCGACAAGGTCGCTCAGGCCTTGTCCGCGGCTCCTGTCCAATGTGCGCGTCAAATGGGCCTTGACCTCGGCAATGAGTCCGAGGCCGCGGAACACCAGGCCGGAATAGAGTTGGATCAGGCTGGCGCCGGCCCGCACCTTGGCGACCCCCGCCGCGCCCGTATCGATGCCGCCGACCCCGACCAGCGGAAACGCGTTCTCCGCCCGGACAAACGTCTCGGCGAGCATGCGGGTTGCGAGACGAAACAGCGGCTTGCCGGAGAGCCCGCCCGCTTGCTTGGCTTTCGGATCGCGCAAATCCGCCGGTCGGGAGGTCGTCGTGTTGCCGACGATCATTCCGTCGACGCGCCGACGGCGTGCGACCGCCACCACGTCGTCGAGTTCGGACAACCGGAGATCTGGTGCGATCTTCAGCAGCACCGGCACAGCGCGGGCCTTAAGCGAAGCGCGCTCCCGGGCCGCGATAACCCGCGCCAGCAGATCATCGAGGGCACGGGCCTGCTGCAGGTCGCGCAGGCCCGGCGTGTTGGGCGACGAGACGTTGACGGTGAAATAGCTCGCGACCGGCGCGAACATCTCGATCAGCCGCACATAGTCGGAACCGCGGTCGATGGTGTCGCGGTTGGCACCGACGTTGATACCCACAATGCCGCCGTTCGTGCCGCGGGCGGTGAGCCGCGCGAGCACCACGTCGGCCCCCGGACTGTTGAAGCCGAGGCGGTTGATGACGCCCTCGTCCGCATCGAGACGAAACAGGCGCGGGCGCGGATTGCCGGCCTGCGGTCGGGGTGTGATGGTGCCGACCTCGACGAACCCGAACCCGAGCCGGAGTAGAGCGTCCGGCACATCCGCGCCCTTGTCGTAGCCGGCCGCAATCCCGATCGGGTTGGGGAAATTCAGTCCGAAGGCACGCACCCCAAGGCGCCGGTCATCGCTGACAGACCGCTTAAGCGGCGCGTATCTCAGCGCCTGCAAGCTCAAGGCATGGGCGTCTTCCGGATCGAGCGCGCGCAACAGCGGGCGGGCGAGACGGTCGAACAGGCCGATCACGGCGGGCTCCAGGAGCTGGGGCGCACCCTATAGCATCTTCCGCGGCATTGCGGACTCTTCGAGCGTCACCCGAGAGGAACCGAACGTGTGCGGCAAGGCGCCACCGTGACGGCGATCAATCGCGCGAGACCTTGTGAATGTTGAAAACAACCTGGACATCGTCATTGCGAGGTTATAATTCCTAATCAGAGTACTTGCCGCTGACCGAATTTCCCCGAGTCTTCGTGATGTTGACCCACGCGCAAATCTGGGCGGCGATCGACCGGCTTGCCAAGCGGGCGAACCTGTCCGCGTCCGGACTCGCCAAGCGCGCCGGGCTCGACCCGACCACGTTCAACAAGTCAAAGCGGATCACCCGGCAGGGGCGTGAGCGCTGGCCATCCACCGAATCGGTCGCAAAATCCCTCGCCGCCACCGGAATATCGATCGAGGAATTCGTCGGGCTGATTACGGATCGCCCCGCCGACGCCGGGCGCGCGCTGCCGCTCATGGGGTTCGGGCAGGTGAGCGCAGTGAGCCATTTCGATGCCGCCGGATTTCCGACCGCGAAGGGGTGGGATGAGATCCGGTTTGCGGCGCCACAAGACGAACACGCCTACGCGCTCGAGATCACCGGCGACACCCTGCAACCGACCTATCGGGACGGCACCGTCATCGTGATTTCGCCGGCCGCCCCGGTCCGCCGCGGCGATCGCGTTGTGGTCATGACGCGGGCGGGAGAATTGTTCGCGACCGAGCTCCGGCGCACCGCGGGCAAGACGATCGACATACGGGCGTTGACGAGCGATCTCGCCGAGCGCTCGCTTCCGGCTGAAGACGTCGCCTGGATGGCCCGCATCGTCTGGGCGAGCCAATAGCACCCCCGCAGGTATGAGCCGCAGTAGCGCGTTGACGCTTTCGCTAGGCCGACCTCGCCAGCGCGCCGTCGATCATGTCGATGGTGTTCTGCAATCCATAAACCGCGACGAACGAACCAAAGCGCGGGCCTTTTTCCTGGCCCAGCAACACCTGGTACAACATATTAAACCAGTCGAGCACGACACCGGGCTTGCCGTCCTTGGTCTTGACCTTGCCGGACTTGTCGAGAAACGGCTCGCGCCGGCCGACCTCGTAGACGACTTCCTGGATGCGCTCGGCCGAGGCGTCGGCCGGCAACTGCGCCAGCGCGTCCCGCAGGTCGATGAGCGCCGCGCGCTCCCCGGGTGTCGGCTCGCGAAACTTCTTTTCCGGCAGCACGAAGTCGCGAAAATAGTGGATCGCGTAATCCACCATTTGTCCGAGCTTGGGATGGGTCGCAGGCGTGACCCCCGGCCGATAGCGCCCGATAAAACCCCACAGGGTCTCGGCGTTCTCGGCGTTCGATGCGGTCACCAGACTGAGCAGCATCGCAAACGAGATCGGCATTTCGGGCTGCGGCGGCGCACTCGAATGAATATGCCAGACCGGGTTCGACAAGCGTTGGCGCGTATCCTGGCGCTGATAGGCCTCCAGAAATTGCTGATACTCGTCGACGTGACGCGGGATGACGTCGAAATAGAGCCGCTTCGCCGCCTTCGGCTCGCGATACATGAACAATGCGAGACTTTCCGGGCTGGCGTAGCGCAGCCATTCCTCGATGGTCAGGCCGTTGCCCTTCGACTTTGAAATTTTCTGGCCCTTCTCATCGAGGAAGAGCTCGTAGTTGAAGCCTTCCGGCGGTGTGCCGCCGAGCGCGCGGCAGATCTCGCTTGAGAGCTTGACCGAATCGATCAGGTCCTTGCCGGCCATCTCGTAGTCGACTTCGAGCGCAAGCCAGCGCATGGCCCAGTCCGGCTTCCACTGCAGCTTGGCGCGCCCGCCCGTCACCGGCACGGTCAAGCGTTCGCCGCTGTCGGGGTCATCGTAGGTGATGGTGCCGGCGCGCGCATCGTGCGCTACGATCGGGACCTCCAACACGACTCCGGTTTTAGGTGAGATCGGCAGAAACGGCGAGTAGGTCGCGGCCCGCTCTTCGCGCAGCGACGGCAGCATGATCGCCATCACCTGATCAAAGCGTTCCAGCACGCGCAACAGCGCATTGTCGAAGCGCCCGGAGGTGTAACAAGCCGTAGACGATAGGAACTCGTACTCAAAACCAAATGCATCGAGGAACGCGCGCAGCCGCGCATTGTTGTGTTCGCCGAAGCTTGGATGCGTACCGAACGGATCGGGGACCCGGGTCAGCGGCTGCTTTAGATAGCGCTCGACCAGATCCTTGTTGGGGATGTTGTCGGGGACTTTGCGCAGACCATCCATGTCGTCCGAAAATGCGATCAGGCGCGTGCGCACCTTGTCGTCGGTGAGCACGCGAAAGGCGTGCCGCACCATGGTGGTGCGCGCCACCTCGCCGAACGTGCCGATGTGTGGCAGGCCGGAGGGACCGTAGCCGGTCTCGAAGATCACCTCGTCTTTCGGATACTTCTTGAGGCGGTCGACGATCTTGCGGGCTTCTTCAAACGGCCAGGCGGTCGATTGCTCGGCGAGCGCGCGCAATGATGCGGCGGTGGTCTCGAGGTTGGTCATGCGCGGACGAGATTAGTACGGATTGATCGGGAAATAACGCAGCCAGAGCTCGGCAAACTTGCCTTTTTCCCAAAGGCGAAACAGGGCCCAGTTGAAGGCCTGACGCAGCGTGTCATTGCCGCGTTTGACCGCGATCCCGACGCCTTCGCCGAACACGCGGCTTTCCGTATAGGGTCCGCCCACGAACAAGCAGCAATTGCTCGAATCGGTGCCGTTGAGCCAGGAGGCCAGCGCAAATCCGTCGCCGAACAGGAGGTCGACCTCGCCGCGCCGGAGCGCGTCACGCGCGGCCTCCATGCCGGGATACCGACGGATGTCGGCCTGGGTGAACAGCGCTCGCGCATATTCGTCGTGCGCAGTGCCCGCCACAACGGCGATCTTCTTACCATCGAGCGGCTCCGGAAACACGGTCCCGGCATCGCGACGTGCCGCGAACCGACCGATCGGGCGGTAGTAGGGATCGCTGAAGTCCAATTTCTCGCGCGTTTGCGCCGTTACGGCCATGGAAGCGATGGCGGCATCGCCCTTGTTATCGTTGAGCGCATCGATCAACGTATCGAACCGTCGCATCTGCATGGTGCAGGGAACTTTCAGCTCGTCGCAGATCAGGCGCGCAAGGTCGACGTTGAACCCGATCGGGTTTCCGTCCTGGCCCGCATAGTCGAACGGCGGGTAGTCGACCTCGGTCATGAAGCGAATCAAATTGACGCGCGACAGATCCGGCCGCTCCGGCCGCCGCCGTGGGTCCCAAAAGCTCGGCACCGGCGGCTTGGCGATCGCCGCCCGGGTGGCGGCCGATGGTAGAGCCGGCGTCGGCGGCAGTACCGGTGCCGGCTGAGCGGCCGGCGGCGGTGCGGGCGGCAGTTTCGACGGCAGGTTTTGGGCCGCCGCTGGAACAAGCGTGGCGGAGCAGAAGCCCACCAGCAGTCCGATCCACAGCGGACGCAATGCCCCGACGCGACGCGCCGGCGTCGAATCAGAGATAGCGGCGAAGGTCATCGGCGGCGGCTTCAGGAGTTCGGCGTAGGCTGAACGGCGCAACAAAATGTCCATCCTTATCCATCAGATAGACGATGGCAGTGTGGTCCATCGTGTAGTCGTCGCCCTCGGTCGGGACCTTCTTGTAATAGACACGGTAGGCTTTTGCAGCGGCGGCAATCGCGTCCGGACTGCCGGTTACGCCGCGCAGGTGCGGATCAAAGTTTGAGAGATAATCCTTGAGCGTTGCGGGCGTATCCCGCTGCGGATCGACCGTGATGAACAGCGCGGCGGCCCGGTCGGCATCCGGGCCAAGGCGTCGCAGAACCTCGGACACGTCGAACAACGTCGTCGGGCACACGTCGGGACAATGCGTGTAGCCAAAGAACACCAGCAAGGGCTTGCCGCGGAAATCCTGGTCGCTCACCGGGCGTCCGTCCTGATCAACGAGATGGAACGGACCGCCGATGGCGGCGGCTTGCGCGCGGATCGGCGCGCCCGCCTGCCCGGTCACCAGCACGACTACGCCGAAGCAGACGATCAGGCCGGCCACAAAGGCGGCGAGCACCAGCAAGAGGCGCGTGGTCTTGACGGTCATTGCATTCTCACAGGCACCATGCCACCCCGGCCGCGATCATTTCGTAGAACACGGCCGTCCCGTAGTGCACCCAGAGCGCGACCGCAGCCGCGACCAGCAAGGCCACGGCGACGCCCACAGCCATCAGCGGGCGCGGCAACGCGAGCAAGGAGGACGGAAGCTGCGACATCGGACATCCGTACGGCCGGGTTGGTCTCATTTCGAGACCAAAGTCCTTCGGCGCTGAACATGCTCCAAATAGGGCCGAAAACGCCGGGCGGCAACGTCAGCCAGCGGTGAACCTAGGGATTTTATCCCGGATAAGGGCCTCCTGCAGGCATTTCGACCGAAAATGCCCTAACCTCCCGGTCAAAACGGGAGGATGCGGCATGACCCCAAAATATGCTGCGATCATGCTGGCGGTGGCCTTGAGCGCCGGCATTGCGCCTGCGCGGGCCGAGTACCCGGATCGCCCGGTGACGTTCGTCGTTCCGTTCGCTCCCGGCGGGTCGACCGACATCCTGACCCGCATGCTGGCGGAGGCGTTGCGCAACCAGCTCAAACAGCCGTTCGTGGTCGAGAACCGCCCGGGCGCGAGCATGCAAATCGGGACGGCCGCAGTCGCAAAATCGCCGCCCGACGGCTCGATGCTGGTGATGTCCTCGGCAACGTCGCTGGCGGTCAATCCCAACATCTACAAGTCGCTTCCCTACGACCCGATCAAGGATTTGGCACCGGTCAGCCTCGTGGGCTCCGCTTATTTTGTGCTGGTCGCCAATCCGGCGCTCGGACCTAAGACACTCCCCGAGCTGATCGCCTACATCAAGGCCAGACCGGGGCAGCTGAGCTACGCATCGGCCGGACACGGCACGCCGCACCATCTGTTCATGGAATTGTTCATGAAGATGGCCGGCCTGAAGATGCAGCATGTGCCATACAAAGGGAGCGTCCCGGCCCTGACCGATGTGATGTCCGGCGTGATCCCGGTGATGATGGTCGATCTGCTGCCGTCGATGCAGCTCATTCGCGACGGCAAGGTCACCGCCTTCGGCGTCACGACGGGTCATCGGGTCAAGGTCGTGCCCGATATCCCGACCATCGCAGAGGCGGCGCTGCCGGGCTATTCGGCACTCGGATGGTTCGCCGTGATGGCGCGCGCCGGAACGCCGCGGCCGGCGATCGATACGCTCAATCGGGCGGTGGTCGATTACATCCAGCGGCCGGACGTGCAGGACAAGATGCAGGGGATGGCGGTCGAGCCGCTCACCAGCACGCCCGAAGAGCTCGCTGCATTCATTCCGGCCGAAACGGCGAAGTGGGGTCAGGTGGTGCGCGACGCCGGCATCACACCGGAATGATTACGCATTATCCGAAGGTGGGCCAACGTCAGTCCGATCGTCGATCGCATAATCGCCGCGCGCATCGGCCTTAACGACCTCACGCGCCCGCTCCAGATACGCCTCTGGAACAAGGATTCTCACGCCGCCGATCGTATACCGATAGAGCACCTGTGTTGCCGTCTGCCTATCCGCAACTATCGCCGGGACGCCCTCGGCTTCCAAACGGCCGCGCAACATCTCGCCCTCGGTCGGATCCAGCAGGCGTGCAACTTCCACGAGGTCGCCGTCGATCGCCGGCTCAGGTTCGGGTTCGGATACCGGCTGCGCCGGTGGTGGCGTCGGAGCCGATCGCGCCGTGTCGAGGCCGCGCTTCGCAAGTTCAGCCTTTGCGACGTCAGTTGCGAGTTCGGTCAAGCCCCCAGATCGATAGAGCTCCAAAAGCTCGTCATCATTGTATTCACTGAATTTCTTGCTCAGTGATTCCCGCGTGACGTCCATCGTTCACAGTCTCGACACGTCAAGCAGCGCGCGGTCGCCGATCCAGGTCTTTGCGAGTTGTGCTTCGGCGTCGGCCGCCGCCTTGGCGTTCCCGCGCTTCCTGTAGAGCTGGGCGAGGCCGTAATAAATCCAGCCATTGTTGGGCGCCCGCGTGAGCGCGAGCTGGAATTGCTCGCGCGCCTGGTCGAGCTTGCCCGCCTGCATGAGCGCTGCCGCGAGCGACTGTCGCACCGGGTAATACCAGTACGGCGGCTCGGTATAGCGAAGCGCGTCCTGGATCGCCGCCGCTTCGCCGAACCGCGCAATCGCAGTTGGGCTGTCGCCTTTCGCCTGCGCGATGCGTCCTTCGACCACCGCCTGCGCGAGCTTAAGCACGTCAAGGGCCGGGATTCCGGCCTCTTTGAGACCGTCGAAATTGCCGGTTTTTGCGAGCGTCGAAATCGCGCTGGCTTCTGTGCGGGCAGCGTCCAGATCGCCCTTGCGCGCTTGCGCGACGCCGCGCGCATAACGCCACATCGCCCTCACATAGGGTCCGGCGTCAACCGGGTCAGACAAGGCAAGGATCGTGTCAGGTGCGCTGAACTGGGCGTGGGCGAAATACATCGCAGCCTTGATCGTCTGGGCGCCGGGAGCCTTGGCCAGCCGATCGTTCGGGATCAGCTCATTGAGCTTCTCGGCCGCCGCGATCGCCGCCGCGCCATCGCCCGACATGGTTGCCGAGACCAAGATGAAGTGCACGTTGTGCGGATAATATCCGAGCCGGTAGACGCCCATGGGAGCGTCCGACGCTTGCAGATATTTCTCGTCGGCCGCGACCGCATCCTTATTGACCGCGAGCGCATCGAAGTAGCGGCCGATCCGGTAATAGATGTGGCCCGGCATATGGACCATATGGCCGGCGCCCGGCATCGTTCCGCGCAATTGATCGGCGGCGCGCTCGGCGCGGCTTGGCCGATCGGAGGCCTCAACAGCGTGGATATAATAGTGCTGCGCGCCGGGATGGGTCGGATTGCGTGCCAGGACCCGCTCGAGCGTCGGCACAATCGGAGCGCTCTGTAGGTTTGGTTCAGCCCCCCCAGACTTCCAGTAATCCCATGGGCTGAGGTCCATCACGGACTCGGCGTAGAGGACCGCAATGTCGTCGTCGTCCGGGAACTGTTTTGACACCTGGCCCATGGCGGCAGCGTAAGCGGCGTCGAGTACCGAGCGGTCGGCCTTGGGGTCGGGCGCGTAACGCACGGCGAGCGCCGTGATCAGCGCGCGCTCGCGCGCAGTCACCGGGCGCTTCGCACCGCTCGACGCGAGCGCCTGCGCCTTCTGCGCGGCCGCGAACGCGGGCGCCACCGCCTCGTCCGGCATCGGCATATTGATATTGGGGCCGAGCACCAAAGCCTCGCCCCAGTAGCACATCGCGCAGTCGGGATCGCGGTGCTGCGCCTCGCGGAACGCGCGTCGCGCTTCGTCGTGATTGAAGCCGTAGGTGAGACGAAGCCCCTGATCGAAGTAGGCCTGTGCCTGCGGGTCGTCAGTGGTGATCTTGTAGGTCAGCGTTCCCAGCCCGTCCCACAGCGGTGGGAACGTGTTGACGAAGCCCGGCGCCGGCGCGGCGGCCTGCATTTCGGTTGGCGGCACTTCGGTTTGGGTGGCGGCGACGCGGAACTGTGCAACGCTTGCTGCGAAACCGCCCTTCGCGGGCGTGTGACAGAGGATGAAATCTGCATCCGAAATTGGTGCAGCCGATGGCGTCGCCGCTGCGACGCGCTCGCCGCCGAGCGTGACGCTCGCGGCCAGACCGCCGCCTCCTAATGCCGCCGCACCGGCAAGCAGCCAAAACCGCAAACGCTTCGATTGCGTCACGACCAGCCCTCCGCGCAGAATCACAGGCCAACAATATTAGATGAAGGATATTAGAGCATTCTCGTGGACGATGCCTGCGGCACCGTGGACGTTGACTGAGCGAAAGCCGCTTGTGCTCAGGCGGCCCCGCGCTCGGGCATAGCGGCCGCGCTCGGCCTGCCGTGTTGCTGCAGGAACTTGCGGCCGGATGTCGTTGCGACCACCAGGGCGCCGCGGCCTGGAACGCTTGTGCGCGCGACCAACCCGCGGTCGCACGCCTCTTCCCACACCGGCAGGCGCGGGCACGATGTGCGCCAGGCGTCGAACACCTCCGCATAGGAGCGCGGCTCGCGTGCGACCCATTCCACGAGGTCCAAAACCAAGGCGTCGAGTTCGCCAGACATGGTCGATCACCTCACGTGCCAATCGCGCCGTTACGCGAAGCGCAGCCCGCGTGCCGCAGTATTGGAGCGGGCGATGGGAATCGAACCCACG
>DATIPA010000202.1:0-61496 GCA_035472475.1 Xanthobacteraceae bacterium | reverse complement strand
CGCAACGGGTGGTGACAGCGCGGCGGAACGAAATCGTCCCACGGATAGGCCTCGCCTCCAGCCTTCCATTGACCCGGGATCCACCAGCGCGAGACCTCCGCGGGTCGTGCCGGGTCGGCGAGATCGAGGATCACCGGGATGTTGCCCACAAAGCCCTTCACGGTCGCTGAGACGTAGGCGTAGCGGCCGTCAAAGTCATAGCGATGCACGCCGGCGCCGTCCGTCTGCCATTTGGTGATGAACTTGGGCGCGCTGGGCTGCGATACGTCGTAGATGGCGAGCCCACCCGCAAAGCCCTGCGGTCCGCCTTCGCCAATCGCCTCATGATTGACGATCATGATGCCGTCCTTGGCGCGCACCTTGTGCGAATGCCAACCCTGCGGCAGGTCGATGCGAGCCAGCGTTTTGGGTTTGCGTGGATCCGATATGTCGAAAATGCTGGTGCCGCTCGGGGCCTCCATGTGGCCGACGTAAAGAATGTTGCCGTCGACCCAGACCTGACCGCCGCCCGGACAGTCGATGTGTGACACGAGCTTGGCATTTTGCGACGACGCCATGGGGTTGCCTCGTATTTTGCCGGGCAGCCAATCGCTTTTGCCGGAGAATGTCCAGCGCAGCTAGTGCCGCCGATTTGAAGTTCCTACAGCGGTCGCTGCGAACTCGTGCAGCAACTTCAAATCGAAAAGCGGCACTAAATCATATTATTGCTAGTGTCCCTTTGCTTCCGAAGTTCGTATCAGAGATTGCCGCAGCGTGTCACGAACTTCGGAAGCGGGACACTAGTGGCTGGACCGTATGCTGAAAGCGCAGCACAATCACCGCATGGCACGCTCAGAGACCGGCAAGGGCGCCACTAGCCGCGGGCGCCGCAAGCTGATCGCGTTCGACGAAGAAACCTGGCACGCGCTCAATCTGCTCGCGCGCGATAGCATGTCGACCCTGCAAGAGCTCGCCGACGAAGCCTTTCGCGACCTTCTGCGCAAGCACAATCGACCGGTCGATCTGAAGACGGCGCTGCGCGAGAGCGCGCGCGCAGGATCCGGTCAAGAGCCAGGCGCGGGATCAAAGCGCAAGTAGCGCTGAGGTGCGCGCGCACCCGCCGCCGCGGACGCGCCCGGGCTCAGCGACAACAGCAACTTTATTGACTGCCGGACAGGAATATTTCGCTGTTGGCGGAGTCTCCTTCTGTGCTGACGACGGCCGGCGCGAACGCCGGCCGCTAGCTTGGCGGCAAGCAGTCTGTCTCTACCCGGGAAGACTGCTTGTCGCTCTCACTGACGGTGCTTCACCGCCGGACGTGGGGCACGGTTCTCAAGCAGCAATACGGAATTGCCGCGCTTCTGCGTGGCACGTTGCGGCGTGGCACGTTGCGGCGACGAAGTGTACTTCTTGGCTTCGTCCTTCATGGGAAGCCCCTTTTTGGAGAGCTCCGAAATCGGGCCGTAGTAGTAATAGGTGTTGAGCCCGGTGGTCGGGTCGTGGTCCATCGCCGCTGCAAATGCGGCGGAGCCACTGCCGATCGTGAGGGCGGCGACGAGCGCCGCTGCGATCCTTGTGATCATGCTTGATCTCCTTCGTGGATGAATGGCGGTCGTTGCGAACGCGCCAGCCGCCACTCGGTAGGAGCTAGGTTTGTTACGGGGAATTCAGAATTAGCGAAGTGACGAACAGACTATTTTACAAACTCGAACAATTTTTGCGTCCGTTCGTTCGTCTACGTTGTTTGGACTCGCAGTGCTGGAGACGGCGCACAAAAAAAGGCCGGGGATCGCCCCGGCCCTTGTCGTTAGTTCGCTCTAAGCGCGGCGTTACTTCCACACATTCTGCTTGTCGATGTAGTTCTCTTCGACCGCGTAGCCGTTGACAGCGGGTCCGCGTACCTGGGCACCATCCTCAAGCAGCATCACCGACGGCTGCCGCGGCTGTTGGCGGACTGTTTGAGGTTTGTTGCCGGCCAAAGCCACGGACGCCGAGCCAAGGATGAGCGCTGCGGCGAGCACGGCTGAAATCTTGCTGGTCATCTTCATTCTCCTTCACTAACTGGCAGCCGAGCGCATGCCCCCGGTGCCTGCGCCATAGATGGCCAGCCGCGCCCGCCAAAATAAGCGACACGAAAACGAACGGACCATTGCTCAGATTCGAACAATCTGACGCAATTTTTTCGCAAATGTTGAGTCGCGATTCGTAGAAAAATCTCCGGGCTGCTGCTTCGATCACGATCTCGCGAGGCCAGTTTTTCTTGCGGTACGGGCGTGGGCCCGCGGCAATCCGACCAGGACATATCACGGTTAGTTGTAGACGCCTTGATCAGCTTGCGGCGGCGCTATATGTGCGCTCCGAACTCTGGAAGCGGGATTCCATGGATCGAATGACCAGCATGACGGCTTTTGTGAAAGTCGTCGACGTCGGCGGCTTTGCTGCCGCAGCACGCAAACTCGATATGTCTCCCAGCATGGTGACGACGCATGTGCGCGCGCTCGAGGAGCGCTTGGGGGTGCGCCTGCTCAACCGCAGCACGCGCCGTATCAGCTTGACCGAGGTCGGCCAGGCTTACTACGAGCGCTGCCTGCAAATACTCGCGGACGTCGAGGACGCCGAGAACGTCGCACAGGCGCTGCAATCGACGCCGCGCGGGACGCTGCGTCTCAATGCGTCGGTCGCGATCCCGCCGTTTCTTGCGCCCGCGATTGCCGAGTTCACGTCGCTCTACCCCGATGTCTCCATCACCATGGCCATGACCGATCGCATGGTCGATCTGGTGGAGGAGGGGTTTGATCTGGCGATACGCACATTCGCAACGCCGGATTCGAGTTTCATCGTTCGGCGGATCGCGACTTACCGCTTGCTGGTCTGTGGCTCACCCGAGTACCTGGCCAAGCACGGGACGCCACAACAGCCGGCCGATCTGGTGAACCACAATTGCCTGCTCTACTCCTATGCCCCCAAAAATTCGGAATGGACTTTCGTGGGGCCCGACGGCGAACAAAAAATTGCTGTGTCAGGCAACCTGCACTCCAACAGCGCCAATGCTCTGCGGCTTGCGGCCGTGCATGGGCAGGGATTGGCGATGCTGCCGAGCTTTCTGCTGGTCGATGAGATCAAATCCGGCCGGCTGGTGACGACACTGACCGAGTTCCTGCGAACCGAGCATCCGATCAGCGCCATCTATCCGCACCGTCATCATCTCTCCGCCAAGGTTCGCAGTTTCCTCGACCTGCTGGTGGCGCATTTCCGCGCCAACCCGGCCTGGGCGGATCCCTGCAGGGCCGGCACGCTGGATTGCGGCGATACGCATGCCGACAACGTGCGCGATCTGCGCCCGCCGGCGATCCGCGCCATCGCCGCGACGGCCCGCGTGAGCAAGAAGAGTTCGCCCTACGAAGCGGAGCCGCGCAAAGACCGTAAAGCCGGTGGCGCTTAATTTGTTCGGGAGGCAGCGCTTCCCGTGCTACCACCGAGTGTGCATCCACGTTGCTCCACGTTATGACGGCGTTAGAATAAGCGGGCGATCGAGGACGCCGTCGCGCGCAATCTCGGTTTGCAACGCGTGCGTCACCGACGCTTGTATCTGGAGGAGGTCATGAAGCAAACGCTTTTGGCCGCATTGCTGTGCGCAATCGCGGCAGGCGCGCTGGGGCAAACTCCACCGGCATCGCCGCCGGCCGGAGCTGCGGCCGCGCCAAGCCCGACGTGCAAGAACCAGGCCGCCGACAAGAAACTGGCTGGAGCGGCGCTCACCAGTTTCATGAAGAAATGCCAGACCGACGCCACTGCATCCTGCAACACCGCCGCTGCTGATAAGAAGTTGGTCGGTGCCGCCAAGTCGAGCTTTACCAAGAAGTGCGTCGCGGACGCGGTTGGCACCTGAACGATCCGCGCGTTGCAGCCGGCAGGAGCGCTGGCACGCAGTGCTGTTATCGGCGGACGGGTCGCCTCTTGCAGCCGCCTTGCGCCGGTTGCGCCTCCCGTTGATACTGGGCTCACAAAAAGAGTGCCCGGGAGGGATGCACAATGGCGAATATGTGCTGGAAGACGCTGCTATCGGCCGCGATCATCGGCTCGGCGAACGCGGCCGCCGCCGCTGACCTGACGATCGGCATCAATCTGCCACAGACCGGACCTGGTTCCTCATTCGGCGTGCCGATGATGAATGCAGTCAGCCTGATGCCGCCGACCATCGGCGGCCTGAAGGTGAACTATGTGGCGCTCGACAGCCGCACTGACGTTACCCAGACCGCGGCCAACACCCGCAAGCTCATCACCGAGAACAAGGCCGATGTGTTGATCGGGGAGGCGGTGACGCCGACCTCGCTCGCGATGGTACCGATTGCGGGTGAAGCCAAGACTCCGTTGCTGGCGACTAGCGCAATCAAAGCCCTGGTCTATCCGGTCGACGACATCCGGCGCTGGTCGTTCAAGATCGTCCCCAATGACGACACCACGGCGCCGCCGGTCGTCAAATATTTCAGCGACAAGGGCGTCAAGACGATCGGGATCATGGGCTTCAACGATGCCTATCTGCAGGTGTGGACCGGCCTATTCGATCAGCTGCTGCCGCCGACCGGCATGAAGGTAGTCGCAGTCGAGTCGTTCGAACGCTCCGCGACCAGCACCACGCCGCAAGCCTTGAAACTCATCGCCGCCAAGCCCGACGCGATTTTCATCGCCGCCGGCGGCACGCCGGCCGTGATCCCGATCCGCGACCTGCGCCAGCGCGGTTTCAAGGGCATCATTCTGGCCGGGCACGGCATCGGCCTGCCGGATTTCATCGACCGCGGCGGCAAGGACGTCGATGGCGTGGTGATGGTGGGCGAACCGTTCATCATCTATCGGGACCTTCCGGCCGATAGTCCGTACCGCAAGCTCGCCGAGAAGTTCGTGCCTGGCTACAAGGAGAAATTCAAAGCCGAGCCGCCGATCATGGCGGCGCACCTGGCCGACTGCACGACGCTGCTCGAACTCGCAGTCCCGGCTGGATTAAAGCGTGGTCAGCCCGGCACTCAGGAGTTCAAGGACGGAATTCGCGACGCGCTCGAAAACGTCAAGGGCCTCTATCTCAACAACGGGCTGTTGACCAACTCGCCGACCGAACATGCCGGCTACGATCCCAGCGGTCAGTTCGTGATGACGGTGAGGGACGGGGCGTTTCATCTGGTGAAGTAAGCGCGGACGGCGAAGCAGCGCCAGCCGGACAAGTCGCGCCCTTCATACCTCGTCGACGAGGTGCAAGGCCGCCGATCTCGGGTCGACCGTGATCGGCGGTATCTTTCAGGGTGACGGTCTGAGTTTTTGATGGATCCGACGATCTTCTGGACCCTGGTGGTGGACGGCGTCGTCAACGGCACGATCTACGCGCTGCTGGCGATCGGGCTCGTGCTGGTGTTCGTGGTCACCCGGGTCATTCTGCTGCCACAGGGCGTCTACGTCTCATTCGCGGCGCTGACGCTCAGCCAGTTCCAGCGCGGCAATGTTCCGGGGACCGTCTGGCTTTTGCTGGCGCTCGGATGCGCGGCGTTCGTTATCGACGCGTTGCGCACGCGCTCGCGCATTACCAGGGCGTGGTTCTTACGCCGGGTTGCAACCGATCTGGTGTTCCCGGCCGTCATGTACGCTCTGGTGACATGGCTTGTGCCGCTGCAGCCCGGCATGGCGGTTGAGGTCGCTCTGACCTTGATGTTGATCACGCCGCTCGGACCCTATCTCTACCGGCTGGCGTTCCAGCCGCTGGAACAAGCATCGGTGCTCACATTGCTGATCGCTTCGGTCGGCGTCTACATCGCGCTCAGCGTGCTTGGACTCGTGTTCTTCGGGCCGGAAGGGTTCATGGCGAACCCGCTGTCGGGCGTCCAGTTCGATACCGCCGGCATCGTCGTGTCGGGTCAAAGCGTCATCATGGTGGCGGTGTCGCTGGTGCTGATGTTCTTGCTCTGGCTCCTCTTCGACCGCACGCTGATCGGCAAGGCGATGCGGGCGGTGGCGGTGAACCGGACCGGCGCCCGGCTGGTCGGTATTCCAATCAGCCAGGTGGGCGAGATCACGTTCGCGCTGGCGTCGTTCATCGGTGCGGTATCGGGCGTGCTGATCGCGCCGGTGACCATGGTCTACTACGACACCGGCTTCCTGATCGGTCTGATCGGCTTTGTGGCGGCCATCATCGGCGGCATGGGAAGCTATCCGCTGGCCGTCGCCGGCGCGCTGTTTGTCGGCCTGCTGCAATCGTTCGCCGCTTTCTGGAACAGTAACTACCAGCAGGTCGTGGTGTTCACGACGCTCATTCCGATCCTGCTGCTGCGCTCGCTGCGTGCCCCGGCGGTGGAGGAGGAGGAGTGAACCCGCGGGTCGCACGAGCAATCGCGTGGGCGCTCGCCGCGCTGCTGCTGGTGCTGCCGCTGTCTCCGCTCATCCCGGAATTCTGGGTGACCCTGCTGATCCTGATCGGGCTCGCCAGCCTGACCGCGCTCGGCCTCGTGGTGCTGACCGGCATGGGTGGCATGACTTCGTTCGGGCAGGCGGCGTTCGTCGGCTTTGGGGCCTACACGACCGGGCTCTTGTCCACCACGTTCGGGTTGTCGCCGTGGCTGGGGTTGCCGGCCGCGCTGATCGTCACCGGAATTGCCGCCTGCTGCCTGGGCGCCATCACGGTGCGGCTGTCCGGTCACTACCTGCCGCTCGGTACCCTCGCCTGGGGCATCAGCATCTTCTACATCTTCGGCAACAGCGCGTTTCTGGGCGGCCAGACCGGCATGACCGGCATCCCGCCGTTGAAGATCGGCTCGCTCGCGCTGCTCACCGCGCGCTCTTATTACGCGCTGGTGTGGCTCGCCGTGGTGGTGTCGGTGCTGGCCACCATCAATCTGCTCGATAGCCGCGTCGGCCGCGCGTTTCGCGCGCTCCGCCGCAACGCGATCGCGGCCGAAGCATTCGGCGTGCAGACCGCGCGCGCAAAACTTGTGGTGTTTGTCTACGCGGCGCTGCTGGCCGGGCTTGCCGGCTGGCTCTATGCGCATTTCCAGCGCACGCTCAGCGCCAGCGCGTTCGGGACCGAGGCAAACATCGACTATTTGTTGATGGCGATTGTCGGCGGCGTCGGCCAGGTGTTCGGAGCCGTGCTCGGTGCCGGCATCGTGATCATCCTGAAGGACCTCATTCAGGACGTGCTCGGCCGGCTCGGCATGTTCCAGGACCTCCTGTTCGGAATCCTGCTGGTCGGCATTCTGCAGTATTCGCGCGAGGGGGTATGGCCGCTGGTCTCGTTCTGGTTGCCGACAACCGCGGCGCGCAAGATCGATCCGGCGGCCGACATGGAGGTTCCGGCCCGGCCGGCGCGTGTGCGCGCGGACGCTCTGCTCGTGCTCGACAAGGCGCGCAAGACCTTCGGCGGGCTGGTTGCGGTCGACGACGTCAGCTTCGCGGTCGGCGAAGCCGAAACCGTTGCGCTGATCGGGCCCAACGGCGCCGGCAAAAGCACGCTATTTGATCTGATGACTGGAGTCCGACGTGCAACCGCTGGGCGTGTCCTGTTCGACGGCGACCCAATCGAGCGCCTCGCGCCGCAGGCGATCGCACGCCGCGGCATCGCGCGCACATTTCAGCACGTGCGCCTTGTTCCCGAACTGTCGGTGATCGAAAACGTGGCACTCGGCGCGCATTCGCGCGGGAGCGCCGGCGTCATGTCCGCGATCCTGCGTCTCGATCGCGCCGAGGAGCGGCGGCTGTTCGCGCACGCGGCGCGGCGGCTCGAGCGTGTCGGTCTCAGCAAAGAGATGTTTCGCCCGGCCGGGCATCTTTCGCTTGGCCAGATGCGTCTGGTCGAGGTCGCGCGCGCGCTTTGTCTCGACCCGCGGCTGTTGCTGCTCGACGAGCCGGCGGCTGGACTGCGCGCCGCCGAGAAGCAGGCACTGGCCCGGTTGCTGCGCGAGCTCAAAGGCGAGGGGATCAGCATCCTGGTGGTCGAGCATGACGTCGATTTCGTGATGGGGCTTGCGGAGCGCATCGTCGTGCTGGATTTCGGCAAGAAGATCGCCGAGGGACTGCCGCGTGACATCCGCGTCAATCCGGTCGTGATTGAGGCTTACCTCGGGGGTGTCGCGTGACCGAACCGTTGCTGGTCGTGGAGCGCATGTCGGTCGCCTACGGCAAGGTCGAAGCGGTGCGCGGCGTCTCACTCAACGTCCCGCCGGGCAGCGTGGTCACGGTGATCGGCGCCAATGGCGCCGGCAAGACCACGCTGCTCAATGCCCTGATGGGACTGCTCGAGCAGACCGGCAGCATCAGGTTCGAGAACCGGGATCTGCGCAACGCGCGCGTCGAGGACCGCGTCGCGGCCGGCCTGGTGCTCGTTCCGGAGCGGCGCGAACTCTTTGGGTCGCTCACCGTCGAGGACAACCTGCGGCTCGGCAGCTTTCGCCACCGCCGTCATCATGAGATCGACGAGGAGCTCGCCAAGGTCTACGCGCGCTTTCCGCGCCTGCGTGAACGCCAGCGCCAACTCGCCGGCACGCTCTCCGGCGGCGAGCGGCAGATGCTGGCGCTCGGGCGCGCGCTGATGTCGCGGCCGCGCCTGTTGATGTTGGACGAGCCTAGCCTCGGCCTCGCGCCGCAGATCGTACGCGAGAGCTTTCGCATCATCGCCGACCTGCACAAGAGCGGCGTGTCCATTCTGTTGATCGAGCAGAACGCGCGCGCCGCGCTCGCCGTCGCCGACTACGGCTACGTGATGGAGCACGGTGAGATTGCGCTTGAAGGCGCGGCCGGCGAGCTCGCCGAGAACCCGCGCGTGGCGGAAAGCTACCTCGGGCTGGGCACGACCCACTAACGGCAACAGCCGACGGCTAGCCGCGCGCGTCCGCGCGGATCATCGCCGCGCCTTTCTCGGCGATCATGATCGTCGGCGCATTGGTGTTGCCGGTGGTCACCGTCGGCATGATCGAAGCGTCGATCACCCGCAGGCCGCCGATACCGCGCACGCGCAGGCGGGGGTCGACGACCGAAGCCGCATCAGCTCCCATGCGGCAGGTGCCGACCGGATGGAACACACTGCCGGCGCTGGCGCGGGCGTAGTCCGCGAGCTCGGCGTCGGCATTGGCTTTCTGTCCGGGCCGGATCTCGCCATCGCTGTGCGCCATCCAGGATGGCGCGGCGAAGATCTTCCGGGCGAGCCGCAGGCCGGCGACCATTGCGTCCACGTCGCGCGGCGCCGACAGATAATTTGGGCGGATCGCCGGGTATTCGGTCGGGTCGGCCGATCGCGCCAGGATGCTGCCGCGGCTTTCCGGCTGCACCACGCACACCGCGATGCTGGCGCCGGGCTCGCGTTCCAGCTGGTCGAAACCATGGCGGTCTGGCCCGCGGCTCATCGGCGTGAACGAGAGCTGCAGGTCCGGGCTCTCCAGCCCCTCGCGCGATTTCGTAAACGCGATCGCGGTCGTGACCCCGAAGGTGAAGGCGCCGCGGCCGGTCATCGCATAACGCAGCGCTTCGCGCACCAGCGGGACGCCGCGCACGAGCTGATTGATCGAGACGAGATCACGCAGCCGATGCACCACCAGCGCCGCCAGATGGTCCGAGAGGTTGAGCCCGACATTCGGGATAGCGTGGACGACCGGCAGCCCGATGGAACCCAGGTGCTCGGGCGCGCCGATCCCGGAGATTTGCAGGAGATGCGGACTGCCGATCGCGCCGGCAGACACGATGACCTCGCGCGCCGCCGTCGCAACGAACGCGCGATCGCCGCGGCGGAATTCGGCGCCGGTGCAGCGCCGGCCCTTGAACGTCAACCGGGTGACCAGCGCGCCGGTCTCAACCCGCAGATTGGGCCGCCGCGCCTGCGCCAGGAAGGCGCGCGCCGTGGAGGCGCGAAACCGTCCGCGCCGGCTGTTCTGTGAATAGCAGACCCCGTCCTGGCACGCGCCATTGTAGTCGGGCGTGCGCGGGATACCGGCCTCCTGCGCAGCGGCGACGAAGCAATCGGTCGCGGGCAGCACGGTCCTATATTCCTCGACCGCCATCGGTCCACCGCGGCCCCGATAGCGGTCGTCGCCGCCGGTGCCGGTATAGGCCTCGGATTGCTTGAACAGCGGCAAGACGTCCTCATAGCTCCAACCGGTGCAGCCCATCTGGGCCCAGCGGTCGTAGTCGCGGGCGTTTCCGCGCACGTAAAGCATCCCGTTGATCGAGGAGCTTCCGCCGAGAACCTTTCCGCGTGGCCAGTGCAGCGCGCGGCCGGCGGTTCCGGGTTCCGGTTCGGCGAAGAAATTCCAGTTCAGGCGCGGATGGCGCATGAGCTTGATCATGCCGGCCGGAATATGGATCAGCGGATTGTGGTCGGGCGGACCGGCCTCGATCAGCACGACGCGGGCGCCGTCCTCGCCGAGCCGGCTCGCGAGCACGCAGCCGGCCGAGCCGGCGCCGACCACCACATAGTCGGCCGCGATCGTCTCGGCCGCGGCGGCGCTCGCCCCGTCGGCACGGCTATCCATGGGAAGTTGCGTCCCGGGTCATGTGCGTTCCGCCCCATTTGATTGCGTCCCGCTGGAACGCACCCGTCGTTGACCACGCAAAATATTGCGCGCCAACGATAGAGGAGCGCCGCTATCGCCTCAAGTTTGCCAGAGGTTTGGTTCATTGCAGGCTTGCGAAAACGGAGCTTGGCCGCCGGCGTCCTCTTGCGGCAGCGGGCGCAATGGGGTTCTGCTAGCTCCGGAAACGCACGGGGTGCTGGTTGCCATGCGGGATACGCGCGCGCCCGAGCGGGCGGATACGTTCGATTACATCATCGTCGGCGCCGGCTCGGCCGGCTGCGTCCTCGCCAATCGCTTGAGCGAGGACGAAAGCGTGCGTGTGTGCCTGATCGAAGCGGGCGGGCGCGACCGCAACCCGCTGATTCACATTCCGCTCGCCATCGGCTTCTTGATGCATCATCGCAGGCTCAACTGGCGCTACTGGACCACCCAGCAGGATCAGGCTGCGCAACGCGCGATCTATATTCCGCGCGGCAAGGTGCTGGGCGGATCGAGCTCCATCAACGGCATGGTCTACATGCGCGGCCACCGGCTCGACTACGACGACTGGGCGGCGGCCGGGAACAGCGGCTGGGCGTTTCGCGACGTCCTGCCCTATTTCAAGAAATCCGAGAACAACGAACAGTTCGGGGACACCGACCCGGCCTATCACGGCAAGGGCGGCCTCATGAACGTGCGCGACGCCGACAGTTACAGTCCGCTGGTCGATATGATGTGCGCGGCAGCGGCTTCAATGCAGATGCCGCTCACCAAGGACTTCAACGGCGCGCAGCAGGAGGGCTTTGGGCGCCGGCAGTCGACCCATCTCAACGGGCGCCGGGTTTCGACCGCAACCGCGTTCCTCAACCCGGCACGCGCGCGCCGGAACCTCAGCGTGATCACCCACGCTCAAGTCGATCGCATCACCTTCACGGGCCGGCGCGCGAGCGGTGTGGCCTTGCGGGTCCGCTCAACGCCCCAGCAGCTGTTCGCCCGGCGTGAAATCATCATCTGCGGTGGAACGATCGCTTCGCCGATGATCCTGATGCGCTCCGGCGTCGGCCCCGGGGCCGAATTGCGCCGGCACGGGATCGATGTCGTGCACGACCTGCCCGGCGTCGGGCGCAATCTGCAGGATCACCTCGCGGCCGCGGTCCAGCATCTCAGCCCGACCACCATTCCGTACGGGATTTCGTGGCGCGCGCTTCCCTGGGGCGCGTGGAACGTGCTGCAATACCTCCTGTTCCGGCGCGGCATTCTTGCCAACAACCTGTTCCATGCGGGCGGGTTCATCCGCACCGGTCCGACCCTCGACCGGCCGGACATTCAATTCATCCTGCTGCCCGCGCACCGGGTGCCCGAGGGCCGCACCGGGTTCGGCCACGGCTATGGGCTCGTCACCGTACTGCTACGCCCGAAAAGCCGCGGCGAGGTGCTGCTGACCAGCGCAGATCCGGACGCTGCGCCGCGCATCGAGGCGCAGTTCCTGTCGCACCCGGACGACCTCGAGCTCATGCTGCGCGGGCTCAAGCTCAGCCGGCGGCTGCTGGCGGCACCGGCCTGGGACAAGGTGCGCGGGCCGGAGTTCCGGCCCGGCGCGGGCGTGCAAAGCGACGATGCGTTGCGCGACTACATCCGCAATACCGTCGGCACGGTGTTCCACCCGGTCGGCACCTGCCGGATGGGCCGGGATGGCGATGCGGTGGTCGATTCCGAATTGCGGGTGCGCGGCGTCGACGGCCTGCGGGTGGTCGACGCGTCCGTGATGCCGACGCTGATCGGGGGCAACACCAACGCCCCCACCATCATGATTGCCGAAAAGGCGGCTGATATGATCCGGGGCCGCGCGCCGCTGCCGGCGGTGCAAATCTAGAGATGTGGCGGGACGGAGCCAGTTACGAAACAATGCTCAGGCGAGCGCTATTCATCACGGCTTCGGCGATCGGCTTGCTTGCCGCAACTGCGGACGCAGGCGCGCAACGCGCTCCGGCCACACCGCGCGAGCACGTCGAGATCGAGCGCTCGCCGTTGCTGTTCTACCTCGCGAAGGGTGAGCCGAACGCGTGCGGGCCCGGCTGCAGCGAATGGATCGCGGCCGAAGGCCAGTTCGATTCCGGCGCCGCCGAACGGTTTCGCCATTTCCTCAAGCAAACGTCCGGCCGCACGCTGCCAATCTATTTCTATTCGCCCGGCGGGCTCACCGATAACGGGCTCGCCATCGGCCGCATGCTGCACGAACGCGGGATGACCGCCGGGGTGGCAAGGACCATTCCGGAAGGGTGCATCGGCAAGAGCGAGGCGGTCTGTCGGGCGATGAAGCGGTCGGGGGCGCCGTTGCTGGCGCGCTGGCGCGGCATCAACGCCGGCTGCAACTCGTCGTGCGTCTACGCGCTGATCGGCGCCAAGGTGCGTCACGTGCCGCCCGGGGCACGCGTCGGCATCCACGCCAGCAAGGTTCCCTACATCGGGGAATGGGAGCGGCTGTTCGCCAACGTCCAGCTTGCGTCGTTCAATCTCGAACTGCGCAACTACATCCACGAAATGGGTATCAGCGACGACCTGTACGGGGCGATCCAGAAGGTTCCGTTTGAGAAGGTGCACATCCTGAGCCGCAATGAACTTGCGCGCTTCCGGATCGATACCAGCAGCTTTCAGGAGACGCCCTGGACGGTGGTCGAGGCCTCGGCGACGCAGCGTGCGAGCGTGATCAAGCTCTTTACCCACGCGGACGGCGTGCGCCCGGACGAGTTCCGCACCAGCCTGGTGCGGCTGAGCTGCGGGGAGCCGTCCCGGATCAACGTGCGCTACGAGCGCGAACTTGTGCCGGACAAGGGGGCGCCGCCGAAACCTGACGCAACCACCTGGGCCGCGATCAGTCTGGCCGCGGGTCCGGTCGGTCTGAGCTTTCCGAAGACAAGCCCGATCAGCAAGACGGAACTGATTGACGCCGGGCGGGTCACGGACGGCCGTACCGCATCAACCTCGCTCGAGTTCCTGGAGGTGGCAGCGAGCCATCCGACCATCGATATTCTCGAGACGGACTCGGCGGCTGAGCTCGGCAATCCGCCGCGCGCCATCAAACTCTCCACGCTCGGCTTGTCGACTGCGCTCGGCGCGTTGCGCAAATCCTGCGGCGCGAATCCTCCGGTAGGACGCTATGTACCGCGCGAGCATCGCAAACCAGCACCACGTTTTTGAAGACCTGGTGGCGCTGCTCGCGAAGGCGTCGCCGCTGCGCAGCGGCGACGTTCTGGCGGGAGTAGCGGCCGGCAGCGAGGAGGAGCGGGTCGCCGCGCAATCGGCGCTGGCCGACCTGCCGTTGCGGGTTTTCCTGGACCAGCATGTCGTGCCGTACGAGGCCGACGAGGTCACCCGGCTGATCATCGACAGCCACGACGCGCCGGCCTTTGCGCCGATCGCGCACCTGACGGTGGGTGGTCTGCGCGACTGGCTCCTCTCCGACACCGCCACCGGCGAGACGCTTGCTGCGCTGGCTCCCGGCCTGATGCCGGAAATGGTCGCCGCGGTCTGCAAGATCTGCCGGCTGCAGGATCTGATGATGATCGCGGCCAAGTGCTCGGTCGTGACCCGGTTCCGCAACACGCTCGGACGGCCGGGCTGCCTGTCGGTGCGCTTGCAGCCCAATCATCCAACCGACGACCTGCGCGGCATCGCCGCCAGCATCCTCGACGGCCTGTTGCTCGGTGCCGGCGACGCGGTCATCGGGATCAATCCGGCAACCGACAGCCCGGAGCGTACGCGCGCGCTGCTGGGTCTGCTCGACGACGTGCGCCAGAAGCTCGACATCCCGACCCAGGGTTGCGTGCTGGCCCACGTCACCACGACGCTCGGACTGATCCAGCAAGGCGCGCCAGTCGATCTTGTGTTTCAATCGATCGCCGGCACGCAAGCCGCCAACCGCAGCTTCGGGGTCGACCTTGCGCTGCTGCGAGAGGCGCGCGCGGCCGCGCTCGCGCTGCACCGTGGCACGATCGGCGACAACGTCATGTACTTCGAGACCGGGCAGGGCAGCGCGTTGTCGGCGAACGCGCACCACGGCGTCGATCAGCAGACCCTGGAGGCCCGCGCCTACGGCGTCGCGCGCGCGTTCAAGCCGCTGCTGGTCAACACCGTGGTCGGATTCATCGGGCCGGAATATCTCTACGACGGCAAGCAGATCATCCGCGCCGGGCTGGAAGATCATTGCTGCGGTAAGCTACTCGGCCTGCCGATGGGGTGCGATGTCTGCTACACCAACCCCGCCGAGGCCGATCAGGACGACATGGATGCGCTGCTGGGGCTGCTGGTCGCCGCCGGCGTCACCTACGTGATGGGCGTCCCGGGCGCCGACGATATCATGCTCGGCTATCAGAGCACGTCGTTCCACGATGCACTGGCGATGCGGGAACTGTTTCATCGCCGCCCGGCCCCCGAATTCGAGGCGTGGCTTGAGCGCCAGGGCTTGCTCGACGCGGCCGAGCGCGTTCGAACGCGCGCCGTGCCGGCACGGCTGCGCGCGCTGCTGCCGGCGTAAGGGCGCAGCATGCACAAGCCTCCGAAGATCGGCGGTGGTGGCGCGGACGACGCAGCGGGCGACCCTTGGGTGGCGCTGCGCCAGTCGACCGCCGCCCGGATCGGGCTTGCGCGTACCGGCGCATCGCTGGCGACCGCGCCACTGCTCGATTTTCGCCTCGCCCATGCGCGCGCCCGCGATGCCGTGCACGCGCCGCTCGATGAGGCCAAACTGCTCGCCGACCTCTCCGCGCTCGGGCTCCCGGTGCACGCGGTCTCGAGCGCGGTTGCAGACCGCGCGCAGTACTTGCTGCGGCCCGACCTCGGCCGGCGCCTTGCCACTGCCGAGGCGGCATCGCTTACGCCGCGGGCGCAAGCTTACGACGTCGTATTTGTGGTAACCGACGGCCTCTCGGCGCGCGCCGTGCAGTCGCACGCGCCACCGCTGCTCGCGCAAGCGCTGCCCAAGCTCGCCGGGGCGGGCTGGCAGGTCGCGCCGCTGATCCTCGTGCGCCTGGGGCGGGTTGCGATCGGGGATGCGGTTGCGCGCGCGCTCAACGCCGACAGCGTCGTCGTATTGATTGGCGAGCGGCCGGGGCTGTCGGCGCCCGATAGCATGGGCGCTTATCTGACCTGGCAGCCGGGCCCGCACACCACCGATGCGCAGCGCAATTGCATCTCCAACATCCGCTCCGAGGGCATCGGCTATGCCGACGCCGCGTTCACGCTGGTGCACCTCCTACAAGCGATGCGGGCGCGCCGGACATCCGGCGTCGCCCTGAAGGATACGACCGAGCGGCTGCTTCCGGATTGAGATCACACGGATGGGACGAACGCGCACGGAGTACGTGCGCCTCAGGATGCCGCTACGGCCGGCCAAACAAGCCAACGATGCCGGTCGAGCCTTTGACATGGCCGGTGAGGGCGGTGGTCAGCTCCTCGCGCGTCAAACCCGGCGCTAACGCGGTCGGCTCCAGGTCAGTGGCCATCAGAATGAATGTATAGTGGTGGAACCCGACACCAGCCGGCGTGCAGGGGCCCATGTAGTTCGGCAGGCTCATGGTGCTCTTGCCGCCCACGTATTTGCTGGACGGGCCACTGACCTCGCCCTCGGCGAATCCGGTTGTGGACGCTGGGATCCCGTAGCTGACCCAATGAGCCACACCTGCCGGCGCCCGACCTTCCGGATCAATCACGAGGATTGCAAAACTCTTCGTGTCGGCGGGTGGGTTGGACCACGACAGGGCCGGCGAGACATTTTCGCCGACGCAATTCGGATTGGTCTTGATGTTGCCAACGTATTTCTTGTCGAGCACAGCCCCGTCCTTGAACGACGACGATGTGACGCTGAAGGGCTCGGCGGCGGCAATGCCGCCAAAACATAACGCCGTCAAAAGCGTGTATCCAAACAGGGCGGTACGGCCGGGTCGGCGTTGTGCGGGCATGAGCTTCCTCCGAAAGTTGTTGAAGCGCACGCAGTCTAGCGGGCGCGTGAACGTGATCAAGGAACATCGCCGGGATCACGCGGCGGTCGGGGCTGCGTTGAAACGGCGCAAGACGTTTGCGCCGGCGGTTCAGTGCACAATCATGCCGGTTAGCAGGTAGGCCTGCAGCATCACCAGGACGCCGACCAGACAGGCGAGCGCGATCGAGTGCCAGAATACGAAGCGCAGGATCGTGCCTTCGTGTCCGAACCAGTTGGTCGCGGTCGAGGCGACCACGATCGACTGTGCGTCGATCATCTTGCCCATGACGCCGCCCGACGAGTTGGCGGCGCTCATCAGGATCGGCGACAGGCCCAGCTGCTCCGACGTGATCCGCTGCAGGTTGCCGAACAGGATGTTCGACGCGGTGTCGGAGCCGGTCAGCGCAACGCCCAACCAACCCAGCAACGTGCCGAAGAACGGGTAGAGCACCCCGGCGCCTGCGAACGCGAGGCCGAGCGTGGCGTCGATGCCCGACAGCCGGGTGAGCGTCCCGATCGCCAGCATCGCCGCGATGGTGACGAGCGAGTAGGCGCACACCTTGATGGTGGCGCCGTAGGATTTCACCAGCTGCACCGGCGAAAAGCCCAGGAGAAGGCCTGAAATAATGGCCGCGATCAGCATCCCCGAGCCGGTGTAGGACAGCCAGGTGAACGCGAATGCCGCGCCTTCCGGCGTCGGCTTGGTCACGACCGGCGGCACCTTGTTGATCAACCCGTGCAGGTTCGGAACCTGAAAAGTCCAGGTCGTCGGCGGATTGACGAACGCCTTGAATAGGTCGGTGCCCCATATCAGCAGGATGACGCACACGATGATCCACGGCATCAGCGCCCACCAGACCTGCTGACGCGTCGGCTCGATCACCTTGGCGGGCGGTTTTTGTTCCATGGTGGCAGCGGAGTCATCGTGGCTGCGCAGCGCCGGCGACAGCCAGAGTTTCTGGGGCTGCCATACCTGCAGGAACAGGATGAGACACGCCATCGAGATCAGCGAGGCGCCGATATCGACGATCCATGGATTGATGAAATTCGAGATCAGGAACTGCGGGATTGCAAACGACACGCCGCAGACCAGGATCGCGGGCCAGATCTCCAGCATTCCGCGCCGCCCCGCGAAGGTCCAGATCAGCCAGAACGGGACGATCAGCGAGAAGAACGGCAGCTGCCGTCCAACCATGGCGCCCAGCAGGAAGGGATCGAGACCCGTGACGCTGGCCAGTCCGGCGATCGGGGTGCCGAGCGCCCCATAGGCCACCGGCGCCGTGTTGGCGATGAGCGAGAGACCGGAGGCGGCGAGCGGTGAAAACCCCAGCCCGATGAGGATGGCGCCGGTCACCGCCACCGGTGTGCCGAAGCCGGACGCGCCCTCGAAGAACGCTCCGAACGAAAACGCGATCAGCAGAAGCTGCAGCCGGCGGTCCTTGGTGACCCCGCCGATCGTGGTCTGCAGGATTTCAAAAGCGCCTTTCTCGACCGTGAGCCGGTAGAGAAAAATGACGTTGAGCACGATCCAGCCGATCGGGAAAAACCCCGTGACTGCTCCCAAAACCGTTGCGCGCAGCGCCATCCCGGACGGCATGGTGAACACGAAGATGGCGATCAGATTGGCGACAATCAGCGCGATGATCGCGGCGATATGCGCCTTCACCTTGTTGGATGCGATCAGGACCAACAGTGTCACGACCGGTAGAGCGGCCGCGATCGTCGACAAGACGGTATTGCTGAACGGATCGTAGACTTGATTCCACATGTTGATCCTCCCCAAAATTAACAGGCGGTCGCGCGCGTCGGGTTGGGTCCCGACTGCCTGAGCAGCGCTGCCCGGTGGTTGTACGAAACCTAGCGGGCTGAACCGGGTCTTGGAAAGTGGGTATTTTTCCCTACCACCAGGAATCTTGCGGGACCCTTCACGAACCCGTGTGCTTCCGGAATGCCCGTCGGCGCGGGCGAGTCTCCCATCCGGAAGCAATGCGCTTCATGGGAGCAGAATCATGAAGGATCTCGATAACGAAGCCGATCGTCGCGAACCGACCGCGCTCAATCGGCGCAAGGTGCTTGAATGCATGACCTGGGCCGGTGCTGGCGTGCTGTGGACTGTGTCCGGTGGCGTACCGCGCTCGCTTGGCATCGTCGGCGAGGCGGTGGCGGCGGACGCCGGCGCCGTGACGTTCATGCAGATCAGCGATAGCCACATCGGGTTCGACAAGCCCGCCAACCCCGACACCATGGGTACGCTCAACGCCGCGATCGGCAAGATCAAAGCGCTGCCGGTCAAGCCCGCGTTCATGATCCACACGGGCGACATTACCCACCTCTCCAAAGTCAAGGAATTCGACGACGCCAACAGCCTCATTTCGCAGGCCGGCCTCGATGTGCACTACGTCCCCGGCGAGCACGACGTCATCGATGAAGAGCACAAGCTTTATCTCGAGCGCTACGGCAAGGGCACCCAGGGCGACGGCTGGTACAGTTTCGACGCCAACGGCGTCCACTTCGTCGGCCTGGTGAACGTGTTGGACCTCAAGGCCGGCGGACTTGGGAACCTCGGAGCCGCGCAACTCGCTTGGCTCGAAGACGACCTGCGCGGACGCTCGGCCAGCCAGCCGGTCGTGCTGTTCGCCCACGTTCCGCTGTGGACGGTCTATCAGCAGTGGGGCTGGGGAACCGACGACGGCGCCAAGGCGCTGGACCTCGTCAAGCGCTTCGGCTCGGTCACGGTGCTCAACGGCCACATCCACCAGGTGATGCAGAAAGTCGAAGGCAACGTCACGTTCCACACCGCGACGTCGACCTCATTCCCGCAGCCGGCGCCGGGCTCGGCGCCATCGCCCGGTCCGATGAAGGTGCCGGACGATCAGCTGCGCAAGCTGCTCGGCATCACCGAGGTGAAGTTCAAGCAGGGCCAGCAGCGCCTCGCGATCATCGATATGCCGCTGCAGAGCTGATCAAAGGCGTAGCTCATGGTAATCGCATCGACAATGCGTGGCCCGGGCCGCGCCCGGGCCGGCTGTGCCGCGCTGATCGCGGCTGCGTTGCTGATCGTAGGTAGTCCGGCGCGCGCGGCCGACGCCGAGGTGACGATCGATAATTTCACCTTCTCGCCGCAGACGCTCACCATCAAGGCCGGCAGTAAGGTGACGTGGACGAACCGCGACGACATTCCGCACACCGTCGCCTCGACCGCCAAGGCATTCAAGTCGCCGGCGCTCGACACCGACGATAGCTACTCGTTCACGTTCACGACCGCGGGCAGCTATGAGTACTTCTGCAGCCTGCATCCGCACATGACCGGGACGATCGTCGTCCAGGCGGCGGCTGGGCCGGCGCCAAGCCAGTAAGTTCCTCGGTCCAGGACCCGCCGGGCGGTCGACGGGCTTAGGCGCGCGGCGTCATGGTCATCATCAGGGGATCGCGCGGCCGCAAGGTGAAGCGCTGCAGCGGCCACACCGTTTGGTCCGGCGCGAGCGCGGGCGTGAAATGCTTCATGATGGTCGCGAGTACGATGGTTGCTTCCTGCAGCGCAAATCCGGCGCCGATGCACATGCGCGGTCCACGCCGAACGGCAGATAGGCGTAGCGATCGACTGTTCGCGGCGCGCCATCAAGAAAACGGCCGGGATCAAACCGGTCGGGGTCATCCCACAGCATCCGATGGCGATGCAGCACATAGGGCGAAATGACGATCATGGTGCCGCGCGCAATCATGCGGCCCGCGAGCTCATCGCTGCGGCTTGCTGTGCGGGTGACCCCGGCAAAGGGCGGATAGAGCCGCATCGCCTCGTCGATCACCGCCCGTGTCTGCGGGAGGCGATCGGCCGCGCCGTCAAACGGGCTCGTCAGCTCGCGCTCCGCCTCCGCCTGAACCCGCGCCGACCAGCCGGGCGACTGCGACAGCAGATAGATTGCCCAGGTCAACGCGGTGGCGGTCGATTCCTGGCCGGCGAAGAAAAATGTAAGGACATTGGCTTTGACTTCGGCGTCGCTCATGCCGCGTCCGGTTTCCGGATCCTTGGCGGCAAGCAACGTGTCCAGCAGATCGCGTGCGGCGTCCGCTGGACGCCGGTCGCGCCGTCCTTGTGCGATCGCGTCATCCAGCGCCTGCTCGAAAGTCCGCAGCACGTCGCGCATCCGCCACTGGGTGATGCGCGGCACGGCATCGGGCAGCCCGAGGAGATCAAACAGGTCGATGCGCCCGGCGGCCGCAAAGAAGCTCACCATGGCGGCGTGCACGGCTTGCGGATCGCCGCCCAGACCGGCGTGGAAGATGCTGCAGGTCAACACGTCGAGCGCAAGCGCGTCCATTTCGATCTTGATATCGAGAGCCTCGCCGGCGCGTCGGTGACGCCAGCGCTCGACCAGCTCCACGGCTGCCTCCGCCATCGCGGGTGCAAGCTGCATGACCGTCTTGCGTCCGAACAACGGGGCGAGCGCGCGTCGCTGGCTCGCCCATTGCTCGCCGTCGGTGCCGGCGAGCCCCTCGCGGAGGCGGGCGGACAGGATGCGCCGTTCGAGGATGTTTTTGGGATAGGCGTTCGGGGTCTCGACCAGCACCTTGCGGATGGCCGCGGGATCGCAGAGGACGACGACCCGCGCGAACGGGAATCCACCGACCACAACCGGCTCGCGGAAGTGTTCCTCGGTCCAGCACTCGATCGGGTTGTTGATGATTGTTTTGACGAGCGCGACGGGTCCAAGTTGGCACGACCGTGGCGTCGGCCGAGGCGGCCGAAATCCCGGAGATTCGAAGCTCATCGCTGACCCAAGCCCACGCGATTTTATTCGTCAAAATGCACGATCGTGCAGCGGAGCACAACGGCGGCTAGTGCCGCCGATTTGAAGTTCCTGCATCACTTGCAGCAAGCTCGTTCAGGAACCTCAAATCGATAAGCGGCCTGCGCGCGACCAGCAAAAGTGGTCACCGGTTTTGCGTCCGTTTGCGCTAACTATAGGTGGCGCATGATCTTTTTCGCCCCGGCGACCACTTCGCCGGATCATGCGCTATCAAATACTTGTTAGTGTCTAAGTTCGTGTCAGCGGGTGCTGCGACGGATCACGAACTTCGGAAACGGGGCACTAGACGCGTTCGGCAGGTTCCGATGTCTTGCTGGATTCGCCGGCTGGATTTGCGGCCGACGGCGCGCCACGGAGCGGGAGACGGACGGTGAAGCGCGAACCTTGTCCCTCAGTGCTCTCGACCGCGACGCGGCCGCCATGCAGATCAACCACCATCTTCACAAGATAAAGTCCGATCCCGGTTCCCACGATGCCGGAGACGTTGCTGCCGCGGGCGTAGCGTTCGAAAATTTGCGCCAGATCCGCTGCCGGAATACCGATTCCCTGATCATCGATCGAGACGATGACGTGATCCGCCTCGGGATAGGTGGCGACTTCGATTCGGCTGCCGCCGGGAGAATACTTGATGGCGTTTGCCAAAAGATTGCTGAATGCCTGATGCAGGAGCTTCGAATCACCGACCATCCGCAGCGGCCGCGCCTCGATGCGCGCGAGGATCCGCGATTTGGGCGCGATCTCGCGATGCAGCTGGCAAACGTCGTTCAACAGCGCGGCGAGGTCGATGTCGGCGGGGTGAAAGTAAAGGTCCGCCCCGCGATCCACCAGCCGTGACGTATTCAACAGGTTGTCCATCAGGTGGGTGACGCGCAATACCGCCGCGCGAATGCGGCCGGCCCGTTGCGCGATCTCCGCTCCGGCCGCCTGCTCGCTGAGCTTGACCAGCCGGCGCGCGTTGCCGTCGATGATCGTCAGCGGCGTCCGAAATTCATGCGAGGCCATGGACACGAAGTTGCGCTGCATTTCGGTCAGGCGCTGCTCGGCGGCAAGCCGCTCCTCCAGCATGGAGGCTTGCTGGGCAAGCCCGCGTTGGCTCACCATCAGCTCGATGGCGTTGCGTTGAAATACGACCGCGGCGCGCGCCATCTCGCCGATCTCGTCGGCACGTTCGGTGCCCTGGACGTCGATATCGGTGTTGTTGGCGCTCAGGTCATGCATACATTGCGCGAGATGGAGCAGGGGGGTCGAAATCCAGCGGCGAATGTAATAGAGCCCGGCGGCCACCATGACGCCGGCGACCACGATCGCGATCCCGATGAGCCACAGCGCCTGCCGATAGGTTGCGGCGACGCGGTTCGCCGCCGCCTGCGCGTTGGCGACGTTGCGGGCGGTGAGCCGGCCGAGCGCGTCGCTCGCCGCGTCATAAGCGGCTTGCGAACCGCTCAGATACATGGCGGTCGCGTCGGATTTGCGATTGTCGTGGGATAGTGCCAACACCTGATCGGCGATCGCCCGATACTCGCGCCACTTGTCCTTGAATTGCGCGTAGAGGCCGGACTCCATGGCATCGTGATTAAGCTGCTCGTAGCCGCGCTGGGCCTGCGCGATCAAGCCGTCGAGCAACTCGATCTCGCCCTTGGTGGTGGCTATCTGGCTCGCGCTCGAGGACAACAGGTCCCGGCCCTCGGTCGCGCGAAAGTCGGAGGTGAAATTGTTCAGGTCGCCGAGGATGCGGGTATCAGGCAGCCACACATCGGCAATGCCGGTCGACACCCGGTTGAAATCGGTCAGGCGCGAAATGCTGAATAGGCCGAGCACAATCACCAGCAGAAAGAACAGAAAGAACACCAAAGAGAGATGGAAGCGGATGGATCGCGGCTGTCGCATGATGGGCATTGGTCCCGCGTGCGGCGTTGAAAATGCAGACATTTTAGCATAGTACGTCCGCGGCGGCGGATGAACCGGGATTTGCGGCCGGCGCGACGTTCCGCCGGCGAGTATCGTGCTACAGTCACTGTGAGTCTGAGATCGACCAGCATGCCGGATGAGCGCAAGAAGATCCTGTGCATCGAGGACGACGATGAGACCGCGGCGTTGATCGCTGAAGAGCTCACCGAGCGCGGTTTTGAGGTGAGCGTTGCCCGCGACGGCCGGGCCGGATTCGCGGCGATCCTCAAGCACGATCCCGATCTGGTGTTGTCGGATATCAGCATGCCTGGAATGTCGGGGTTCGAGCTGCTGGATCGTGTGGTCGCGCTTGCACCCCGGTTTCGTCACATGCCGTTCGTGTTCCTGACCGCTCTGACCGACCGGGAGAGCGAACTCAAGGGGCGGCAGCTCGGAGCCGACGACTACGTGACCAAGCCGATCGATTTCGAGGTGCTGGAGACCATCGTCAACGCGCGTTTGGCCGGTGTCGCCCGCAACGACAGATGGCCGAAGCTCATCGATCTCAATGACCGCGAGGTGGAGACATTAACTTGGGCGGCGCGCGGCAAGACGTCGGCCGAGATTGCGCAGATCCTCGGGTTAACCAAACGGACGGTCGATTTCCACCTCGACAATGCGCGCGTGAAACTGGGCGCGTCGAACCGCATCCAGGCCGCCATCAAGGCCGCGAGCGGCAATCTGATCGAGCCGTAGCCCGGGTTTCGCTTACGCCTCGCTCTCAGCCTGGTCGGCCGCGGGCTCCTCGGTTTCCTGTCGAGATGCGCGCGTGCGGCCCAGGAACAAGGTTTGCAAGGCAGGCACCACCACCAGCAACATGATCGGTCCAATCAGCATGCCGCCGACCACCACGGTCGCCAGCGGCCGCTGAACCTGACTGCCGATGCCGGTGGAGACGGCCGCCGGCAACAGACCGATGCAGGCCGACAGCGCCATCATCAGGATCGGGCGCATCTGCTCTTGCACGGAGTGGAGCATGGCTTCGATCACCGGCATGCCGGCGGTGGCGACGCGGTGATAGCCGCTGATGATCAGGATGCCGCTCATGACCGATACGCCGAACAACGATATGAAACCGATCGCAGCCGAAATGCTGAAATCAAGTCCGGCGACGTAAAGACCGAGAATTCCGCCGCAGACCGAAAACGGAATTCCGAGCAGGGCCATGAAGCTGTCGCGCAGTGAATTGAACATCCCGTAGAGCAGCGCCATGATCAGCACGAGGGTGATCGGCACGATGATGGCAAGCCGCTTCTGCGCCGATTGCAGGCCTTCAAACTCGCCCGCCCACTCGATGCGATAACCGGTCGGAAGTTTCAGGTTTTTGTTGATGCGCTGCTGTGCCTCCTCGACCGCGCCCGCGAGGTCACGGCCGCGTACACTGAACTTGATCGGCACGAAGCGCCGGTTGCGCTCGCGGAAGATGTAGGACGCGCCGGTATCGAGCGAAAGAGTGGCAAGCTCACTCAGCGGAATATAGGCGTTGCCGCCGTTGCCGTTGGCGACGCCGACCTTGATCTTGCCGATGACGTCGAGTTGCGAGCGAAATTCCGGTGCGAGCCGCACCGCCACCCCGAATTGCCGCTCGGCTTCCAGAACCGTCGTTGCGACTGTGCCGCCCATCGCGGCTTGAACGACCTGGTTGATGTCGTTGACATTGAGGCCGTAGCGCGCGGCTTTCAGGCGATCGATGGTGATGTTCAGGTTGGGCTGCCCCAGCACCCTGAAGATGCCGAGGTCGGTAATTCCGCGCACCTGTTCCAGTTCCCGCATCGCGTCGGAGGCAAGGCGTTCCAAAGTCAGGAGATCGGGGCCGAAAATCTTGACCGAGTTCGCGCCTTTCACGCCGGACAGGCCTTCCTCGACGTTGTCTTGAATGTATTGCGAGAAGTTGAAGCCGATGCCGGTGAATTCGTTCTCAAACTCGGCCTGCAGTTCCTCGATCAGCTTCTCCTTGGTCATGCCCGATGGCCATTCGTCGAACGGCTTGAGCGGGACAAAGAATTCCGCGTTGAAAAATCCGGCGGCGTCGCTGCCGTTGTCCGGCCGGCCGTGTTGGGAGACGACGGTGATGACCTCGGGATGCTTGAGAATGATCTCGCGCATCCGGTTGACGTAGGGGTTGCCGGCCTCCAGCGATATGGTCGGCGGCATCGTGGCCCGGATCCACAGGTTGCCTTCCTCGAGCGTCGGCAGGAACTCGGCGCCGAGTCGCGATCCCAGAAAGCCGACCGCGATCAGGAAAATCATGCCCAGCAGCACGGTGACGATGCGGTTGTTCAGCGACCAGGTCAGAACCGGAGTGTAGATCGCGCGGATAATCCGTACCGCGATCGTCTCGACTTCGCTGACCTGCTCCGGGAGCAGCAGCGACGCCAGGCATGGGGTGACCGTAAAAGTTGCGATCAGCGCGCCGACCAGCGCGTAGCCGTAGGTTCTCGCCATCGGGCTGAAGATCTGGCCTTCGACGCTCTGCATGGTGAACAGCGGGATGAACGCCGCCACGATGATGGCGGTGGAGAAAAACACCGCCTTGTCGATCTGCAGCGCGCTGATCAGGATCAGGCGCAGCCGGTCGGTCCAAACCGTCGCGCCCGACGAATCAACAGTCGCACTCGGATCGGCGCCCCACCGTCCCTCGGCGAGTTGCGCCAGCAGCACCTCGCGGTCTTCCGGTCGCGCCTGGAAATTGCGGTAGACGTTCTCGACCATGATCACCGCGGCGTCGACGATGATGCCGAAGTCGACCGCGCCGACCGACAGCAAATTCGCGTCCTCGTTGCGCGCGACCAGGATGATGATGCTGAAGAACAGGGCGAACGGGATATTGGCGCCGACGATGATCGCGCTGCGCAGGTCGCCGAGGAACACCCATTGGATGACGAAGATGAGCAGGCAGCCGAACACGAGGTTGTGCAGGACCGTGCTGGTCGTTACCGCGACGAGCGTGGTGCGATCGTAGAACGGGACGAGTTTTACGCCCGGCGGCAGGCTGCCGTCGGCGTTGATCCGTTCGACTTCGGCCTTGACGCGCGCCACCACGTCGTTGGTGTGCAGCGTGCGGTTCATGATGACGATCGCAGCGACGACGTCGTTGTTGTTGTCGCGGCCGGCAAGCCCGAGGCGCGGGACGTTGCCGACGTAGACGTCGGCGACGTCCTTGACCAGCACGGGGATCCCGTTGGTCTGGCCGAGCACGATGTTCTGGATGTCGTCGACCCGATAGCCTTGGGTGAGGTCGTTGTCGCCGCCGTCGTTGATCAGCCCGACGCCACGGATGTTCACCGACTGCTGCCCGAAGCTGATCGTGCGCCCGCCGACGTTGACGTTGGCGTTGCCGACCGCGGCGAGCACCTGCGGCAACGTGACATTGTAGGCGTCGAGCTTGTTGAGATCGACCGCGACCTCGAATTCCTTGGTGGTCCCGCCCCAGGTGTTGACCTGCACGACGCCCGGAACCGTCAGCAGGCGGCGCTGCAAAATCCAATCCTGCACAGTGCGCAGATTGGTCAAGCCGAAGTGCGGCGGCCCGACCACCTGGTAGCGATAGATCTCGCCGACCAGGCTGGTGCCCTGGATTTGCGGCGTCACGTTGTTGGGAAGGGTGACGTTCTGCTGCAGGTTGATCTGCGTCTGCGTCAGCGCGAAGTAGTAATCGACGCCGTACTGGAACACGACGCGCACGAACGACAGGCCGTAAAACGAGGTGGAGCGAATGACGTCGACGCCGGGCGTCGCGGCGAGCCCGACCTCCATCGGGATCGTATAGTAGCGCTCCATCTCTTCGGCCGAGAGGCCGGGGGCCTGCGCGGTGATTTCCAGGATGACAGGAGCCGGGTTCGGATAGGCTTCGATGTTGAGCCGGGCAAACGCCGCCAGCCCGACACCGACGAACACCATCAGGCAGAGCAGGACGATCGGGCGCCGGGTCAATCCGAATACAAGCAGGCCCTTGAGCACGATGATCTCGCTATCCGGCCGGTCCGAGGCGGGCTCGAAGCGGTTTGGCCGCGTGGTTCACTTGTTGGCGATCGCAAGCGCGTTGTTAAGGAACAGCGCTCCGTCGGTCGCAACCACCTCGCCTGGTTGCAACCCCTCGAGAATCTGATGGTACCCGTCGTACTGCAGCCCGATCTTCACGGTGCGCTTAGTGAAGCGGCGGCCGTCGGTGGTGACCCAGACCACCATGGTGCCGTCGCCTTCGCGGGCCACTCCGGCGAGCGGCAGGGCGAGCGAGCGCACCGGATCGCCGGTCTGAATCACGAACGTGGCGAACATGCCCGCCCACAACTCGTGACGCGGATCCTGAATCTCCGAGCGCACCAGCACGCGGCGCGTGTTCGGGTCGACCGTGAGGCCGATGGTGGTGATGCGGCCGTCAAACGCGTGGTCCGGATAGGCCGGCACTTTCACGCGCACCGGTTGCCCCAAGCGGAACGCCGTCACTTCGCTTTCAGGCACATTCGCGAGCATCCACATGGTCGAGACGTCGGCGACCGAGTAGGGCGCGGGCGGGTTGCCCGGTTGCACATAGAGGCCGGGTGCCGCGTTGCGCGCCGAGACCCGGCCGGAGACCGGGCTGCGCACGATCAGGATCGGATCAACGCGCCGCTCCTTGATCATGCGATCCATGTCGGCGTCGGTCCTGCCGAACAGGCGCACGGCGTCGCGAGCGGCGCGCAGCGCGCCCTCCGCGGTCTGCTGGTCGGACGCGGCCTGCTCGAGGTCCTTTTGCGAGATCGAGCGCGTCTGATAGAGGCCCTGCAGGCGCGCGAGATTGCGCGAGGTTAACTCGAGAACGCCGGCGGCCGAGATCAGCGTTGAGGAGGCCTGTACCAGATCCGGGCTGTCGATCGTAAACAGGGTCTGACCATTGGTCACCTCGTCACCGAGCTTGGCGAACGGATTGGCGATCCGCCCCTGGTAGGGCGTGAACACCTGGACCGTCATGTCCTGGTTGAAGTCGATGCTGCCGACCGCGGTCCTCTCGGTCGCGAATTCGCGCTCGCCGACCGGCGCGGGCTTGATGGCGGCGGCGTCCTTCTCGGTCAGCTCAATGCTCTGGCCGGTGTCGGGATGATTGCTCATCGCGCGACCGGTGTCGGTGGCGGCTTTGGCGCTCACCCGGGCGGCGTTGCTGACGTCGTCGACGTGGGTCGCGAAATAGGCGCCGGCCGCGAAGCTCGCCAGCGCGACCGCGGCAACCGCCCACAACGCAATGGTTTTTTTCCCCCTCGCCATGGAAAGACCCGGCTCGTACGCGTTTTCAGTAGCCTAACGGGGCTTCATGACGAATGCAGTGCACCCTTATACGGGTCTACTGTCACGAATCACAGTTCCCGTAAAAACCTTAACATTTCGGGGTGTTTTGCTCTCCACGGCATGGCAGTCTACCCCCGGCCGTGGCAAGTTAACGATCCTGGCTGGGGGGCCGGGCAGGTGGGGGGTATGGGCGTCAAGCAGGTGACGGTCATCGCCGCGTTGGCGGCTGCAATGGCGCTTGCCAGTTGCAGCGTTGGGCCTGACTTTGCCACGCCGACTGCGCCGGAAACCGAGCGCTATACGCCCGAGCCGCTGCGGTCCACGACCTCGTCGGCGCCGGTCGCCGATGGCGCCGCGCAGCGTTTCCTCAAAGGCCGCGATGTGTCGGGTGAGTGGTGGCGGCTCTATGGCTCGCGCCCGCTCAATACGCTGATCCGCCGTGCGCTCGACGCCAATCCCAACCTGCAAGCCACGATGGCGGCGTTGCGGGTGGCCAACGAAAACGTCTACGCGCAGCAAGGCAAGTTCTTCCCGCTGGTGCAGGGCAACTTCGCTCCGAGCCGGCAATCGCAAAGCTCGGCGCTGGCGCCGGTGCTGGCGGCTTCTAACCCGACCTTTCCGGTGCTGCCGGGTCCCGCGCAACGGATAACGAACCCGTTCAATCTGGTGACGAGCCAGCTCACCATCGCCTACACGCTCGATGTCTGGGGACAGAACCAGCGCGCCGTGGAGTCGGTGCAGGCGCAGGCCGATTTTCAGCACTTTCAGATCGAAGCCGCCTACCTGACGCTGACGTCGAATGTCGTGGTGGCGGCCATTCTGGAAGCGTCGTTGCGCGCCCAGATCCAGGCCATTGAACGGGTCATCGGCATCAATACCCAGCTGTTGAAGCGGCTGCGCGATCAGTTTGCGGCGGGCTACGCCAATCGCAGCGACGTCGCGGTGCAGGAGGCCAACCTCGCGCAAGTGCAGGCGACGCTGCCGCCACTGCGCAAGCAGCTCGCGGCGCAACGCAACCTGCTGGCGGCGCTGCTCGGCCTGCCGCCGAGCGCGCCGCTGCCGGAAGTGTTCAGGCTGACTGAATTGCGCCTGCCGACGGATCTGCCGCTGAGCCTGCCGTCGCAACTGATCCAGCAGCGCCCCGACGTGCGCTCGGCGGAAGAGCAATTGCATTTCGCGAGCGCGCAGGTCGGCGTCGCCATCGCCAACCAGCTGCCGAACTTCACGATCTCAGGTTCGCGCGGATATACGGCGAGTGACCTCGCCGCACTGGTCAGCTATTTCGCGCACTTCAATCTGTTCTGGTCGGTCGCCGGCAACGCCACGCAAACCCTGTTCGACGGCTTTTCGCTCGAGCACCAGAAGCGCGCCGCCGTCGCCGCCTACGATCAGTCGGCGTGGATCTATCGCGCGACGGTGATCGGCGCGCTGCAGAACGTCGCGGACGCGCTGCGGGCCCTGCAGAACGACGCCGACGCGGTGCGCGCAGCGGCCGCGTTCGAGCGTGCGGCCAAGGTCAGCCTCGATGTGGCGCAGGAACAGTTCAACAGCGGCAACATCAACGTGCTGCTGCTGCTCACCCAGCAGCAGGCCTATCAGCAGGCGGTGATCGCGCTGGTTCAGGCGCAGGCCAATCGCCTGATCGACACCGCTGCGCTCTATCAGGCGCTCGGCGGCGGCTGGTGGAACCGGATCGAACCGCTGGTCGAAAAGAAGTACGACGTCAGCGCCGGGCAGCCGGTGCCGGTCGAATTCAGGCTCAACTGCGGGTTCACTCCGCTTCCCTGCTGACGAGAGGACGACATGAAATGCTTCGCGCTGGCGCTTGGCTGGCTTGCCGCCATGATCTGCATGTGCGCCGGCGAGGAGCTGCCCTACACGCCGGCTTATCCGCAGGGCATCCCGCAATTCTCACGGAGCTGGAGCCCGCTGCCGCTGTTGCCGCCGCGCTTTCAGAATCACTGCGGATATTTCGACGGCGTCTATGTGTGCGCCAATCACTGCGGGCCGAACTATCAGTTCTATTACTGCTCGGACTGGTCGTCCGGCTGTTGCCACATCGGGCTGGGATACTGCAATCCGGGCGGCGTTCTGCGCTGCAACCCGCACTATTTTCCGTTCTATTAAATCGGCGGCCTGACGCGCGAACGCGGATTGCGCCACGGGACCGCGCGTCACCAGATCGCAATCGCGAACACGAGCAGCATCGGCACCAGGACGACGCCGAAGTTGAGCCACGTGCGATAGGCATCGGGCTCCTTGGGAAGAATGAACAAATCCACCAGCGCCAGCGCGCAGATGCCAAATCCGAGCACGACCCTGATGAGATCGCCGGCCGGCACGTCGTACCAGTTCCGGCCGACGTGCTGAGGCGCGGCGACGCGCGCGACCATGACGATCAGGATGATGAGAAACAGCGAACGAAGGACCACGCCTGCGGTTCTGACCCCAGCCGGAACGTCATTTCTCGGTCCTTTGCCCCGAAGAGGCACGACATGTCCCCTTAGCGTTTGGACCAACTGTTAGAAGCAAACTTAATACCAATATGTGCACGCCGTAAGTGCGGCACCTCACACTCGCCCGACATGGGAGGCAAACGCGTGCGGTATCATAGCCGGGCAATGCCGGCGCGGCCTCGCAATCCTTTCTTAAGCTATTGTTTTATATACAATTTTTATGAGTAAGCCGAGGACTGGTCGGCGCCCTGCACCGGCGGGCGAGCCGGCATTCAAGACTTTCCGCTTGCTGTCGGCTTTGTCGGTCGCGTTTCTTGTTCCTTCGGCGCCTCCTTGCGCGCGCGCGAATCACGCATCATCTCGAGGCAGACGATGATCTCCACGTAGCTCGGCGAGCCGCCCTTGGCGGCGGTCTGAATGCATTGCGTGCGCTCGCCGGCGGGAAATTTCGCCCAGTCCTTTTCAATCTCCTTGCGCGCCGCCTCTTCGCCGGCGACGCAACTTTCAACCGTTCGGCCCGAATTGCCGGCGAGCGCGATGGCGGCCTTGCACGTGCTGGTGACGTCCAGGCGCGGAACCACGTCCGCCACCTGGATCACAAGGCTCGCGCCAGCCAACAACGTTGCAAACGTCACCATGTGCACATCCCCGTCAAATCGCTTCCGGTCTCTTTGATTCCGAAGTTCGCACCCCGTCAAGCTGATGCCGCACGATAGCAGATGAGCGGGACTACCGCAGCGGCGGGGTGGGTTGTGGCGTTGGGTCGTGCGCAGCCCTGTTATCTTGATCGGAACGTCGTTCCGTTGATCCCCGCGCCGGCGGTGGCGGGGCCGCCGATCGATGAGGTGCCTGAACCCGCGCGACGCAAGCCCGTCCCGGTGATGCCTGCATTGGGCGACGCGACAGTGTTGGACGCGAGCGGACCGGCCGAACGCGGGCCGGTACCCAATCCGCCGGCGTTCTGCGGAAGCATCACGGTGGCACCGATGGCATTCGTCGCCGTGCGGCTGGTGCCAACCGCGGGTCCCGCGGCAGTCGTTCCGGTTATGCCAGTGACGCCGCTACGAGGTTCCTCCAATGCGCCGATCGCGTTGCGTGCAACGCCGCGGAACACCAACGACGGCGGATGATGCCCCCCGGAATGCATCGCCAGCCTGGCCAGCAGGTTCTTGAGCGCGTTGCGCAGATCGTGCGACTTCGCGCCTTTGTTGGATGGCAGGCCGGGATTGATCATGTCGATCGGGTTGCTGCCGCGACCGACCTGAAGGGCCGGTGCGCCGCCGCCGATTGCTGTTTTGGTATCAGCACCAAGCTCGGTTGTGCCGCTCTCCGATGGTGGAATGGTCACCGCGACGCGCGGCTGTTCGGTCGGCCTCGATTCCGGCCTTTCCTCGCGCCTCGCCGCGCTGCTGTCGTCACGTTGTTCTTGCACGTGCTCGCCCGGCTTCGCGGGCGCGCCCGTGACGGGCGCGTGCTCGGCCTGAGCAGGCGCGGGCGGCTCCGGAAAGAGGTTGACCACGACCGGGGCCAGGAATTCCGGCGGCGCGATCACCTTGCGCCAGGTCAGCACTGCTCCTGCGATGCCGACATGCGCAAGCACCACGATCGCTGCGCTGATCGTCCAGCGGCTGAGGTACTTGCGCTGTCCACCCGGCACTGACATCGCGGTCTAGGCGTGCTCCGTTATCGTCCAACGTTATCCTAACACCGACAACGGCGTTTTGGTGAGGCCTGGCCCCGCAGGGCGCTCGAGATCACGGCTCACCAGCCGCAGCACCTCGGCCGAGGCGTCGCCAAGCTGCATGCGATAGCCCGCGATCATGCGCGCGAGCAAATTGTAGATCACGACGGCGGGAATTGCCGCCACCAGGCCGAGCGCGGTTGCGAGCAACGCCTCGGCGATGCCCGGCGCGACCACGGCTAGGTTGGTGGCCTGCGCCTGCGAGATTCCAATGAAGCTGTTCATGATTCCCCAGACCGTGCCGAACAGGCCGACGAACGGCGCGGTGGCCCCGATGGTGGCGAGCACGCCGACGCCACGTGCGATGCGGCGTGCGGACGCCGCTTCGATGCGCTCGAGCCGCGACGCAATTCGCTCCTTGATGCTGTCGATCGCCAGCGAGCCTTCGGAAAGCTTCTGCTCGGTCGCGGCGGCCTCGACAAGCTCGCGCACCCCGCCCTCGGTGTCGGCCAGGCGCTCCACGGCTTGGGCCAGCGACTGCGCGCTCGCGAGCCTTTGTGCACCCGCCTTTACTTCCCGCTTATCGAGCCAAATTTCGACGGTCTTGGTCAGCCATACCGTCCAGGTCACCATCGAGGCGAGTACCAGGCCGATCATCACCGCTTTCACCACAGGGTCGGCATCGAGATACATGCCCCACGGGGTGAGATCACGTGGCAGCGTCGCAGCGCCAATGACGGCGCTCGCATCCTGGGCGTGCGTCATGGTCGGCGGAACGAGCCAGACCACAATGAGGAGGGCAAATTGGATCAATCGGAGCATCTTGATCTCGTGAGCAAGCGGACCTCCCGATCAGCGCGTCGCGGTTGCCAGCGCGTTGTTGAGGGACCGCGCCCCCTTGGTCACGACCAGCTCTCCCGGTTGCAGCCCCTCGAGAATCTGATGGTATCCGTCATTTTGCAAACCGGTCTTGACCGTGCGCTTGGTGAAATGGCGACGGCCGGTCGCGACCCACACGGTCATCGTGCCGTCGCCTTCGCGGATCACGCCGCTGGACGGCACCGCCAGCGAACGCACGGGCGCGCCGACCTGGATCACGAAGTTGGCGAACATGCCGGCCCACAACTCGTGGCGCGGATCATTTATTTCGGAACGCACCAGAACGCGTCGCGTATTCTGGTCGACGGTCAGCCCGATGGTTGTGACGTGACCTTCGAAGGCATGGTCCGGATAGGCCGACACCTTGACGATGAGCGGCTGCCCCACGCGAAACGCGGGCGCGTCGCTCTCGGCCACATTCGCGAGCAGCCACATGGTCGAAACATCGGCGACCGAGTAGGGCGCCGGCGGGTTGCCGGGCTGCACATACAGTCCGGGGGCGGCGTTGCGGTCAGAAACCCTGCCAGGGACGGGGCAGTGGACGACGAGAATTGAATCGACCTTGCGTTCCTTGATCATGCGGTCCATGTCGGCGTCGGTCTTGCCGAATATGCGCACCGCATCGCGCGCGCCGCGCAATGCGCCCTCGGCCGTCTGTTGGTCGGAGACGGCCTGTTCGAGGTCCTTCTGCGACACCGCCCGTGTCTCATAAAGTCCCTTCAAGCGCGCCAGGTTGCGGCTGGTTAACTCCAGCACGCCGGCGGCGGAAATCAGGGTCGACGCGGCCTGGACCAAGTCCGGGCTGTCGATGGTAAAGAGCACCTGGCCCCTGGCGACCTCGTCGCCGAGTTGCGCCGACAGGTTCACGATCCGGCCCGCGTACGGCGCGAACACCTGGACGGTCATGTCCTGGTTGAAGTCGATGCTGCCGACGGCGGTCTTCTCGATTGGAAATTCGCGCTCACCAACCGGGTCGGTTCTGATGTCGGCGGTGTCCTTGTCGGAGAGTTCCACGCTTTCCGACGCGTGCGGGTCGCCCGGGGCTCGATCGGACACGCTGCCGGCGCCGGTATCGGTGGCCGCCGCATTGGCGGTGACCCGGGCGCCATTGCGCAACTCGCCGGGCGGCGCGGCGAAATAGGCAACGCCCACAAAGCTTGCGACCGCAACCGCGGCAACCGCCCACAGCGTAATCGTTTTCTTCCCGGCTGCCATCGCATGATCCGGCTCGCGCACCCTGCTTTTTTAGCCGATTTGAGGCCTTGTGACGAATGCCGCGCGCCCTGGTGCGGGTCTACTGTTACGAATCGCAATCGGTGTACGTTTTCGTGTATGGCGACACTGCTGGCCGGCATGGCAAGTTAAACTAGGACTTCCGGGGTACCGAATCCGAGGTTGATCGCGGGTGGTGCCGGGGGCTATGAGCCGGGACGCGGCGTCCGCAGGGACGAGTTGATGGCAGGATTGGCACAGAAATCGGCGCTTGCCCGCCTGGTGAATGGGCTGAAGCGGGAGCCGCACGACTTTCGACCGTCGCTGGAGATCTTTCCCGCCCTGAACGTCGACAAGATTGCCGCCGACATGGCGCTTGCCAAAGCCGGCAGCGAACGCGGCGCACGCGACGAGCCGGCTTCGGACTCGCGTACGCGCGACGATGTCGAAGCCCGAATTGTTGAATATGTCGAATCCGAGAAGAACGCCGCTCACGGGGTGCTGCTCGACCAGCTGCGTACCTATAAGGAGCGGTTGATGGGGCTCGACTTCGAGGGGCGGTTTGCAACGATCAGACAAGCCGCCCCTTCCGCGGTGAGCGAATTCCGCGCGGAAGCCGCCCAGGGGCGCGATGAACTGCACAGCCTGCGCCGTCATCTGCGTGATCTCGAAAACGAGCGCGACGCGTTCCTGCGGCGCCACCGGCTCACGCGCACGGCGCGGTCGGCGACCGGCGGAAGCCTGACGCTCAAGGTCGGCGTTCTGCTCGCGTTGTTCGTGTTCGAGGTGTTTCTCAACGGCTTTTTTCTCGCCAAGGGAAGCGAGCTCGGCTATCTCGGCGGCGCGGTCGAAGCATTCACATTTGCATTGCTCAACGTCGGCGTGAGTTTCCTGATCGGGGCGGTCGGGGTGCGGGAGCTCAACCACCGCAACTATTTCAGAAAGCTGCTCGGCCTGCTTTCGCTGCTCGCCTATCTGGCGCTCGCGATCGCCCTCAATCTGGCACTCGCGCATTATCGGGAAGCATCGGGCTCGCTCGTCTCCGACGCGGGACGCGAGGTGCTGGTCCGGATGCGGACCACGCCGCTTGCAATCGCCGACCTGAAATCCTGGCTGTTCTTCGGCCTCGGCCTCCTGTGCTCGTTGATCGCATTCGCGGACGCTTTTTTGATCTTCGATCCGTATCCGGGGTACGGAGGCTTGGAGAAGCGCCGCGCCAGCGCCCACGACGCCTACATCAAGCGCAAGAACGATCTGATCGCGCAGCTGCTCGAGATCCGCAACGACGCGATCTCGATCCTGGAGGAGGCCAACCGCGACCTCTCGGTGCGACGTGCCGAGCATGACGCCATCCTCGAAGGCCGGGCGCGGCTGGTCCGGCTGTTTGCCGCGCACCAGTCTCACCTCGACCGCACCGCGAACGCGCTACTCGCGATCTATCGCGAGGCCAACCGGCGCGCGCGCAAGGCCCCGGCGCCGCCGTGGTTCGCAACGCCCTATGCGCTGGAGAAATTCCCGATCGAACAGGAGCTGCTGGAGAGTTCGGCGCGCGATGACCTGCGGCGTTCGATCGCCGAGTCGCAGAACATCCTGGTCGATCAGGTGCGCGCCATCCACGCCGAGTTCGAGCGGGCGTTTGCAACCTATCGGGAAATCGACCAGCTGGTAGAGGAGAAGACCGTTGTCCGGGCGGACGCGTCGGCGGCGTAGCCGGAGTTCCGGCGAACTGCGCAAGCACGCGCTCGGCATCGTGCTGGCGGTGTTCGCCCTCGGCGTCCTTGGGGCCGGCGCCTACGTGTATACCGGCACGGCGCGCCCGCCGGCGCTCGATCCCTCCTCGTTGTGTCCGCTTGAAGGACCCCGCTCGGTCACGGTGGTTCTGCTCGACTCGACCGACGACATTCCCGACATTGCCAAGCGCGAGGTGCGAACCGCGCTGGTCGATCTGGCCGAGACACTGCCGGCCTACGGACTCTTGGAAATTCGCCTGTTGGACGCCAACACGACGGGCGGCCGATCCATTTTCGCGAAGTGCAATCCGGGCGATGGTTCGAACCTGAGCGAATATACCGCCAACCCGCGGCTCGCCAGGAAGCGCTGGATGGACGGGTTTCGCCAACCGCTTGACGCGGCTCTGGAAAGCGGATTTCGTCCATTGCCGGGCAAGATCTCCCCGATCATGGAGACGGTGCAGCGGATCGCGGTTGAACGATTTACCGGACGGCTCAACGATCAAATTCCAAAATCGCTCGTGCTGATCTCCGACATGATCGAGCACGAGCCGGACTATTCGCAGTATACGGGCGATCTGTCGTTCGAGCGGTTCAAGGCATCGCGCGCCTATCAGAAAGTGAGAACCGACCTGCATGGCGCCAACGTACAGATCTACTACATCCAGCGGATGTCGGGAAAACCCCTCAACTCCGCCGATCACATCCGGTTTTGGGCGGACTGGGTTCGCGACAACAACGGCCGCTTCAAGCAGGCCAACAAGCTTCAGGGAGTGGGCTGATTGACGCGCCAGCGCTCCGGGATCGAGCGGCTTTACGAGGTTGCGGATGCAACCGGCATGAGCGCCGTCGTGTTCATGGCGTTTGTGGCGCTTGGAAGCCTCTACATTCTTCTGGCGAAGCTTGCGGGGGTCGGCCAATTCTACGTCACGTTCGTGCCGGTCGGCATCATGCTGGCCTACGCGGCGCTGATCTTCCTGGCGCGGAACCTGCGGCTGCGGGACGATCAGTCGGGCGACAACCTCTATTACATGGGCTTTCTGTTTACGCTGACGAGCCTCGGGGTGTCGCTCTATCAATTCTCCGCCGAGCACGCCGCCGAGGACATCGTGCAGAATTTCGGCATCGCCATCGGTTCGACGATCGCCGGTATCGGGCTGCGCGTGGTGTTCAATCAGATGCGACGCGATCCGGTGGAGGTCGAGCGCATGATGCGGCTCGAGCTCGCCGAAGCGGCTCGCCGGGTCCGGCGCGAACTCGACAGCACCGTCGTGGAATTCGGATATCACCGCCGCTCTGCGCAGCAGGCGGCAGCCGATTCGTTCAAGCAGGTGGCGGAACGGTTCGACGAGATCGTCGCAAAGTTTGACGCGAGCCTGAAGGAAATAACGCGGCAGCTCGCGCAACCGCTGGAGGCAGCGTCGCGTCATTCGGGCGATACGTTGGGCGAACTGAGCAAGACGCTGGCTGCGTCGCTCGGCGCAAGCGCACAGCAGTTCGGCGCGGAGACCGACAAGCTGGCGATCCGGGTCCGGGCGACAGCGATCAAGCTCGACGAGGTGATCGCCAAACTGGGCGCGATAGAGACGCCGGAAGGCTCGATCAAAGCCGGTCTCCAACCGATCGCGCAATCGATTTCGCAGTCGGTCGAATCCCTGTCGGAGCGATCCACCTCCGACGCGACCGCAATCAAGGATGCGCTCGCGACCTCGACCCAGGCCATTGCGACGATGTTCGAGCTGTTCAAGACAGACTCGAAGGCTCACGTCGAACTGCTGCGCGCATTGCTCGCTAAGACCGACGATACGATGCGCACGTTCACCGACGTCCTGATCAGATCCGGGGTCGACGCGACGCTGCAGGCCGAAGGGCTGCGCGAGGCCATCCAGGCCACCCAAGCCGACGCGCAAACACTGGTGCAGGCCGCGGAGAAGATTTCGCAATCGGTGGAAGACCTGCAGGTGCTGCGGCTGACACCGCGGCGGGAGCGCGTCGACTGATGTCGGAGACGATCGGCCGTCAGACAGCCTCATATCGGCGCGGCCTCGTGCTCGGGCTGACGATGGCCGAGATCATGCTGCTCCTGGTTTTCTGTCTGCTCATCGCCGTGGGCGTTGCGCTGGTCAAGGAGCGCGGCGAGCGCGACACGGCGCTCGCGCACCTCAAGGAGGTCGAGGCGACCGCCGCGGCGGACGCCGCCATGGTCGATTCAATCCAACGCAATCCCGATCTGGCGGAACTGATCGATCGGGCCGCCGGGCCGACGTCGCGCCAGAAGATCGATGAATTCTGGCGAACGCTGGTCGAGAACAATGCCCTCGTGACGAGGGCCGAACGCGAGGGCGTCAAGCGAACCTCGCTCAGGGACAACGCCGCAGCGCTAGCAAAGATGCAGCAGCTGTTGAGCCGGGTTGGCGATCCGGACAAGATCGCGCGCGCGCTCGCGCTGCAGCAGACGATTGAGCGAACCGATCCGGCGATCGCCAAATTGGCACCGCCAGACCTTGTGATGCTGATCGAGCGCGGCATGTCCAGTGCCAAGCCCGCAAAGGATGCCGAGCACGAGGGCGGGCACACGTGGCCGCCGATCATCAATTTGAGCGAAGCCAACGGCTATTTCTTCGCCACCGGCAAGGCCGAGCTCACGCCTGACTTCGAGGACGCACTGCGCACGTTCGTAGTCGCGCGGCTGCTGCAGATCGCCAAATCGTTCGATGTCGATGTCATCGAGGTGATCGGCCACACCGACGAGCAGCCGGTGAATGGTCGCGGCTCCAACCTCGATCGCAGCCTGCCGTTCGTCACCCAAGGCGACGGCGATCCCGCGGTCCTGCAATGGGCCGACAACGCCGGGCTGGGGCTGGCGCGCGCGCTCGCGGTGGTCCGGGTGCTATCCTCGGACTACCGTCTGCAGGGGTTTCACATTCTGCCGTTGTCGGCCGCGCAACTGATCGATGTCGACGGCAGGCTCACCCGCTGGGACAATCAGGGCGATGTCCGCGAGCGCCGCCGGATCGAGATCCGGATGCGAAAGTCGGCGTGATATTGCGATCGTCCGGCAGTGCGCACTCAATAGGTGCCGAGCAACGCCTTGCGAAAGCGCCCTTTGCACAGCACGCCGTCCTTGATCGGGATCGACATCGGCACGCGCTCATGATCGACCTTGATCACCGCCAGATAGGGTCCATTCATGGCGTGGGTGAGCGCGAGCGCCTTGCCGAGCTCGTGTGATTGGCGCACCAGCGCGCTGTGCGGGAAACGGCAGGCCGCCGCGATGGCGGCGATGTCGATCCCGTGCGCGGTGTGACTGACCTGCTGTCCGGTTTCGCCGAACCGCTCGTTGTCGAACACGAGGATTGAGAGATTGCGCGGTTGCTTGATCCCGATGGTGGCCAAAATGCCGACGTTCATCATCAACTCGCCATCGCCGGTGACGACTACGACGGCGCGATCGGGCTGCGCGAGCGCGAGCCCAAGACCGGTCGGGGCCGCGGACCCCATGGCGCCGACCAGATAGAAATTGAGATCCCGGTCCTTGACGCTGGATACGTCGGACACCGGCGAGCCCAATCCGCACACGATGAGCTGGTCGCCGACCTGGTCCATCAACACGCGGGCAGCCTCGGCGCGCGGCAGGTAATTCGCCATCTCACATGTCCTTGGCGCCGATCAGGCGCTGCGAGAGCAGAACCGCCACCGGCGCGTCGCTGCGCCAGGCCATCTTGAGCCCTTCCTTCACCATGGTGACGGCGTCCTCCGGAAGCGTGGCGCGAAACACCTGGAAACCGGCGAGCTCGAGCATCTCCTTCGTCGTGCTGCCCATCGGAATTTGCCAGGGATTTCCCTCGCCGAATTCGCCGCGCATGCTCACGAGCAGGAAAAACGGGAACCGGCAATTGGTCACCAGCGAAAACGTGTTGATGCAGTTGCCGACCCCGCTGCTCTGGACCATCAGCACCGCGCGTTTGCCGCCGAGCCAGGCGCCGCAGCAGATGCCGACGCCTTCTTCCTCGGTCGAGAGGACCACGGCGCGGCGGGCATTACCGGCGTTGGCCCGATGGATGAACGCGTCGAGGCCGGCGTCGGGCAGGTAGCAAAAGATCTCCACGCCGGCGCGCTCGAAGGCATCGAAAGCCTGGGCGCGCCAGTCGGCGTCGTTGGTTTCGGTCGATAGATCCACCATGTGCGATTTTATTCCGACTGCTGGGTTACTTCGGGCGGCGCGTGCGGATCTCGATGTAGCCTCCGGCCATTTGCAGTTCAAATCGCGACAGGAAACTCATGCCGAGCAGGCCGTCGATCCCGGGCCCGTAGGACTTGGCGTCCAGCTTCTGCACGACAACCGGCACGTTGACCGCCTGCAGCCGGCCGAGTTGCACTTTGTCGGCTTTCGACAGCTTGCCTTCGGCCGCTCCGTTTGCCGTAAACAGCGTGATTTCGCTGGCATCCGTTGACGCTATCTTAGCGCGATCCGCGAACTCGGACTTTACCGATACGTAGCTCGCACCGGTATCGAGAATGAATGTACCTTTGACGCCGTTGACCTCGACCTTGACCGGTACGACGTTCTTCTGACCGCGTAGCGGGTAACGCTCCTTCTGAAACTCTTTGGTCGCGACACAATTGCCGCGTTGCTCGTAGTCGGTGATGATCTTCTGGGTGCGGCTGGTGTCACGAGTAACGGGATCGATTGCAACCCACGCATAGATCGGGCTGGCTGCCTCGCAAAATCGGCTAAGTGACGCGTAGGCGTTGGCCATGCGCAGGAACACGGTGCTCGCGATCTCCTTCCTGTCCAGGCTGAAGAGCTCGATTGCGTCCGCATAGTCGATCAGCGCGCGCTTGAAATCTCCGAGACCCTCGAGGGCAACGCCGCGAAGATAGCGCGCATTGTGATTGGCCGGCGCCCTGCGAACGAATTCGTCCGCGACTTCGGCGGCTTTCGGATAATCCGACAGCTTCAAGAAGATATCCACGGACCGGTGCAGGGCCTCGATCGGAGCCCCGCAATTGCGGACGAAATTATAGGTGCTCTCGGCCGCTTCACGCCGGTAGCCCTGCTTCTCCAGAAATTGCGAGAGATCGTTGACGCTCTTCTGATCGCAGGGTTCGCGCTTGAGCTCCTCCAGGCGCAGCCAAACGTAGGGATCGCGCGCAATGCGCGTGGGCAAAGTAACGCCGAGCCGCGTGTAGACGCTTGCAAAGACCTCGTCCGGGTTCTCGTCGAGATAGCCGGCACCCGCGCGATCGGACGCAGCCGCTACAAGGAGCAGCGCGGCACCGATGCAGCGGCGTCGAAACATCCAAGCCCCAGGCGCATTATTTCGTGCTTGCCGGCAAGTATATCGCGCTTAATTGCGCGCGAAAATGCCGGTTGGAGCAACCCTTACATCATCGCGCCGGTTTTGCGGGTGCCGGATCGATCTGGACGGTGGCGGTCTGGCCGGCGACCAGTCTTATGCTGGGCGGGACGTGATCGAGCGCGATGCGCACGGGCACGCGCTGCGCAAGGCGTACCCAGGTGAAAATCGGATTGACCTTGGCGAGCCCGGCCTCATCGGACGACGCGTTGGCAATATCGATTCCGCGCGCCACGCCAACGACATGGCCGGTGATGACGTCGCTGTAGCCCATCAGCTTGGCCCGCGCCGGGTCGCCGATGCGGATCGACCCCAGGACGGTCTCCTCGAAATAACCGTCGATCCAGAACGAGTCCGAATTGACGACCGAGATCCGACGTTCGCCGACCATCACGTAGTCGCCGAGCTGGGCTAGCAGGTTGGTGACGTATCCATTGACCGGCGACTCGATACGGGTGCGTTTGAGGTTGACCTGCGCCTGCGCAAGGTTGGCAACCGCTTGCTGGTGCGTGGCCTGCGCCGCCATCGCGCGGCTCATGAACGTCTGCCTTTCCTCCTCGGAGGCCCAGTCGCCGAGCTTTTGCCGCCGCTCTGCCTCGACTTGCGCGTTGTCTGCGAGTGCTTTGGTCTGGTCGACGGCGGCCTGCGCGACCTGCACGGCGATCGTGAAGTTGGTCGGGTCGACCAGCATCAACAAATCGCCCTTATGCACGAACTGATCGTCCTTGACCGGCAGCTCGGTGATTGTTCCGGCGACCTGCGGGGCGATCGTCACGACATAGACCCGAACGCGGCCGTCGCGGGTCCAGGGCGTGCTCATGTACGTGGTCCACATGAACCAGGTGAAAACCACTGCGATCGCCACGACGACCGCGGTGATTAGGACCGGCAGGATGCGGATTCGGCGCAGGGGCGCGGGCGCAGTCTTTACCTCCGGAACCACCTCGGGCGGTCCCGCCGGCTTGGCTTTTTCCGGGCGCAATTCGGCGGTGGACATCAGCGGCCCCGATTTGCCACCAGCAGCACGATAGACGACAGCACGATCATGTAGACCGCAAATACAACCAGCGCCGGATGCCACACGTGGCGCAACAAGCCGAAGCGACTCGCAACTCGCCGCAGCGGAATCAGTATGAGCCACGCCGCAATCAACATCAACGCCATGGGCGCGATATAGACTCCGAATACGTTGATTTCGACGAATCGCATCAGGCCGCACTCTCGTCGAAATAGTCCGCATATTGCGCGAGCGCATCCGTGATCGCGCGAATGGCGCCGCGTGCCCGCAGCCGCAACCGAGCCCCGGGTTGCTGCGCCGGGATTGCGGCTAGCGCGCGGTCGACGCTCGCCAGTCGCGCGATCGCAAGTTGGCTGTCGCCGCGTGCCAGCGCCGCAAATGCGTCCCGCGTTTGCGTGCTGAGGCCGGAGTGGTTGGCGATCCGGCGCAATCTGATGATCTCGTTTCCGACCGAGAGCGCGGCCGCGAGCTGCGCGGCCTGCTCTTGCTCTGCTTGCGGCGGCATGACCGAGAGGCGGCCGTAGATCCGGTCCTCCCAGTCGGTCCGACTCATTGGCTTCTGATTGGTGATGACCCGGCGCAGGTCGCGCAGCGTGAGCGCGAGCAGGCGCCGCGTGCGCAGCGCCGGAGACGGCGGAGGGATCAACCGAAAGGCAAGCACGCTTATGAGAACGCCCACAGAGATTGCGACCGACGAGTTGTAGAATTGACTGGTGTCGTAGGTCATCAGGTTTTGCGGGGCGAGCATCGGAATGAAGTTGAAGCCGGTGATCATGAACAGCTGACCGTTCCAGGGTTGCGCGGCCAGCGCGCCGACCGGCACCAGCACGGCCCCGAGCGCGAGCGCAAAGCCGAAGAAGGTTACCAGCTTCGGCAAGACCGCGAATGCGACGATGGCCGCAAGCACAGCTGCGAGCACGCAGCCGTACAGGAATGTCTGCGCGGCATCGGCGGCTGCATCCTGCCTGGGCGCCAGCAGGATCACCGTGATCGCTGCAAACACGATGGCGAGCGCGCCATTCGGCCAGGCCGTCAACACCCAGAACAGTTCGGCCGCCACGAGCGTGACGAGGATGCGCACCGCATTGACGATCGAAGGCAGCCAGTCGGGCACGCGCAAGCGAGCGATCCGTGATCGCGGGGCCGGGCCCATCGGATTGGTCAACAGCGCAAGACCATCGAACGCGCGCGCCAGCCCGGTCATCGCCTTGGCGGAGTGATCGGCCATCAACTGCTCGGACGGACTCGTGCAGGGCATGACGAACAGGCTCCGCGCCGCGGCCCGGCAGGATTGGGCAAATTCGACCGGGCCTGCCACGGGCGCGAGCGCGCGCAATTCGCGGGGAAGCCTGCTGGCCACCTCATCGATGTCGCGCTGGTTCTGGTCGCGCGCGTGCTCGAGATGGTTGGCCACTGCGCGCCAGCCGGTAAGCGCCGAGAACAGGCCGTCGACGGCGGTCTGCAGCGCGCGCGAGCGATAGCGCAGCTCCGTCGACTCGCCGATTGCTTCGTCGATCGCGGGCCCGAGCGCCGCGACATTGCGAATGAGCTCGCGACGCACCACGCGCAGTCGCAACAGGTCGGAACCTCGGATCGCAAAAGTACGGCAGAACCCATGGCCGACCGCCGCGGTGATGCGGCCGAACGTGGCGGCCAGCCGCCGCCGGGCGTGACCGAAGTCCGTGCCGGCCAGCACGATACCGGCACACACGATGCCGAGGCAGATCTCGGTCGCCCGATTGATCGCCAACAGCAGGACGTCGCCGTGTGCTCCACCGGTCGCGCCCAGTTGGTCGCTCGCAACGATCACGGCGGTATAGCCCGCAAGAGCGGCCGCATAGGAGGCAAAGTTCTGGAGGACGGAGGCAACGAGGCCGCAGAGCGCGCCCCAAATCGCCAGGCCGAGCAGAAATCCGATCCGGCTCTGCGGGAAGCTCACCGTCAGCACGATGATGGCGACCGCACCGATCAGCGTGCCGACCACCCGGAACGATGCTTTGCGTAGCGAGGCGCCCAGGCTCGGTTGACACACGATGGCGGCCGTCGTCCCGGCCCAATACGGGGAATCAAGCTCGAGCCAGAACGCGACATAAAGTGCGAGGCAAACAGCCGCCCATAGCCGCAGTCCGAACAGGAGCGGGGGGCCGGCGGACGGCGCAAGGGCGAGCAGGCGCGCAAGGGCGTCGCTCGCGCGATCGAGAAAGCGCGGCGACGGAGCAATCGCCCACCGATCCGTGTTGCTCATTCGTCCTCTTCACGCTAGCGCCCCGAACCCGAAGTTCGCAAGCACTGTGCCGCGAGTCAGAATGCGAACTTCGGGTTCAAAGGGGCACTAGAATCATAGATTTGCTAGTGTCCTTTCGGTTCCGAAGTTCGCGTCGAAGGTTCTGCAAGGTATGGCGAACTTCGGTACCGCGACATTAGACCTGCATGCTACTTTCGATCGAGCTTCCAGTCATCCGGACTGTGATCCGCACGAAGGAATGGCGCGCATGGCTGTATCGGAAATCCGCTTTGACGACGGGGCTGCCTACGAACGCTACATGGGGACGTGGAGCCGGCTGGTCGGCGACATCTTTCTCACATGGCTGGCGCCGAGCCCCGGCTTGCACTGGATCGACATCGGCTGCGGCAATGGCGCCTTCACCGAACAAATCGTTGAGCGATGCGCCCCGGCCGAGGTTCAGGGCATCGATCCCTCCGAGGCCCAACTCATCTTCGCACGCTCACGCCCGGCTGCGCGCTCGGCCGAATTTCGCCAGGGCGATGCCATGGCGCTGCCGTTCGCGGACGGCCGCTTCGACGCCGCCGTCATGGCGCTGGTGATTTTCTTCGTGCCCGAGCCGGCCAAGGGCGTCGCCGAGATGGCACGCGTCGTTCGCCTGGGCGGCGTGATTGCCACCTACGCGTGGGACCTCCTGGGCGGCGGATTTCCGCTGGAACCGCTCCAGGCCGAGTTGCGCGGCATGGGCATCAGCCCGGTGCTGCCACCGAGTGCCCCCGCATCGCGGATTGAAGCTTTGCGCACCTTGTGGACGGGCGCGGGTGTCACGGCAATCGAAACGCGAGAGATTTCCGTGCAGCGAACGTTCGCGAATTTCGACGAGTTCTGGGCGATCGCCCAGTTGGCCCCGAGCCTGCGCCCGACGACCGCCGCCATGTCATCGCAGGACATGGAACGGCTCAAGGCGCGCGTGCACGCGCGGCTCGCCGCCGATGCGGCGGGGCGCATCACCTACACGGCGCGTGCCAATGCAATCAAGGGCCGCAAGTCCTAACTGAGTGCCCGGCGACGGCCGACGCGCGGATCAGAAACCGCCACTCACGTAGGGGCCGGGGAAGCGGCGCAGCTCGGCGCGAATGTTGGGATCCGGATCGCGGCCCACGTAGGCACCGGCGGTCGAAACGATGGTCGGATCAGACGCGCTGTATCCCAACAACGGATCGTGATGTGCCGAGTACTGGCTCCCATGCGGCGACGCCGCAAACGCGGACGACGCCACGAGAATCAGGGCAACAGCGGTAATGATCCTGACCATCGTACCTTGCTCGCTTTGCGTGCCGCATGTGGGGCCAACGACTAAAATTGGGGATTTGTTGTTGAGCGGCAAGCCGAAGCGCGCAAACGTGAACGTTCGTGTCATTACGCGACCGTAACCATCGATCGGAATGTCTGAAGACTATTTTTGTGGTAGAATTAAAGTCAGGGCTAGTGTCCCGATTCCGAAGTTCGCCACTCGTTGCAGCTCGCTCGACGCGAACTTTGGAATCGAAAGGACACTAGCAAATCTATGATGCTAGTGCCCCTTTGAACCCGAAGTTCGCATTTAGACTCGCGGCGTAGTGTGTGCGAACTTCGGGTTCGGAGCACTAGCGCACCGCGTGCGCAGCAACCTCAACAGGTCATTCATGGCGAGCCTCCCGCAGAGATCGAAGCGCGTCGCAGACGATCGGCTTGTGACGGTTGCGGACGAGCAGGCGTCGCAAACGCCAGCGGAAGCTCAGCCCCGCCGCCCGGTCCGCGGTTTGATTTGGGCGCTCGCGGCGTTGGTCGTCATCGGCGCCGGCGCGGCGGCCTGGTACATGTTGCGCAGCGCGCCCAAAACGTCGCCCGCCGCAGCGGCCGCGAGCGCGCCACCAGCGGTGCCGGTGACTCTCGGCGTATCTGAAGTCAAGTCGGTGCCGGTCTATCTGGTCGGGCTCGGTACCGTGCAGGCGTTCAACACGGTCGTCGTGAAAGTCCGGGTGGACGGCCAGCTCGACAAGGTGGATTTCACCGAGGGGCAGGACGTCAAGGCGGGCGACGTGCTGGCGCAGATCGACCCGCGTCCGTTCCAGGCCGCGCTCGATCAGGCCAAGGCCGCGAAGGCCAAGGACGAAGCGCAACTCGAGAATGCCAAGCTCGACCTGGCGCGGTTCAAGAACCTGCATGACTTCGCCACGCAACAGAGCGTCGACACGCAGACCGCGCTGGTGCATCAGCTCGAAGCGACGGTTCAAGGCGACCAAGCCGCGATCGACAGCGCCCAGGTTCAGCTCGACTACACCACCATCAAGGCGCCGATCTCGGGGCGCACCGGCATTCGTCTCGTGGACCAGGGCAACATCGTGCATGCCACCGACCCGAACGGTCTCGTGGTGATCACGCAGTTGCAGCCGATCTCGGTGATCTTCACGTTGCCGGAGCACAACCTCCGCGCCGTCAGCCGGGAGATGCAAGCGGGACCGCTGCAGGTCTACGCGCAGGCGCGTTCCGACGGGCGGCGTCTCGATGAGGGGACGGTGGCGCTGGTCGACAACCAGATCGATCAGACCACCGGCTCGATCAAGCTCAAGGCCACGTTCCCGAACGAAAACCACGCGCTCTGGCCCGGCCAATTCGTCAACATCCAGGTGTTGCTGCGTACCTTGCAGGAGGCTGTCACGGTTCCGGGGACGGCGGTGCAGCGCGGGCCCGACGGCATGTACGTCTACGTGGTCAAGCCGGATTCGACCGTCGCGATGGTGCCGGTCACCGTCGGGCAGATGTCGCAGGGTACCGCCGTCGTGGAGAAGGGGCTCGATGCCGGCACCAAGATCGTGGTTGCCGGACAATATCGCCTCGCGCCCGGACTACGCGTTGTGCCCGATCCGGCAGCTGCGCGAGCGCCCGGCGGGTCGTAGGCCCGGCGATGGGAATCTCCACGCCATTTATCCGGCGGCCGATCGCAACCTCGCTGCTGATGGCGGGTGTTTTGATGATCGGCGCCGTGGCCTACCCGCTGCTGCCGGTCGCGCCGCTGCCGCAGGTTGATTTTCCGACCATCCAGGTGACGGCGCAGCTTCCCGGCGCCGATCCGGTGACCATGGCCTCCTCGGTCACCGCGCCGCTGGAGCGGCAGTTCGCGCAGATCCCCGACGTGACCCAGATGACGTCGTCCTCGACGCTCGGCAACGCCGCGATCACGGTCCAGTTCGATCTCAACCGCAACATCGACGGCGCCGCGCAGGACATCCAGACCGCCATCAACGCAGCGGGTGGCCAGCTTCCGAAGACGCTGCCGTCGCCGCCGACCTACCGCAAGGTCAATCCGGCCGATGCGCCGATCCTCATTATCGCGGTGCATTCGGACGCGCTGCCGATCACCGTCGTCGACGACTATGCCGAGAACATTCTGGTGCAGAACATCAGCCAGATTCCCGGCGTGGCGCAGGTCAACGTCAACGGCCAGCAGAAGCCGGCGGTGCGTATCCAGGTCGATCCCGAGAAGCTCGCGTCCATGGGCCTCGGCCTGGAAGACGTCCGCGCGGTCATCATGAACGCGACGACCGACAGTCCGAAAGGCAGCATCGACGGCGCCACCCGCACGTTCACGATCTATGACAACGATCAGTTGCTGAGCGCGGAGCCATGGAACGACGTCATTCTGACCTATCGCAACGGCGCGCCCGTGCGCATCCGCGACGTGGGGCGCGCGGTCGACGGCGCCGAGAACAACAAGATCGCCGCCTGGGCCAACGGCAAGCCTGCGATCCTGCTGGCGGTTCTCAAGCAGCCGGGCGCCAACGTGATCGAGACCGTCGATCGCATCAAGGCGCTGCTGCCGCAGTTGCGGGCCGCTATACCGGCCGCGATAAAGATCGACCTGCTGAGCGATCGCACGACCACGATCCGCGCCTCCGTGGCGGACGTGCAGTTCACGTTGATCCTGACCGTCGTGCTGGTGGTGATGGTCATCTTTATCTTCTTGCGCAGCTTCTGGGCGACCGCGATCCCGAGCGTGACGGTACCGCTGGCGCTGATCGGGTCGTTCGCGCTGCTCTATCCGTTCGGCTACAGCCTCGACAACCTGTCGCTGATGGGGCTGAGTATCGCGATTGGATTCGTGGTCGACGACGCGATCGTCATGCTCGAGAACATCGAGCGGCACATCGGCGCCGGTCTGAGCCCGACGGCGGCGGCGAACAAGGGCTCCGGCGAGATCGGCTTCACCATCGTGTCGATCAGCCTCTCCCTGATCGCCGTTTTCATCCCGTTGCTGCTGATGGGCGGCATCGTCGGGCGCGTGTTTCGCGAGTTCGCCGTCACGGTGACGATGACCATCGTGGTATCGGCGTTCGTGGCGCTGACCCTGACGCCGGTGATGAGCGCACGCTTCCTGCGCCCGCATAGCGAAGTGCGCCACGGCCGGCTCTATGCGGCGTCCGAGCGCGTGTTCGATCTGCTGCTGGCGGGCTACCGACGCACGCTCGACGTCGCGCTACGGCATCGGTTGGTCATGCTTTTCGTCTTTATCTTTACTGTCGCGCTCTCCGGCTATCTGTTCGTCATCATCCCGAAGGGATTCTTCCCGCAGCAGGATACGGGCCTCATCCTCGGCACCTCGGAAGCCGCGCAGGACGTGTCGTTCGCCGAGATGAAGCGCTACCAGCTGGCGCTGTCGGCGGTGGTCGCCGCCGATCCGGACGTGGCGACGGTCGGCATGAACGCCGGCGCGACCGGTCAGCAGACCCAGAACAACGGTCGCTTCTTCATCACCCTCAAGCCGCGCGATCAGCGCAGCGCCAGCGCGATGCAGATCATCGACCGGCTGCGGCCGCAGCTCGCGAAAGTGCAGGGGGCGGCGCTGTTCCTGCAGCCCGCGCAGGACATCAATATCGGCGGGCGCCCGACCCGGACGCTCTACCAGTACACGCTGCAAGACCCGGATCTGAACGAGCTCAATCAGTGGGCGCCCAAGATCTACGCCAAGCTGAAATCGCTGCCGCAGCTGGCCGACGTTGCGACCGATCAGCAGACCGGCGGCGACACCCTGACGCTGACGATCGACCGCGACGCCGCCGCGCGCTTCGGCATTCAGCCGCAGCTGATCGATGACACGCTCTACGACGCGTTCGGCCAACGGCAGGTCGCGCAATATTTCACGCAGGTCAACAGCTACCACGTGATCCTGGAGGTGCTGCCCGAGCTGCAGACCGCGCCCGACGCGCTTGACCGCATCTTTGTCAATTCGCCGGCGACCAACCAGCAGGTTCGCCTAAGCTCGGTCGCGCGCTGGACCACCAACCCAACGACGTTCCTGTCGATTAATCATCAGGGACAGTTTCCGGCGGTGACGCTGAGCTTCAACCTTGCACCGGGTGTCGCGCTCGGCGACGCCGTGCAGGCGATTCAGCAGGCGGAATCCGAACTTGGCGTGCCGGCCTCGCTCGCCGGCAGCTTCCAGGGCAACGCCCAGGCGTTCCAGACCTCGCTGGCGAGCGAGCCGCTGCTGGTCGCCGCCGCGATCGTCGTGATCTACCTGATCCTCGGGATGCTCTACGAGAGCTACATCCACCCGCTCACCATCCTGTCGACGCTGCCGTCCGCCGGCGTTGGCGCGCTGCTGATGCTGATGCTGTTCGGATTCGATTTCTCGGTGATCGCGCTGATCGGCATCATCCTGCTGATCGGCATCGTCAAGAAGAACGGGATCATGATGGTCGATTTTGCGATCGAAGGGCAGCGCGAGCGCGGCCTCACCGCGTTCGATGCCATTCGCGAGGCCTGCTTGCTGCGGTTCCGGCCGATCATGATGACCACGATGGCGGCGCTGCTCGCCGGGCTGCCGCTGATGCTCGGCTCGGGCACCGGCTCGGAGCTGCGCCAGCCGCTCGGCTATGCGATGGTGGGTGGATTGATCCTGAGCCAGGCGCTCACCCTTTACACGACGCCGGTCGTGTTTCTCTATCTCGAGCGGGTCAACCGCTGGCTGCAGGGCCGTTCGGCAACGCGCCGCGCGGCGGCAACGCCGGAGCACGAACCAGCCGAATAGCTTACGCGCTCGCGCCGGACCGGAACCGCTCGGCTGCGCGCGCTTTCGCTTTGGCGGTTTCGGTGGCGCGATCGCGCGGCGGCGCATTGGTCACCAGGGAATGCAGCAGCTGGTGCGCGGCCTCTGCGACCTGATCGACCGCGCGGTTGAACGCCGCTTCGTTGGCCTTCGACGGCCGCGCGAACCCGCTCAGCTTGCGCACGAACTGCAGCGCGGAGGCATGGATTTCCTCGTGCGTCGCCGGCGGTTCAAAGTTGTGCAGCGTCTTGATGCTTCGGCACATGGTCGATCCTTGCGGTGGGCGCGTTCGTTGGGGACGCTGGCATATGCGGGGCAGTCCAGTCTAGGGCGCCGGCGGCTTGTCAAATGTAAGCAGCATCATCTCGAGCCCGTCTTCCAGAAACCGGCGCAACGGCCTGAACCCGACCGCCTGCGAGCACTTAAGCGCCGCCGTGTTGATAAGCTCGTGGCCGATATAGGCGCGCGTTTCGCCGGGATAGGCCGGAAAGGCAACCTGCCGCAAATAGGCGCCGAGCGCCGCTTGCCCAAGGCCGCGCCGCAGGCAGGCCGGATCGCCGATGAACAGGTCGACGCTGATGCCGTCGCGCACACCGATGATCGCACACCATTCGGGGTAATCGACGTTGCGGTAACATTGTAGATATGCGAACGGCGCCCCGTTGCGGATCGCCAGATGGCTGCGCGAGGGCTCCTCGCCGCGGATAGCGGGGCCGTATTCGCGCGCCACGTCCGCGAGCGTGACCGGCTGTTTCTGGTAGAAACGGCGGACATGCGGCTCGGCCAGCCATGCGGTGAGCACGGGGAGGTCGGCGTCCTGCAACGGACGGAACGCGACCCCGTTAACGGCATTTTTGGCTTTTCGTGTTGCTTGCATGAGTTTGCCGCCCTGTCGCCTTGTTGACCGGGAAGGTGGCGGAAGCTGGTTGCGGATGGGGGGATTTCTTCCTACTCTTGCCCCAGCGAAGAGATGAGCGGGGGATTTCTGTGCGCAAGCTAGTTCTGTTGATGGTGTCTGGTGTGGTCGTTGCGGGGTGCTCCCAGATTCCGGGGCTCGGCGGCGATCCGCCGAAAGTGTCGATCGAGTCGAATCCGCCGGGTGCCAACGCGAGCCTTTCGAGCGGAGGCAGCTGCCGCACACCGTGCACGCTGCCGGCGCCGGACAAGAGCGGCGACTACAACGTGACCTACGGGCTTGCGGGCTACACGACGCTGACGATCCCGATCAAAGTGTCGGTCAAGAAGGAGAACTGGTACTCCTCCGAGACGACCACGGTCGAACCCAACCCGGTGAATGCAACGCTGCAACCGGCCGCGGCGCCCCGCAAGCCGCGCAGCTGATCTGGTGAAGGCTCACCTCGCTATCGCGGTGGCGTCCGCCGCGGCGCTGCTCGCCGCCCTCGCGGACGCTCGCGCGCAGCCGGGGTGTCAGCCGACGATCATGAAGCCGTGCACGGCGCCGGCACCGCGCGCCGAAGTCAACCCCGCCGACGCATCAAAGTCGAACGACGCGAAGAAAACAGATCAGGTCCAGAACACGCCGCGGCGTGGGATTCCGGTTACGCCCGACACGACGCTCGGGCTCGGCGCCAGAGGGCTTGGTATCAACGGGAAGTTCTGACCAGCGCGTGTATTCGATGACGTGATCGGCGCGCGGCCGTCCCAGTGGTATTTTCATCCAGATCCCAGTGCCCTTGCGGTGAGCCCGAACGTCTGGGTAGCCTTCAGACGTGGATGTGCCACGCTGCCGGAGTATTTCGTATGACCAAGAAACCACCTCAGGCCCGCACCGATAAAAAGCCGCGAATTAGCCATCCCGGAATGATGGGTGACGGCACCGAAGAGCAGAATCTCAACGAGCGCGGAGATCCGTCGGCTCGCATCAAGGAGGATGAAGTCGACGCGGCATTTGCCAAGCGGCCGCCGAAAAAGTCCTAATACTGCGCCCGATGCGCGGGAGCGTAAGAAACCGGTGGGTCGCGCTACCGGCTGTGCTCATTGCGTTGCTGAGCGCGGCGCCCGCCGCGCCGTCTTTCGCGCAATATCCCGAACGCCCGATCCATGTGGTGACGCCGTTTCCACCGGGCGGCGCGGTCGATCTCGTCACCCGGCTGGTGACCGACCGCATGGCGTCCGATCTCGGGCGCGCATTCGTGATCGAGGCCAAGGCCGGTGCGGGCGGCATCATTGCGACCGACGCCGTCGCAAAATCTGCGCCTGACGGCTACACGCTGTTGATCACGACGCCCAATCACACCATCAACGCGGCGCTGCAGGGCAAGCTTCCCTACGACACCGAAAACGACCTCGCGCCGATCGCGATCATGGCGGCGGTTCCGGAAGTGCTTGTCAGCTATCCCGCGGCGCCGTTCGAGGATTTTGCCGGCTTCGTCAACTACGCAAAGGCCAATCCCGGCAAGCTCAACTATTCGTCGGCCGGCATCGGCACGCTGCCGCACATCACCATGGAACTGCTGCTCAAGAGCCTCAAGCTCAACGTCGCGCATGTGCCGTATCGCGGCGCCGCGCCGGCGATGACCGATCTGCTCGCCGGCGTGGTGCAGCTTAAGCTCGATACCTACGCGACCTCGATGCAATACGTCGAAGCCGGCAAGCTGCGCGTGCTCGCCTATGGGGGCCGCGCGCGCTCGCCATTGCTGCCGAACGTGCCGACCGTCGCGGAGATGGGCGTGCCCGGCTACGAGGGCGTGCTGTGGATCGGCCTAATGGCGCCCGCCCGGACCCCGGCCGCAATTATCGAGAAGCTCGCGCAATCGGTCGCCAAGGCCGTCACTGCGAATGACCTTCTTGAGCGCTTCAAGCGCGACGGGATTGACGCCGTCGGCAGCACGCCCGAGCAGTTCCGTGCCCAGATCGCGCGCGAGATCCCGCAATGGCGCGACGTCATCCAGGCCGCCAACATCAAGCCCGAGTGAAGCATGCGCGAACTCGCCAATCCTCCCGATCCAAATCCGAAAACGCCCAAACTCGCGCTGCCGCCGGGCGCCTGCGACTGCCACATTCACCTGTTCGGTCCGGCCGAAAAATTTCCGGTCGATCCGCTCAGTCCCTACGAGTCACGCGATCAACTGGCCGAGACCAACATTGCGCTGCAGGAACGGCTCGGCTTGTCGCGCGCCGTGGTGGTTAGCGGCGGCGCCTACGGCCGCAACTACGCCGTGCTCGAAGATGCGCTCAAGCGCTTCCCGCAACGTTACCGCGGCGTCGCCCTGATGCCGGATGACACCACCGATGCCGAATTCGCGCGGCTGACCAGGCTTGGGGTGCGCGGGTTGCGGTTCATCAGTTCGGCGCGCGGCATGCGCCAGGTGCCGACGCTCTCGGAAGCCGTCGCGGCGCGCGCGGCGGAGCACGGCTGGCACGTGCAGTTCTATCCGCAGCAGACCGACATTATCGACAATGCCGACCGCCTGCTGGCGCTCCCGAACCGGGTCGTGCTCGATCACTTCGCCAGCGTGCCGGCGGAGGGCGGCACCGACCAGCCGGCGTTCAAGACGGTGCTGCGCATGCTCGACAGCGGCCGCGTGTGGCTCAAGTTGTCGGGACCGATGCGCTGCTCGCGGCAGGAATACCCTTATGCCAACGTCGCGCCGCTGGCGCGCGCGCTGGTCGCGCATGCGCCGCAACGGCTGGTGTGGGGCTCGGATTGGCCGCACGTCAACCTGAACGATCGGCTGATGCCGAATGACGGCGATCTCGTCGATCTGATCGCCGACTGGATCCCGGACGCGGCGGCGCGCCGTCGCATTCTGGTGGACAACCCGTGCGAGCTCTACGGCTTTCCCATGCCGGGTTGATCCGCAGGAGCATTGCTTTCGCCGCGCGCCAAGATGCCGCGCGGGTGGAACAGGGCGGGACCGGAAAGGGTTGCACGACAAAAGCTGACGAGGGCGTCATGCGTCGCCCCGATGACACGCGCATCGTCGTCGCGGTTTTGATCGCGCTGTTCACGGTCTTGCTGTTGACCCTGTGAGGTTGTTCAGCCAACCCCGAGACCGGGTGCGAGACCGCGCCCTGTTTGCCCCCAACGGCTCCGCGGAATTGGTACGGTGGGAGCCCGATTCTTCCGCGCCGCCGGATATTTTCCATTTCCAGAAACCCGGGAAGCGGCTTCAATACAATGCGGGCAGGTTGGTAAGAAATTCTTGGCCGGTCGTGGGGTTTAAAATAATTGAGCTTGGCAATCATTCGGGGTTTTCGCCGCACATGACCGGCTTTTCGGCCGATTGGCTTGCGCTGCGTGAGCCTTACGACGCGCGCGCGCGCAATCCGGCGATCCTTGACGCGGTTGTTGCGTCCGCCGAAGGCTGTCTCGCAATGCGGATCGTCGATCTCGCCGCCGGGATCGGTGCGACCCTTCGCGCGCTCGCGCCACGGCTTCCGGTGCGTCAGGTCTGGCGCCTAGTCGACAACGATCCCGAGCTGCTCACTCACGCCCGCAAGCTGACGCGTTCCAGCGCGTTTACGATCGAGGCACGCGCGCTCGACCTCAATTGCGGCCTCGAAGATGCGCTCAATGGGCCAATTGATCTTGTGACGGCGTTTGCGCTGCTCGATCTCGTCTCGGAAACCTGGCTCGCAGGACTTGTCGGCGAGATTGGGCGGCGGTCGATCCCGATCTATGCAACGCTGAGTTACGACGGACGCGCCGCCATCAGCCCCGCGGATCCGCTTGATGCGGCGATCGTCGCCGCGGTCAATCGACATCAAACGACCGACAAGGGATTTGGGCCGGCGCTCGGGCCCGCGGCTGCCGACGCTGCAATCGCGCAACTTCAATCGGTGGACTATTGCGTTGTGCGCGGCGCGTCCGACTGGGTCCTCGGGCCGGACGATCGCGAGCTGCAAATGAAGATCTTCGCGAATTGGGCGAGCGCCGCCTGCGGAAGCGCCGGCCCGTCGCACGCCGACATGGTGGGATGGCTGGCGCGCCGCCGCGACGCCGTCATCGCCGGATGTTCGTCCGTCCGCATTGGTCACGTGGATTTTTTTGCGACGCCGGCTCGGGCGCTTTAAGCGTCAACGCCGCGGCTGGCGATAGCGTGTGTCCGCGTCGATCACGCCATTCGCTATCGATGCTCGCAGGCGTGAATACGCACGAGCCCGCGGGCTTCCACCGGAACCGCGCGATCGGCCGCTAGGTTCGCCGTGGCGACGTCGCAGGACAGCCAGAAATAGTTCGCGGCGGGATCAACCACCAGCCGCGCCGGCGCGAATCTGTCCGCCAGCAGCACCGACAGGAAAGGTGTCGTCGAATTCCACGACAGCCGGTTGAGGTCGGCGCTGAGTCTGGTCGACGATATGAAACTTGAATTGCCAAGCTTGAAATCGGATGCTGCGCCCCCGGCAAGCGCTCGCACCGCGGCCTTGTAATCGGTCCATGCCGTCACAAATTTCGTGGTCTCCACCACGTGCACCAGCATCACCAGGAGGAAGGCGCCGCAGATCGCCCTGGCGGAGACACCGTCCACGCAAGACTTGGCGAGCTGCGCCAGCCAGGGAACTGCCGAGCAATCCGGTCGATCATCCGCCGCGAGCGCTTGTGCCGCCGCCAGCACGCCCAGCACCGGCGTGACGATCAGGAGCGCTGTGCGCATGTAGTAACGGTTATTTGCGTGCAGCGCCCGATCGACCCACAGCCAGTAAACCACCAAGGCCAGGGTCACGATCAGGGTGGCGTAGATGGGAGCCTTGGCGGGCGAAAGCCGCCGAAACACGGTCAGCGCAATCCAGTAACCTGCGAGCGTTGCAAGCAGCAATAACAGCAACGCGTTCTCGAATATGGTGACGTCGAAGAAATGCAGCGCGGCGCTGGCGAAGACGGGCGCGTAGTAGTTGTCTGGCGGCAACGCCACCTTCACGAAGATCCAGATCGGAATAACGATCAGCGAGGCACTTGCGCCCCGGCGGAACGCCGCGCTGCGCGCGCCGCGCAGCAGAAGGGTGGCGACGATAACACCCGCCAGTATCAGCGCGCCTTCATGGGTGAAGACGAGGGCGAGGAGGGCGGCGAGGACGAGTCCAAAACCGCCAATTCCCGCTCTGGCGTAATGGCAGATCGCAAGCGCCGGCCAGAACAAGGCATGCGCAATCCACACTTCGGTCGGAAAGCCGAACACCAGCGGGGCGAGACACGCGGTCGAGAGACACGCATAAACAAAAATGACATGCCCCTTCGAGCGGTCGGCCGCCCAGGTGGCGGCGAGGCCCGCCAGCGGCGCTCCAAAAAGCAACAATCCATAAACGACGATCCCGCTGTGCGGGCTTCTCGTGGTCTCCACAACGATCTCGGCTGGCACGAAACAGATGAGATAGACAAACAGGCGGCCCGAGATGTTGTGCCAATGGATCGCCCAGGCGTCCTGGACCGCAACCGCGTAGGAGAAAATCGCGCCGTCGCCGTAGATCTGCAGGTCATAGCCAAGCCCGATGACGATAAACGCGGCCGACCAGCAGAGTCCGGCCACGACCACAACGGCGCGCAACACGTCGTTGTCCGAATAACTAGTGCCCGGTTTCCGAAGTTCGTGATACATGGCGGCAAGTCCTGACACGAACTTCGGAAACAAACGGGCACTAGCTGCGCCGACCCATAACGCGGGTCGCAGCTCGCCTCGAGGGGATGAGCTGGCCGTCATCCTCCACCTTCAGGGCACTGCTTGCCGCCGCGGGTCATCGCGGCACAAACAGGACGTTCCGCGACTCGATGTCGGTGCCCCAGCTCGTATTCTTGCCCAGCACGGCGATCGCAGGCAACGCCGCGATCATCTCGCCGCGCTGCACGATGAAGGCATCGTAGCCGAGGCACTCGCATATGGCCGCGGTGGAGGCGGCGGGATCGGCGTGCGTGCCCGACAGGAGCTCGAGCAGGATGACCGGGCGGTCGCGGGCGATCGTTGCCCGTGCCCCGTCGAGCACCGCGCGCTCGCTGCCCTCGACGTCGGCCTTGATGAAGCGCACGCCCACGAGACCAAATTCGTCGAGCGTGCGGATGTCGACGTCATGGGTCTGCATGTTGCGAAACTGGGAGTGCGTCCGCTGCAGATTGCCGGCGAAGTGCAGCACCATTCCGTCGTCCGACAGCGGCACGTAGAGGGTCCCGCGCCCGGACGCGTCGGCGAGAGCCAGCTGGTGCACCTCGGCGCGGCCTCGCAGCATCCAGCGCGCGAAAGCGGCGTAGTCGGGGTTCGGCTCGAAAGCGACGACGCGATCCGCGATGTCCGAGAGTGCGTAGGAGAACAATCCCTGGTTGGCGCCAACGTCAATCGCGGTGCCGCCGTGGGGTACGAGCTTTGCCAGCATGGCGAGCTCGGGTTCGCCCGAGCGAGTTTCCTCAGCAATGCGCCGCCGATAGAACCATGCCGGCGGCATGAACATCGCAAGCCGTTCGCGAATTGGCAGGACCATCGCGTACCTTGAACAGAGCCAACCAGTGGGAGCATTTACCACGTGCCGGGTTGCAGTGGGCCCAAAGCAATTGAAAGAGACATGCCCGTGAAGAGATCCGACAAAGACGCAGCGCATAAATTCGCCCTTCACCGGCGGGAGATGCTGGTCGGAACTGCGGCCGCTTTCGTCGCGGCCGGCCGCGCGGCCGCCCAAACGGGCCTGCGCGGCGAGCAGCCGGACCTTGCCAGAGGTGTTCATGCGGCCACACCGATTCCCGCGCCTCCGTCGCTTGGACAGGGCAAGGACCGCGCGCTCGTGCTCGGCGGCGGCGGCGAGTACTTCATCGCGTGGCTGCTCGGGTTCGCGCACGGGCTCCACGCCGCGGGCGTTTCCTATGATCTCGCCGACGTCATCGTCGGCACCTCGGCCGGCGCGATGGTCGGGAGTGCGGTCGCGGTCGAGCGTCTCGGATTCTTGCGCGACGACATCGATTTTTTTGGATTGGTGCCAAAGCTGCTGGCGGATTTGATACCGACGCGCGCGTCGAATCCCAGTCAGGTCCGCGCGCGCGAGGTTGCCGAAGCTGCCCACGATGCCAGCGCCGCCGCGATCCAATCGATCGGCCGCGGCGCCATGGCGGCCCGCAATCCGCCGGTTCGCAATCTTCAGCTGATGGTTGACGTCCTCAGTCTCGGTAGCGTCTGGCCGAGTCCGCGGTTCCACGCAACGACGACGGATTGCTACACCGGCGAACGCATCGTCCTCTCGCAATCGAGCAGCGTTCCGATCTCGCACGCGGTCTGCGCGAGCGTGTCGTTGCCGGGCGTGTTCGGGCCGACCTGGATCGGCGACCGGCTGTGCATGGACGGCGCCATGTGCTCGACCAGCACCCACGTCGATCTCGTCGCCGGCGCCAAGCGCGCCTTGGTGGTCGCGCTCACCGACAAAAGCATGCGGTTCTCAGGCATTCCGAACGATATTGCGCAGGAGCTCAACTATGTCGAAGCTGCGGGAACCAGGACACTCCTGATCGCCGCCGACCCCGGCAAAGTGCACCTTCTGTCCGCGGCTGAGATCGAACCGGCGCTGCACGCGGGCCACGATCGCGCCGTCCGCGAGGCAGATCGGGTGAAGGCATTTTGGGGTTGACCCCTGCCCTGTTCCTGCGTTTCATTTTAGCGCCAGATCGTCCAAATCAATCCGACCCGCGCCGCGTGCGCAACGCAAGTGGCCGCCTTGGCTATTCCATGCAATGGCTGATAAGGTAATGGCCCTTTAGTGAGTACACGGGACCATCGCAAACGGGGGCGTTAGTAATGGCAAAGGCGACGAAGTCGAAAGCAGCGAAGGCGAAGTCAAAAGCAGCAAAGGCAAGGTCGAAAGCCGCGAAGCCGAAGGCGGCAACGCCGAAAACAATACCAACGCTGCCGACAGTGCGCGTAGTTACACCTACTGACCAAAGCACGCCGAGTATCCAAGCGTTTGAAGCCGAGCTCGCGAGCAAGGGGTGGAAAACAACTGGGCCCGGGCAGAACATTGATTACAAAGTTTATTCCGCCAGCGACACCAACTCAAACCTGCAAGGCTGGGCGCAACAAGCGTTTCAAGACGCGCAGGCGGCGATCAACAATAATCTCCGGGCTGTGCTCGTCGCGTGCGGCTCGATGGCCGCGGCATTGCTTCAGGACAAGACAACAACAATTCCAATCATTCAAACGCTGGGCGGTGAAGTCCCGCACAATCGCCAAAGTAACATGACGGGATTTACTAAAGACGCGGAACAGGTTGCCAGACATCACCTGGACAAGCTGCTGAAAGCCGGAAAAACAGTAACGGTTCTGTTCGACGACACCAATGACCCGTCGAGATACATATACAACAACCTATCCCCGATTTATCCCAATCCGCCCAACAACGTAACGTGGCTCGCGATTAGTGATCCATCCAAGTTCTCGCCGCCTCCAGCGTTGACGGACGGTTTCATGGTGATCTCCAATGCGACGTATTACAACAATATCCGCGCCATTGTCCGCATGGTGGATGGCAAGCAGGTAGGCGGCAAGCCGATAGAGATCTATTATCCCGAGCAAGAGTTCAAGGATGCTCACATCGTTCCGACCGGAGTGCATGTTCATGGTCACAAGGTCAAGCGCGCCTTCATAAATGCGGCAGACCTAGTGAATAAAATTCTTACCAGTGTAACGCCCTTCAGCAATCTGCCGGATTTCGAAGAGGCGGAAAAAGAAACAGACAGTTAGTGACGCCGCCGGTAAGTGCATTTCGCGTCGGTGTTCGCTACGCGCGTGCCTGGTCACGGCCGGCACGGCAGAATTCTTCACTTTGCTGCAATCAGCTGAGCACCCGGACTGATAGGGCAGGTCTCGGCGCGTTGCGGCGAGGCCCGCGGACCCACCCCGCCATCATACCGGGGCAGCCAATGGCAACGGTTATGGCGGTAATCGGTTAGGCTGCCTACCGGTCAAGATGCCGTGAGGCCGGCGACGGCCCAACATCCCAGCGGCAACATTCTTCAAGTTAATCCATGGCTTACGCCAGATGCGCTGCAGTGATGGCCGTCACTGCCGCCTCGATGCTGACCTGCCAACCTCGCCCCGGGTTTGAGGTTTGATTGGAAGGAGAGGCAAATGCGTATCAGGCTCATTGGCGGGTCGGTCGCTATCGCCCTCGTTGCCTTGCTTTCGAGCGCAGCGCCCAGCCAAGCCTACATCCCGCAACCGTGGTGTTCGGACGGAACAGGAAACGAATCTGGCGCGCCAGTTTGCGCTTACAGTTCTTATCACCAGTGCGTGGAAAATACGTCGCGCGGCGGCTGCGTGGCCAACCCGTGGATCGAACCGCTCCCGACAGTTCCAGGGTCGACTATCTTCATGTTAGCGCAGCCGGCGCACCACACACACTATTAAGTCGGCACTACTTGAAGCTAG
>DATIPA010000201.1:0-8250 GCA_035472475.1 Xanthobacteraceae bacterium | reverse complement strand
TCGGTGCCGACCTCGCGCGCGACGCGCGTCACTTCCGAGGCAAACGAGCGCAGCTGGTCCACCATCGTGTTGATGGCTTCCTTGAGCTGCAGGATCTCGCCGCGCACGTCGACGGTGATCTTCTTGGACAAATCGCCGTTGGCGACCGCGATCGTGACGTCGGCGATGTTGCGGACCTGCGCAGTCAGATTGTTCGCCATCGAGTTGACGCTCTCGGTCAGATCCTTCCAGACGCCGGTCACTTCCGGGACCTGCGCCTGGCCGCCGAGCTTGCCTTCGGTGCCGACTTCGCGCGCGACGCGCGTCACTTCCGACGTGAATACGCCGAGCTGCTTGATCATCGTGTTGACGATCATCGCCGACTGCAGAAACTCGCCCTTGAGCGGGCGGCCTTCGACGTCGAGACGAACGGTTTCGAGCAGGTCGCCTTCCGCGACCGCGCCAATGACGCGGGTGACCTCGCGGGTTGGCCACAAGAGATCGTCGATCAGCGAATTGATCGACGTCTCCATTTCGCCCCAGGCGCCGCCGGCGAGGCCGAATCGCACGCGCTGGCGCGTCTTGCCCTCACGGCCGACCACTTGGCCGACGCGTTCGAGCTGCTTTGCCATGCGCTCGTTGGCGCCCACGATTTCGTTGAAGGTGTCCGCGATCTTGCCTTCGATACCGAGGTGGTCGCCGGGCAGCCGAACCGAGAAATCGCCGGTCCGCACCGCCTGCAGCGCGTGCAGCAGGTCCTTGAGTTCGAACGCAGATTTGCCGTTGGCTGGGGCGAGCGGCAGGCCTGCATCCTCGGTGTGCGCAGGTAGATCGTTGGTGTGCGTTGGCGTATCAGCGGCCTGGCCAGAGGACGGCATGGATCATCCTGATTGCGAGCGTCGGTGTGAGCCGCCGCAGCGGACGCGGTTCCACCGCGGCCGCGAACCCTGGGACGCAACTGCGGAAGGACATACCTAAGCGGGTCTCGTGCCCCGCAAGACCGAATACTACACGAGGGAGACCCCCGTCCGACGCATGCAACGCAACAAAGGGTAAAGGGTTCCGCACTCACCAAAAAACTTTTGTAACGAAATATGAATTTCCCACCGCCGCATGATTAATGCCGCCAAGTCGCCGCATTGTTGACGCCGTCCATTCAGAGAACATTCAGTGCCGCTGCCCTGTACTGGCATGCAGCGGTTTCCGTTCCCGGGGCATCACAATGACAAGAACTCTCGGACTGATCGTCACGCTTGGCGCGCTCGCGATTGGCGGCCTGGTCGCGGCACAGAACAGCACTCCCTCCGCGCAAAACGGCACTCCCTCCGCGCAGAATGCTGCTGCCCCGGCGCCCAGTGCAGTGCCGGCACCGGTGCCGGGTCCGCAGGCTGGTCCCCCTCCCGCCGGCGGAGGGCAAAAGCGCATCGCGCTCGTGGTCGGCAATTCGGGATACCAGACAGCTCCCCTTAAAACGGCGGCCAACGACGCCGGCCTGATTGCCCAGACGCTGCAAGCCGCGGGCTTCGACGTTGTGGGCGCGCGCGACCTCGATCAGGAATCGATGCGTCGTGCGCTGCGCGACTTTCTCGACAAAGCGCAGGCGTCCGGCCCCGACACCGCGGCGTTCATCTATCTGAGCGGCTACGGTGTGCAGTACGAAGGCGAGAACTACTTCGTTCCGATCGACGCAAAACTCGCGCGCGCCGCCGACGTCCCGGTCGAGGCGGTGCGCATGTCCGATTACACGCGTCCGCTCGCGGGCATGAATCTCAAGGCCGACATCGTTGTACTCGATGGAGGCCGGGCCAATCCGTTCGCCAAATCTGGCCCGCCGCTCGCAGGCGGCCTCGCTTTGGTGGACGCCGAACCCGGAGCGCTGATTGCGTTCAACGCAGCGCCCGGCACCGTGGCGCCCGACGGCGACGGCCCCTATGGCGCCTACGCGCAGGCTCTCGCCGAGATGATTCGCGACGGCGGTCTGCAGCCTGTCGACATATTCAATCGCGTGCGCCTGCGGGTCAACGAGACCACGAAGGGCGCCGAGATTCCCTGGCAATCAGCCAATATCAAATCCTCGTTCGAATTTTTCGAGCGCGCCGCCAACGCCCCGCCGCCGCCGGTGTCTGTGCAGCAGGCCGCCGAGGTACGCGCGCGACCGATGCGCGAAATCGGCCCGCAGGATGCCTATGCGGCCGCGCTCGAGGGCGACACGCTGCAGGGTTACACGGATTTCGTCGCCGCCTATCCGGACGATCCGATGTCTCCCCGCGTGCGCGCCATCATCGCCGCACGCCGCGAAGCGTTGACGTGGCGGCGAACGCGGCTCACCGATACGCCGCCCGCCTATTGGTCCTATCTGCGTCGCTATCCGCGTGGCCCGCACGTGCCGGACGCCGAACGCCGTCTGGCCGAATTTCAGGCTGCGCTGGCGCCGCCGCCGACATTCGCCGCGATCGCCTACGATGTGCCCCCGCCGCCGCCGGATGAAATCGTCTTCGTGGATCGGCCGGTGCTCTACTTTGGCGATCCGGTATTTGCGTTCGCGCCGCCGCCGCCGCCGCCGATCATCTTCCTGGCGCCGCGGGCCGCCTTTTGGGTAGCGCTTCCGCCGCCGCCGCCGCCGATCTTTGCGCTCGTCCTGCCGATCCCGGTGTATCAGCCGATTCCGGCCTACGTGGTGACGCCGGCCTATATCGCGCCGCCGCCGCCAAACAACATCATCTACAACAACGTCCACAACACGGTGATCGTCAACAACACGACCAACAACGTCACCATCCGCAATCCGGCCGGTCAGACCACGACCCAGCCGATCGCGACCGCGGCCGCCGCGCCGACATCCGCCGGCGGCACCGCGCCCGGCGCCACGGCGACGCCCGCCTCGGTCGGCCCCTCACTTCCGCCATCGGTTGCGGCCCGCGCCGCCGCGTTCCATGGCGCGGGGACGCCTGGGACTCCCGGCACCCCGGGCGCGCCCGGCGCAACTCCCGGTGCTTCCGGGGCTCCCGGTGCGATAGCCGCCGGCCAGCCGGCGCGTGCGCCGCTCGGTCAGCCGCTGCCGGGATTCAAGGGTCAGCCGCTGTCGCCGGCCCCGGGGGCCGCCGCGACCGCAGCCCTGCCCGGCGGACAAACTCCTCCGGCTTCGGGTCAGCCGACCGGCACCGCGCCAGCAGCTGCCTCGCCGGCTGGACCGGCGCCAGCTCACGGTCCGGCCGCGGGCCAACCCGGCGCAGCATCGACTGCCGCGCTGCCCAGCGGTCAGGCGCCGGCCCGCGGCCAGACGCCCGCACCCGGGACGTCGCCGTCCGCGGCCCTGCCTGCCGGTCAAGCGCCCGCGCATGGTCCGACACCCGCGCCCGGAGGAGCGGCCACAACCGCCGCCCTGCCGGCCGGTCAAGCGCACGCCCTGCCGGTCCCGGGTTCCGCCGGTCAGCCTCCGGTGCCCGGAGCACCGCCGAGTGCCAACCTGCCGGCCAGCCACACGCCGCAGCACGGTGGCCCACCCGCTGGCGGTCCATCTCCAACCGCCGCTCTTCCAGGACCCGGATCGACGCAGCCACACGGCCCGCCGCCCGGGACCGGTGGGCCTGCCGCAATCGGGCCGGGAGTAACCGGTCACGCGCCATCGGCAACGACGCCGCCGACCGCGCCGCACCCGTCCGCGCTAGCGGCACCGACCACGCCGCCGCCAACCCACACGGCCCCCCCGGCCCCCATGCCGCAGCATGCGGCACCGCCGGCTCCGCAACACGCAACGCCGCCGACCCCGGCACCGCTGGCGAACATCGCGCCGCGTCCACCGGCCCCGCCGCCCCCTGTCGTGCGACCGGCCCCGCCGCCGCCGGCAGCCGCGCGGCCTGCGCCTCCACCGCCGCCCAGGGCCGCTGCGGCCCCGCCGCCGCCCCGTCCAGCTGCGCCACCGCCACCGCGCCCTGCTGCTGCGGCCAAGCCCGCGGGCAAGCCCGCATGCGGCGGGCCGGGGCAACCGCACTGTTGATGATGGATCAGCGCGGGCTGAACGGCCCGCGCGCCTCGCCGGGTGAGTGATCGGCTTCGCTAGAGCGTGATCGGCTGCTTTTCCATCTCCTCACCGATCGTGAGCCGCAACAGTGCGCGCCCTAGACAACTGGCGAGCGGCCGCCGTCGACATTGATCGCCGTGCCGGTGATGTAGGAACCGGCGTCGGAGGCGAGCAGGCAGGCGAGATTGGCGAATTCCTCCGGTTTGCCGGCGCGGCCGATCGGAGTTTCCTTGGCAAAGCCCTCCATATACTCGGTAAGCGCGACGCCTAGTCGTTTCGCGCGCTGCACGTGCTGATCCGCCTCGATGATTCCGACCAGCAACGCGTTCACCAGGATATTGTGCGGCGCGCCCTCGCCGGCCAAAACCTTGGTCAGCGCCATCCCGGCTGCACGCGAGATCGTCGTCGGCGCGCTGCCGCCGCGCGGCGCCTTGGCGCCGATGGCGAGCACGTTGATCACGCGCCCCCACCGCCGCTTCTTCATCTGCGGCCAGACCAGACGGGTGAGCCGGAGCGCGGCGAAGAATTTCTGATCAAGATCCTGCTGCATGACCTCGTCGGTCAAATCCTCGAACGGGCCGGCGCGCGAGGTACCGGCGTTGTTCACGACGATGTCGACCTTTCCGAACGCGCGCATGACTTCATCGTAGGCGCGCTTGACGTCGGCCGCGTTGGCAACGTCGGCCGCGACTGCAACAACGCGCCCGGGACCGGCCGCGCCGATGGTCTTGGCGGCGCTGTCGAGCGCACCGCGTTCACGCGCCACGATCGCAACGTCGGCTCCCGATTTAGCGAAGCGCGTGGCAACGCCAAGCCCGATGCCCTTGCTGCCGCCAGTGACGACGGCCGATCGACCGGCCAGGCTGATTTCCATCTCGGATCTCCGTTAGCGTTGCGTGCCTTCGTCCTTGCGGGCGACGATGCGATGAATTCTCTTGCCGGATGACGCGCTCACGGCCGCTTCGTCGAGCAGCAGCTTTGCGCCGCACAACGCGTCCCGCACGAGATCTGCATCAAACGCGGTATAGAGTCGACCGTGCGCGTCGCGATAGTCTGTTTTTTCCGTGACACGCCAGCTCACGTAAAGAATTCCGCGCGGCCGCAAGATTGCGATCAGTCGGCGCACGGACGCTGCGATCTGATCGCGCGCGAGGTGCATCACAACCGTCTCGCACAGCACGTTGTCGAACGCACCATCGGCAATCCCTGCAAGTTCCGGCAAGGCGGCACGGTCAAACGTCAGGCCCGGGTAGCGAGCCCGCGTCTCATCGAGCAGCGCTTGCGATGGTTCATAGCCGACGACCTGAAAACCATTGGCCGCAAGCCATGCCACCTCGCGGCCGCTACCCGCGCCGATATCGGCGGTGCGGCCCGGCTTGAAGAAGCGTTTGACGAGCGCATGCAGATCGCCCGGTGCGGGCTGCTCGTGCCATTCCGCCGCGAAGGCTTTGGCCGCTGCGTCATACGCCGCGAGGGTTTGGGAGTCCATTCGTGCTCGACGCCGTTATTCGCCCCTCCATTGATGCTCCCCGCGGCCCCGACGCAAGCCGCAATGCAGTTCGACAGAATTTTGTCGAGACGGCGTGTCGCGCGCCATCCTCTCGCACCGTGCCCCGCGCGTTGCATCGTCGCAGCTCGCGATCACGATTGCGTTGCCGGTGCGTTCGCCGCGCTCGCGCGCGCGTGATCTCAAGCACGCGCGCGTGTGATCGCAATCACATCCGGTCGCATCAGAACAACAAAAAGACACAACAACACCGGCGTTTTCGGGTTCGCGCGCGATCATCATCAAACATTTCTGTGATTGTTGGCCAATGCCGAACGGTCCATTCAAGCGGCGGAGCTTTTCTTTTTCCGGCGGCGCGCCATATCAACCCCGGCAACAAAGAGTAACGCAGCAAAGGATGAACGTCATGACCAGCAAGATCTCCGGCATTTTGGCAGCCGCTCTGATTCTCGCATCCGCCTCGGTCGCCTCCGCGGCCACCGTTCACAAGGCGGGTCGCCATTACCAGGAGCACCGCGGTGCGGTGATGCTTCTGGAGGACAACGGGGCCCGCGGCGCGGCCGCCGGCACCAACGCGGCTGAGAACTTCCAGAACAATTGGGACGTCAGCTACTAAGTAACCGGCTGCGACGCGCGCGTGCGTGATTGAGTTTTCCAACTCGTCACCACGTGCGTGGCCGGTTCCGAACCAAGACTATGATGGAGGCGGGCACCACAGGTTCCCGCCTCCATTCGTTATGGTCCTCATTTGAGGCAGTCGGCGATCTCTTCGCTCGTTGGAAAACGACCAGTCGCCTTCTTTGAGAACGCAAGTCGGCCGTCGACCCGAATTTCGAAGACGCCGCCACTTGACCGCTGAAGGCTTGTTTGTGCCGAGGGTCGCAGCTTAAGGATTTGTTCCCGCACCTCACGGGCGCGCGGTTCATAGCCTCACTGACCGCAGTATTCGATCTCGATTTTCATGAAATGGTCCTCGCGGGTTGAACCCTTCTGTGCGCGCCGCGTCCGGCGGTATCTCCGAGAGTGCGATGTCATTCGATACCAGCTATCCGAACCTGACAAGACCGAATTCGTGATGCCACCAGGTTCCGATATGACCGCTACTCCCACTCGATCGTACCCGGCGGCTTGGAGGTCACGTCGTAAACCACGCGATTGACGCCGGTCACCTCGTTGATGATGCGCGTCGCAACCGTGCCCAGGAACACGCCGTCGAATGGATAGAAGTCGGCGGTCATGCCGTCGGTCGAGGTCACGGCGCGCAGGCCGACCACGTAATCATAGGTGCGCCCGTCGCCCATGACGCCGACGGTTTTCACCGGCAAGATCACCGCGAACGCCTGCCAGATCGTGTCGTAAAGGCCTGCGCGGCGGATCTCCTCGATGAAGATTTCATCCGCCAGCCGCAAAATCTGCAGCTTGTCTTGTGTGATCTCGCCCGGACAGCGGATCGCGAGCCCCGGTCCCGGAAACGGATGGCGGCCGACGAACGCGTCCGGCAAGCCGAGTTCGCGGCCGAGCGCGCGCACCTCGTCCTTGAACAATTCGCGCAGCGGCTCGACCAGGCGCATGTTCATGCGCTCGGGCAGTCCGCCGACGTTGTGGTGCGACTTGATGGTCACCGACGGCCCGCCGGTGAACGACACGCTCTCGATCACGTCGGGATAGAGCGTGCCCTGCGCCAGAAATTCTGCGCCGCCGATTGTCTTGGCCTCGCGCTCGAATACGTCGATGAAGAGCTTGCCGATGGTCTTGCGCTTCTCCTCCGGGTCGGCGACGCCGGCAAGCGCGCTGAGGAACAGTTCTGAAGCGTCGACGTGCACCAGCGGGATGTTGTAAGCGCCGCGGAACAGCGCGACGACCTTCTCGGCTTCGGCCAGCCGCAGCAGACCGTGGTCGACGAACACGCAGGTGAGCTGATCCCCGATCGCCTCGTGGATCAGCACGGCTGTGACCGCGGAATCGACGCCTCCCGAGAGGCCGCAGATCACCCGCCCCTTGCCGACCTGCTTGCGGATTTTCTCGATTGCCTCGTCCTTGAAGGCGCGCATCGTCCAGTCGCCGGCAGCGCCCGCTATTCTGCGCACGAAGTTGCGCAAAAGTGCTGCGCCCTGCGGCGTATGCACGACCTCGAGATGAAACTGGGTCGCGTAGAACTTGCGCGCCTCGTCGGCAATCGCGGCGATCGGCGCGTTCGGCGAGGTCGCGAGCACGCGGAAGCCCGGGGGCAGCGTGGTGACCCGATCGCCGTGGCTCATCCACACCGGATATTTCTCGCCCTTGCGCCAAACGCCTTCGAGCAGCGGCGACTCCTGCGTCACCTCGACTTCGGCGCGGCCGAACTCGCGGTGGTGGCCGCCTTCGACCTTGCCGCCGAGCTGCTGCGCCATCGCCTGCTCGCCGTAGCAGATGCCGAGCACCGGGACGCCGGCCTGGTAGAGCGCCGGCGGCGGGAGCGGCGCGCCGGGCGCGTGCACCGAGGCCGGGCCGCCCGAGAGAATCACCGCCTTGGGGCGCATGATGTCGAACGCCTCCTGCGCCTTCTGGTAGGGCACAATCTCGGAATAAACCCCCTCCTCGCGCACGCGCCGCGCAATCAGCTGCGTCACCTGCGAGCCGAAGTCGACAATGAGAATCTTGTCGTGGGATGTCATGCGGGGTTCTACAGCGGTTCCCGATTCGATTGAACCATAGATTTGCTCGTGCAAAAACCTCGCGGTAGTCATTCCGGAAGCCGCGAAGC
>DATIPA010000200.1:0-26834 GCA_035472475.1 Xanthobacteraceae bacterium | reverse complement strand
CTGATGGCTCGAAAGATCGGCAATAGAAAGACCGGGACGAAGACGTCGCGCACGCGCGGGAGCGCGGCCAAGACGCGCCGGATCGATCCGGTCCTGACCGAGATCGTACGCAACGGCGTAATCGCGGTGACCGAGGAAATGAAGACCAACCTCATGCGCACCGCCTACAACATGATTATCTACGAGGCGCTCGACTTTACCACCGGGTTGTTCACGGCCGAGGGCGACACCGTTTCGATCGGCATCGGGCTGCCGAGCTTCATCCGCGGCATGTCGAACACCGTGAAGGCGATGATCGCGCATTTCGGCCGCGGGGGGATTGCGCGCGGCGACATCTACGTCACCAACGACGCCTACACGACCGGCAGCCATCTCAATCATTTCACCTTCGCGCTGCCGGTCTTCCACGGCGGCGAGCTCTCAGGCTTTGCCTGCTGCATGGCGCACTGGATCGACGTCGGCGGCACGCTCGGCGGCATGACCACGGATATCTTCTCGGAAGGGCTGCAGATCCCGATCGTGAAGTATCACGATCGCGGCGTGGTCAACGATACGCTGGTCGACATCATCCGCATGAACGTGCGGCTGCCGAGCCGCGCGATGGGCGACCTGCGCGCGCAGGTCACGGCGGTGAAGACCGGCGAGCGGCGGTTTTTGCAGCTCCTCGACCGCTACGGCCGCAAGCCGGTGCTCGACGCGATCCGCGCCATCATGGACCAGGCCGAAGCTGCGGCGCGAGCGCGCACGCGCACGATTCCGGACGGAACCTACGAGGCCGAGTCGTTCATGGATGACGACGGCATCGATATCGGCAAGCGCGTGCCGATCCGGGTGCGGGTGATCGTCAAGGGCGACGAGATGACGATCGACCTCACCGACATCTCCCGCCAGGTGCGCGGCTTCTACAACTCGGGACCGTCAACCTCGATCGGCTGCGCGCAGATGGCCTACAAGTGCATCACCTCGCCGACCGACTATCCGATCAACGACGGTGCGTTTCGTAGCTTGAAGGTGATCGTGCCGAAGGGAACGATCGTCAGCGCGGTGCGCCCGGCGCCGATGCGCTGGTGGATGACCTATCCAATGACGCTGGTCGACACCGTCTACAAGGCGCTGGCGCCGGCGATTCCGGATCGCGTGATCGCGGGGCATCACGCCGATCTGGTGACGTCAACCATCCACGGCATCAATCCGAAAACGCGCGAGTTCTTCATCGGCGGACTGGGCCCGCTCGGTGGCGGCTGGGGCGCAAAGCTCACCGAGGACGGGGTGTCGGCGACCGTCTGCGCCAACGACGGCGATACCCACAACAGTCCGAACGAGCAGGCCGAAGCGAAGATGCCGATCGTGATCGAGCGCTGCACGCTCATCCAGGATTCGTGCGGCGCCGGGCGCTACCGCGGCGGGCTCGGCATCGAGACTGTAATCCGGGCGCGCTCGCATCTCACCGTCAACACGCAGACCGATCGCGCCCACTGCCATCCCTGGGGCCTCGGCGGCGGCCTCGATGCCACCGGCAACCAGGTGCATTTCCGCATCGACGGCCGATGGAAGACCGATCAGCCCAATGCCAAGACGCTGATCACCCACCTCAAGCCCGGCGACGCGTTGCGGCTGCGCTCGGGCGGGGGCGGGGGCTACGGCGATCCGCTCGAGCGCGCGATCGAGACGGTCGTCAGCGACGTGCGGCAAGGCTATGTGTCGGTCGAAGCGGCTGCGAAGCTTTACGCGGTGATCATCGACCCGCAGACCCTTGCGGTGAATGTAGCCGCGACCGAGCGGCTGCGGCGCGCGCGCCGCGCGGAAAGGGAATCGACGCGCGCCGCGGGTGCGTAGCAGCGATCAGCCCGCTGTCTGCTTGACCCGGTAGAGCGCGAGTCCATTGTCCCAAAATGCCTTCTTGGCCAAGTCCGGCCCCAGCACATTTTCCACCAGATCGACATCGGAGGACATGAACGGGCGCTCGGCGCGCGTGGAGGGTATATCAGTGCCGAACACCAGTGCGCTGGCACTTCGGCTTGCAACCTGCTCCAGCGTTTTGGGTACATCGAGTTTCACGCGTCCGAAGCCGGTTGCCTTCACCTTGCAGCCGGCATCGACGAGATCGAGCAGCACCGGAACGCCGGCCTCGGTCATTCCGAGATGGTCGATTGTAAGCTGCGGCAACTTCGACAAGGCCGCAACATGCGGCTTGAGCGCGGCCGCATCGACGTAGAGCTCCGCGTGCCAGCCGGCAACGGAATGGCAGCGCAGCGCCAGCGCCGCGACGTCATCCACGCTCGCAATCTGGCCCCGGAACATATTGAAGCGCACGCCGCGCACGCCAATGGCAGCCAGCTTTGAAATTTCCGCGTCGGGATAATCGTTTGGAATTTGCGTGACGCCCGCATAGCCGGTCCCGAGAAGCGGCAGGGCGTCCATCAGGTAGGTTTGATCGTAGGCCTGGTATGACCCCGAGACCAGCGCGCCAGCCACCACGCCGAGCGGCCGCGCCTCCGCGAGGTAAGCATCGAGCGGAAAGTCCGGCGGGGTGTAGCCCTGGTTCGCGACAATCGGGAAGCGGGGATCGATGATATGAAAAATGACCGTCGAACAGCCGGCGCGATTGGGAGCGGGCGACGCCGGCGCTCAGCGCGACGGCTGCGCTGCCGGACAGGAAACCGCGGCGTCTGAGACGCATCGGCCGCACTAACCCTTCGGCTTGAGCTTGAAGCTGAAGGTTCCGCTGCCGCCACCGCAGCACGGGCAGCGCATCGCCACCAGAATGGTTTGCTTCTGCTCGTCGTCGAGGTCGGAGCTGTCCAGGATTGCACGCGTCTGCTGATCGAAGAGCTCGTGCAAGGAGAGCGCAGGCGCGGGGACCGTCGCGGCGAGCACCTCGGCCACGGCCGCATCGATCTCGGTGTCGGTCACGGCGCGCAACTTGCGCGTTTGCAGCTTGCGCTTGGTCATGATGCGCTCCTCATCAGAACATAGGCTCGCGGGCGTGCCATGCAAAGGCGGATCGTGCCCCGAACCCGAAGTTGGCATGCCTATGCCGCAAGTCCGATTGCGAACTTCGGAATCGGGACACTAGCGCACATTCTCGACATCCGATCCGAGCGGGCTATTGTGCGGTAAGCGGTCAATCGTTTGCCCTAGTGCCCCGCTTCCGAAGTTCGCGATACGTTGCGGCAATTGCTGAGGCGAACTTCGGAAGCAAAGGGGCACTAGCGAATATATGATTCTCGTGCCGCCTTTCGATTTGAAGTTCCTACACGAGCTTGCCGCAAATGCTGTAGGAACTTCAAATCGGCGGCACTAGGTTCGGGAGGACGCGGGGCATGAGCGACTATCAGGTCGGTTTCGTCGGCATCGGCAACATGGGCTGGCCGATGGCCAAAAACCTGCTCAAGGCCGGACACAATATTCTCAAGGCCGGTCACAAGCTCGCGGTGTTCGATCTCGACAAGGCCCGCGTCGGCAAGTTCGTGGCCGAAGAGCCCAACGCGGCGGCGGCCGACAGCGCTGCGGCGCTGGCCAAGGCGTCCAACGTCATCGTCACCATGCTGCCGACGGGACCGATCGTGCGCGACGTCGTGCAGGGCATGTTCAGCGCCGGCGCGCTCAAGCCCGGCACGATCGTCATCGACATGAGTTCCTCGGAGCCGGTCGGGACCAAGCAATTGTCCGACACGCTCGCCAAGGCCGGCGTCGCGCTGGTCGATTCACCGGTCTCGGGCGGGGTTCCCGGCGCGCAAGCCGGCAGCCTGACCCTGATGGTCGGCGGCGACGATGCCGCCGCGATCGAGCGCGCCTGGCCGGTGCTGCAGACCATGGGGGCGAAGCTCTTTCGCACCGGCGCGTCCGGGTCCGGCGACACCATGAAGGCGCTCAACAATTTCATCGCCGCCGCCAACTTCCGCGCGGTCTCCGAAGCTCTCGCCATGGGGATCAAGTTCGGCCTCGATCCCAACCTGATCATCGACATTCTCAATGTCTCGACCGGGCGCAGTTTCACCTCCGAAGGCGCGTTCAAGACCCAGGTGCTCACCGGCAAATACGCGGCCGGGTTCACGGTCGGCCTGCTGGCCAAGGATGTGAAGATCGCGTCCGATCTCGCGGGCGAGCTCGGCATCATGGCGCCGATGTGCTCGGTGGTTTACAACGCGTTCGCACACGCGCGTGAAGGCCTGGGCTACGGCGCCGATTTTACTGCCGCGCACAAGTACTGGACCGTCAACGTCGCCGCACAAAGAAAGCCTTGAACGCGCGGCGCGCGCAGCCAGTGAGGTTCACCCATGATCGCAATCGTTGTCGAACTCAAAGTGCCGGCGAGTGCTGGCAAGGATTTTGCTGCGCTGGCCGAGCAGCACGCGCGGCGCTGTCTCGAGCGTGAACCCGGCTGCCTGCAGTTCGACATCACGCAGGATCCGGCCGACCCGCAGCAGTGGCTGTTCTACGAACGCTATCGCGACGAGGCCGCGCTCGACGCCCACCGCAAGACCGACTATCTGGCAAAATTCCTGGAAGCGACCCGACCGCATATCGCAGATCGCAAGATGCGGCGTCTCGACGTACGGGTCGACACGCTCAAGATCGCCTAGTCCTCGAAGATCGCAACCGCGCGAGTCCAGCCCGCGGACGCCTTGCGGATCTTGGTCGGAAAGCACGCGACCGTGAAACCGTCCGGCGGCAGCAGTTCGAGGTTGGCCAGCTTCTCCATGTGGCAATAGCCGATCTCGCGGCCGGCCTTGTGACCTTCCCAGATGATCGACCCGTCGCCGGTCTCGGCGAAGCGCTTGCGCGTGAAGCTGAATGGCACATCCCAGGTCCAGGCATCGATGCCGGTGACGCGCACCCCGCGCTCGAGCAGATACATGGTCGCCTCGCGGCCCATGCCGCAGCCGGTGTCGATGTAATCGTCGTGGCCGTAGCGCTGCGCCGCACCGGTGTTCACCAGCACAATCTCGAGCGGCTTGAGGGTGTGGCCGATGCGCTTGAGCTCCGCCTCGACGTCGGCGGATCGCACCAGATATCCGCTCTCGAAGCGGCGAAAGTCGAGCTTCACGCCCGGCTGGAAGCACCAGTTGAGGTCGATCTCGTCGATCGTCTTTGATGCGCGTGGGCCGCCGGGGAGCGCGTGGTCCATGGTGGAGGAGAAGTGATAGGGCGCATCGAGGTGCGTGCCGTTGTGGGTCGAGATCGCCACGGTTTCAACCGCACCGGCCTCGCCGCCGATCATCTGCTCGATCTTCAAGCCCGGGAACATCGGCCCCATCGTGGCGAAGCCGGCTTGGTGGTCGAAATAGCTAATTTTGGGGAGCATGACCGGCGGGTCGGATTTGATGCCGGTCTCGAGGGCGACGGAAAGATCGATAATGCGCCTGGCCATGGGGCTTCCTGTTGTGCTGTGCGGGAGACTTTAGGGAACTATAGCGAACGATCAGGTGCGGCCGCGAGCGGTCTAAATGTCGTAGCCGGACACCGTGGGTGCACCGCAAAACCGCAGTGTCTTTAGGGCCATACGATACCTGGGCGGCGAGTAACCTAAACCGAGGTTCAATAGAGGCGCCTGGCTGAATCACTTACTCTTTGGGCTGACAAACAGGTTAATGGCGCCGCCGCCGCGGCTCACGCGGCTGTGCCATGGCGGGACTGAGCCTGGGGTAGATTGTGCTTTCACAAACGATGATTGCCCGCGCGTGCGGGCAAAGCGTACGGCGTTCGCTGCGTGCGAGCACCGTCGCGATCCTGCTTGCGACCGTATTCGGCACCGCCGAGTCGGCGAACGCGCAATACCTCGGCGGCTACGGCGGCTATGGCGGTTACTACGGGGGCTACTCGCGGTCGCCGGCGTATTACCCGGGCTATTCGGGCCGGCATCAACGAGCGGTCAGGCGCAGTTCCTCGCATAGTTCGAACCCGGAAAAGAAAGCCGCCAAGGCCGACGCGCACACGCCCCCGCCGCCGCCGCCGAAGGGGCCGCTGACCATCGCCATTTCGATCGCGAAGCAGCGTCTCACGGTCTACGACCAGGACAAACCGATCATGGAGGCTCCGGTGTCCACGGGGATGCCGGGGCACCCGACGCCCATGGGTATTTTCAGCGTGATCCAGAAGGAGCGCTTCCATCGGTCGAACATCTACAGCGGCGCCCCGATGCCGTTCATGCAGCGCATCACCTGGTCGGGTGTTGCAATGCACGAGGGCGTGTTGCCCGGCCACGCGGCGTCGCACGGATGCATTCGGATGCCGGGCGGGTTCGCTGTTACTTTGTTCAAGACGACCAAGGTCGGCGTTCGTGTCCTGATCGCATCGAACATGCTGGCGCCGACGGAGTTCTCGCATCCGCGTCTGTTCACGCCGATCAAGCCTGAGCCGGTCGCGACCCTCACGCCCACCGATGTCGTGCCGCCGCTGACCGGTACGCGCCTTGCCGCCAGCGAGAACCCGCTGTCGCAATCCGGCTCGGGAACCGAGCGGGTTCTGGATGTGCCGGCGCTCACGTTTGACACGCCGCCGGCAACCGACACCGCCAAGCCGGCCGCGCAAGCCGCGCCGGCCCCGGCGGCCGCCCCGGCGGAGGCCAAGCCGGCTGACATGCCGGTCATCATGGCGCCGTTCCCGACCGTCGCTCGTCCGGCGGCTGTCGCGGAGAAGCCATTGAAGCCCGGCCCGATCTCGGTGTTCGTGAGCCGCAAGGAGCGCAAGCTGTTCGTGCGCAAGGGCTTCGATCCCGTGTTCAGCGTTCCGGTGACGATCGCCAATCCCGATCAGCCGCTCGGTAACCACGTCTTCACCGCGGTGGAACTGATCAATGACGGCGCCGCGATGCGTTGGCTGGCGGTGACCGTGCCGTCGTCTGAGCGACGGGTTGTGGTTGACCGCTCCCGCAGCAGGACCAACAACAGGGGCCGGCACAGCGCCCCGGTGGAGGTCGTCCAAACCGCCCCCGCCAGTCCGAGTGCGTCGGATGCGCTCGATCGCATCGAGATCCCGCAGGAAACCCTGACGCGCATCTCCGAGTTACTCACGCCCGGCGCATCGCTGATCATTTCCGATCAAGGCCTGGGACCAGAGACCGGCTCGGGAACCGACTTCATCGTGCTTACGAGATAACAGTACCGTTCCTGGTCTGAATCGCGTTAGACCACGCGCCAAGTGAGGCGCGTGGTTTTTCGTTTGGGGCGTGGTCTGGTCCTGACCTCCGATCCCCTGTAATCCTGCCGCCGCTTCCATTCGGGCTGGCGTTTCTCCTCCGAGGTTCGTTGCGAACTTCGGAATCGAACAAACGCTAGTAAAGTTATGATTCTAGGGTTGTTTTCGATTCGACGCCGCCGCATCGAATCCGCCGCCCTAGTGTTGCAGAGGTCGCTGATGCCAGCGCTTGCTGGACTCTGGTGCGTGGCGGCGCTGTTCGCCGTTGGAATTCTGGGGCTTGCATTCGGGCGCTCGCGCGCGGCCACCGCCCTGGTCTACGGGGCTTCGCTCGCGATCGCGCTTGTCGCGCTGGTGCTGGCGCTGACGTTCCTTGTCACGAACGCACCGGTGTCGAGCGCAACGCTGCCGCTCGGGCTTCCGTGGATCGGCGCGCATTTCCGGACCGACGCACTTGCGGCGTTCTTCCTGATTGTCGTCAACCTCGGCGGCGCGACCGCCAGTCTCTACGCGCTCGGTTATGGACAACACGAGAACTCGCCGCTGCGGGTGCTGCCATATTATCCGGTGTTCCTCGGCGCCATGAATCTCGTCGTTCTGGCCGACGACGCATTCGTGTTCCTGCTGTCCTGGGAATTCATGTCGCTTGCATCGTGGGGCATGGTGGTGGCGCACCACCGCATCCCCGCCAACGTGCGCGCCGGCTACATCTACCTCGTGATGGCGAGCTTCGGCACACTATGCCTGTTGCTCGCTTTTGGCGTGCTGGCAGGAACCGCCGGGGAGTACTCCTTCGCGGCGATGCGGGCCGCGCCGCTCACGCAAGCGCTCGCGCTGATCGCCGGCGCCTTGACCCTCGTCGGCGCTGGCTCGAAGGCCGGCATCGTGCCGCTGCATGTCTGGTTGCCGCTCGCGCATCCGGCCGCGCCGAGTCACGTGTCGGCGCTGCTGAGCGGCGTGATGACCAAGGTCGGGGTCTACGGCTTCATTCGCATCGTCTTCGACCTGATCGGCGAGCCGACGCCCTATGCGGGGCTGATCGTCGCCGGCATCGGCGGAATCACCGCCGTCTTGGGCGTGCTCTACGCGCTGATGCAGCACGACATCAAGCGGCTGCTCGCCTACCACACGGTCGAGAACATCGGCATCATCTACATCGGGCTCGGCCTCGCGCTCGCGTTTCGCGCCAACAACATCGGGTGGGCGGCGGCGCTCGCGCTCACCGCCGCGCTGTTTCACGTGTTCAACCATTCGGTATTCAAGAGCTTGCTGTTCTTCGGCGCCGGGTCGGTTCTGGTGGCGACCGGCGAGCGTGACATGGAGCGGCTGGGCGGCCTGATCCATCGCATGCCGCAGACCGCGTTCGCGTTCCTGATCGGCTGCATGGCGATCTCGGCGCTGCCGCCGCTCAACGGCTTTGTATCCGAGTGGCTGACTTTCCAGGCCATTCTGGTGAGCCCGCAGCTGCCGCAATGGGGCCTCAAGCTGGTTATCCCGGCGGTCGGCGCGTTGCTGGCGCTGTCGGCCGCGTTGGCCGCCGCCTGTTTCGTGAAGGCGTTCGGAGTCATGTTCCTGGGTCGCGCGCGAACCGACGCCGCACAGTCGGCCGTCGAGGTCGACGACTGGCAGCGCGGCGCGATGCTGGTGTTGGTTGCGCTGTGCGTGCTCGCCGGAATTCTTCCCGGTCTCGTGGTCGATGCGCTCGCGCCGGTGGCGCGCATGCTGGTCGGCGATGCGATGCCGGGGCAGACGTTCCTGCCTTGGCTGTCGATCGTTCCGATTGCCAAGAGCCGCAGCTCGTACAACGGGCTGTTGATCCTACTGTTCCTCGCCGGCTCCGCGACGCTCACCGCGATGACAATCCATCGGTTCGCCACGCGAGCGACCCGGCGCAGCGCGATCTGGGATTGCGGCTTTCCGTGGGCCTCGCCCGTCGCCCAGTACACGAGCTCGAGTTTCGCGATGCCGATCCGTCGCGTTTTCGGTGCCTCGGTGTTTCGTGTGCGCGAAATCGTTGATATGCCGCCGCCCGGCGCGATGCGCGCGGGACATTTCCAGGTGCGGGTGTTCGATCCGGCCTGGTTCGCGCTTTATGGCCCGCTGGCGCGCGCGGTCGGGCGGGCCGCAAACGTCCTCAATCGCCTGCAGTTCCTCACCATCCGCAGCTATCTGACGCTGGTGTTCTGCGCGTTGATCCTGCTCTTGCTGGTGGTCGCGGCATGGCGCTGATCCTCGAACTCGCCGGGCAGGCCCTGCAGATGGCGATCGTGGTCGCGATCGCGCCGCTGTTGCTCGGCATCTCGCGCAAGGTCAAGGCGAGGCTGCTGATGCGGATCGGCCCGCCGCTGCTGCAGCCCTACGTCGACATCTGGAAGCTGATGCACAAGGAGATGGTGCTCGCCTTTAACGCTTCGTGGATCTACCGGATCACACCCTACGTGGTGTTTGCCGTGACTTGGGTCGCGGCCGCGCTGGTGCCGACCTATTGCACCAACCTGCTGTTTTCCTGGTCCGCCGACCTCATCGTGATCGTGGCGCTCATGGGCACGGCGCGGTTTTCGCTCGCGCTCGCCGGCATGGACGTCGGCACCGCGTTTGGCGGGATCGGATCGTCGCGCGAGATGCTGATCGCCTCGTTGGCCGAACCCGCGATGATATTGATCGTGTTCACGATCGCGCTCGTTGCCGGCACCACCCAGCTGTCGACCATCGCGGAACTGTTCACCCACGCGCCCGTGGGCTTAAGAGTCTCGCTCGGCCTCGGGCTGCTCGCCTTGACGTGCGTCGCCATCGCCGAGAACGCCCGCATCCCGATCGACAATCCGGCGACGCATCTCGAACTCACCATGGTGCACGAGGCGATGGTGCTGGAATATTCCGGTCGGCACCTCGCCATGATCGAGGCTGCGGCCGCTCTCAAGCTTGTGCTTTATTTCTCGCTTATCGCCTGCCTGTTCTTTCCGTTTGGGATCGCGACGATCGATCGCTCGCCCGCGGCGCTCGCACTCGGGCTCGCGGCCTATCTGTTCAAGATGCTGGTGCTCGCCGTGCTGTTGCCGATCGGCGAGACCAGCGTCGCCAAGATGCGGGTGTTTCGTTATCCGATCTTTCTCGGCAGCGCATTCGCGGCCGCCGCGCTCGCCGTCTTCTTGCTGTTCGTATCGCGGGGCTTCTGATGGGCTCGCTCGGATTCGATGTCGCGCACCTGCTGTCGGGCGGAATGCTGGTGCTCAGCCTGCTGCTGCTGTATCAGGTTCGCATCCTCGCGGTGATCAGGGTGTTCGCGCTGCAGGCGATCGTGCTCGCGCTGTCGGTGGCCTGGCAGGCCTATCTGCAGAACGCGCCGCACCTGATGGTGACGGCTTCGATCGCGCTCGTGGTCAAGGGACTAGTCATTCCGTTCGCGCTCGAGCGCATTGTCCGCCGGCTCGACATCCATCGCGAGGTCGAAACCGTGATCGGCCCCGGAGCCATCATGCTGACCGGCCTGGCGCTGGTGGCGCTGTCGATCCTGTTGCTGCAGCCGGGTGAAGGCAGTGTGCTAACGCGCGAGGATCTGGCCTTTGCGTTGGCGGTGATCCTGCTCGGGCTGCTGATGATGATCACCCGCACCAACGCGGTGAGCCAGATCGTGGGCTTCATGTCGCTCGAGAACGGGCTGGTGCTGGCGGCGACCGGTTCGCGCGGCATGCCGCTTGTGGTGGAGGTGTCGGTGGCGTTCTCGATCCTGATCGGGTTCGTGGTGTTCGGCATCTTCGTGTTCCGAATTCGCGAGCGCTTCGACAGCGTCGATGTGGGCGCCATCGACCGCTTCCGCGGCGAACGACGGGAGCATTTATGATCCTTCCGGTCGACGCGCTCCTGATCATCCCTGCGGTTGCGGTCCCGGTCCTCGCGCTGGTGAGTAACTATCGCCTGGGCGCCGCGCTCAACGTGATCGCCTCGGGAGCGTCACTCGCGGCGGGCATCGCGCTGCTGTTTTCGGAACGCGTCCGCAGCGACCTGATCGTCGTCGACGATTTCAACATTTATCTGATCACGCTGACGACCTTGGTCGGGTTCACCACCAGCGTGTTCAGCGCGAGCTACATCGCCCACGAGATCGAGACTGGCCGGCTCACGCCGGCGTTTCTGCGGTTCTATCACGCCATGTACCAAGCGCTGCTCGGCGCGATGAACGTCGCGCTGCTTGCCAACAACATTGGCCTGATGTGGGTCGGGGTCGAGGTTGCGACGCTGTGCACCGTCATGATGGTCGGCATCTATCGCACCCCGGAAGCGATCGAGGCGGCCTGGAAGTATTTCATCTTGGGAAGCGTCGGGATCGCGCTCGCGTTCTTCGGCACCATCCTGGTGTACCTCGCCGCGCAGGAAGTGCTCGGCGAGGGCCTGCCGGCCATGGCCTGGGACCTGCTGGTGAAGGGAGCACCGCGCTTCGACGCGCGCCTGCTCTCGCTCGCGTTCGTGTTTCTGCTGGTCGGCTACGGCACCAAGATCGGGCTCGCCCCGTTTCACGCCTGGCTGCCCGATGCGCACGCGGAGGGTCCGACCCCCATTTCCGCGGTGCTGTCGGGACTGCTCCTCAACGTCGCGCTCTACGCGTTGCTGCGCTTCAAGATGGTGCTCGCCGCGAATCCTGCGACCCTCGACGTCGGCGCGATCATGATCACGCTGGGGATCGTCAGCCTGCTGTTCGCGGCGTTCATGCTGTACCGGCGGCGCGACATCAAACGGCTGTTTGCCTATTCGTCGATCGAGCACATGGGGCTCGCCGCCTGCGCGTTCGGCATCGGCGGACCGCTGGCGAACTTCGCCGGCCTGATGCAGATGACCGCGCACTCGCTCACCAAGTCGGCGATCTTCTTCGCGGTCGGCCACATCGCCCAGGTGAAAGGCACGCAGCGCATCGCCGACATGGGCGGACTGTCGGTGACGCATCCGGTGCTGGCGGTCGGTTTTGCGCTCGGGGTGATCGCGATCGCCGGCCTGCCGCCGTTCGCCGTTTTCACCAGCGAGTTCACGCTGCTGTCGTCGACTTTCGCTCGCATGCCGCTGCTCGCGGTATTGCTGATGGTCGGCATTCTGGTGTCGTTCGGGGCGCTGCTGCTGCGCCTGCACGACATCGTGTTCGGCGACCCCAAAGGCCCGACCGGACCGGTGAAGGCATCCTACGGTCCGCTCTTCCTCCACCTTGCGCTGGTGTTCCTGATGGGCATCTGGCTGCCGGATCCGCTGGTGCGCTGGTTCCGCTCGGTCGCGACATTACTTGGTTGATGCAATGCCGATCTCGCTTGCCTCGCTGACCCCCGTCGCCAACCACCGGCCCTGGCCGCGTTACGAGGTTGATCGCGCAACCTGGGAGGCGGTCGGCGCGTCGCTCGGAAAAGGCGAGGGCGATCTGCTCGGACTATGGGGCGATCGCGGCGCCGTGCACATGGCGCTGCGGTCGGCGCCCGAGCTGCCCGCGATCGTGTCGTTGGCGGTCGAGAACGGCCGCTTCCCGTCCATTGGGCAATATCACCCGCCGGCGATCCGGCTCGAACGCGCGGTCACCGATCTCTATGGCTACATCGCAGTCGGCGCTCCCGATGCACGCCCGTGGCTTGATCACGGCGCGTGGGGGCTGCGCGCGCCGCTTGGCGTCGCCGAGCCGGCGCCGCTGCGCGATCCCGTCGACTACGCGTTTCAGCCGGTGCGCGGGGAGGGATTGCATCAAATCCCCGTCGGCCCCGTACACGCGGGCATCATCGAGCCCGGTCATTTCCGCTTTACCGCGAACGGCGAGACGGTGGCGCGCCTGGAAGCCCGGCTCGGCTACGCCCACAAGGGCATCGATGGGCTGCTGACCGACGTCGATTGTGACAAGGCCGCGCGCATCGTCGCGCGCGCCTCCGGGGATTCGACCGTCGCGCTGAGTTTTGCGTTCGCGCGGGCCGTCGAGGCCGCCCGATCAACGCCGGCTCCGCCGCGCGCGCAGGTGATCCGCGCCGTCATGGCCGAGCTCGAGCGCATGGCCAACCACTTCGGCGACATCGGCGCGATCTGCAGCGATGCCGCGTTCGCGCTTCTGCACAGCCATTGTGGCGTGTTTCGCGAGCGCGTGCTGGCGGCAAGCGAGGCGGTGTTCGGGCATCGCCTGATGATGGATGACATCATTCCCGGCGGCGTGCGCCACGATATCGGCGCCGACGGTGCCCGAACCTTGCTGGCTCTGCTTGAGGACCTCGCGCCGCGTTTTGGCGAAGTCGTCAGGTTCTACGACGCCACGCCGTCGCTGCTCGATCGCACGCGCACCACCGGCATCGTATCGCGCGAATTGGTGACGCGCTGGGCAGCCGGCGGCCACGTCGGGCGCGCCTCCGGTCGCGACTTCGACGCGCGCCGCGATCTCGCCTATCCGCCGTACGACAAAATGACGTTCCGGGTCCCGGTGCTCGAGGCCGGCGACGTCGATGCGCGCCTCTGGATCCGCGTGCACGAGATCGAGGCCAGTATAGGGCTTTTGCGCCAGTGGCTTCGGGCGCTGCCCGACGGTCCGATCCACGTGGGCATTTCGCACGGCGCTGCGAGCGAGGGCGTTGCCGTCACGGAGGCGTTTCGCGGCGACCTGCTGGTCTGGCTGCGGCTTTCCGCCGAGGGCCGGATCGCGCGCTGTCACGTGCGCGACGCATCCTGGTTTCAATGGCCGCTGCTCGAAGCCGCCATTGAGGGCAATATCGTGGCCGACTTCCCGCTCTGCAACAAGTCGTTCAACTGTTCCTACGCGGGCCACGACGTCTGATGCGCACGCTGCTGCTCAAATCGCTATTTGCGCGTTCGGCGACCATCGGCGCGCCGGCGGCGAGCGAGGATGCGCTCGCGGAAGTTGGACGCGCCCTCGAGCAGCGGGTGCGGCGCTTGTTCGGCCGTTCGATCGCCATTCGCGAGGTCGACGCCGGCTCCTGCAACGGCTGCGAGCTCGAAATCCACGCCCTCAACAACGCGGTCTACGACGTGGAGCGCTTCGGCATCCGGTTCGTGGCTTCACCGCGCCACGCCGACGTATTGCTCGTCACCGGGCCGGTCACCCACAACATGAAGGTCGCGCTCGAGCGCACCTACGCGGCAACGCCCGATCCAAAATGGGTGGTCGCGGTTGGCGACTGCGCGGCCGGCTGCGGGGTCTTCGAAGGAAGCTACGCGGTCGTCGGCGCGGTTGAGAAAGTTGTTCCTGTCGACCTGCATATCCGCGGGTGTCCACCGCGGCCGATCGAGCTGCTGCGCGGCCTGATCGCGCTGATGGACAAGGCCGCAATGCGCGTGTGACCGCTCCGCCGCGCCGCAAATGTGCCTCATCCGCAACAACAACAAGAAGTTTACCGTCTGCGCGCGGGCGGTATGGCGCTACACGGAAGCAAAATAGCACCGGTGCTACAATCGTAAGGTCGCGACGCCATAGGCGCGCGGCCGCTCGGAACCGGGGCATTAGCCTGAAATCCGGCTGAGCTGACTGTCTTGTCGCACGCGGGGGGCGCCGCGGAGGCAAGGTTGATGAGTACGCGGGTGACGGACGCAGAGCTGGTCGAGGCATTCCTCGGCCAGGAAGACCGCTGCACCCATTCCGGCCAGATGCTCGGCGACTGTTTTTCGGCGAGCCAGTTCGATCTTGCGTTCCAGTATGGCTCCGTCGTTCAGCGCAGCGCCATCCGGCACGCGTTGATCGCCTGCCTCGCGCTGCCGGCGCCCGACCCATGCGCCGATCTTCCGGTCCGCTACGCGACCTTCGAGAAACATCTGGAAAATCTGCTGTTGCACACGCTCAAGAGCGTCGCCGGAGACATGCAGGTGGCGCGCCCGGAACGCGTCGCCGCCAACCTGCTGGTGGAAGCCGCCTGGTTTCGCAACAACTTTGAAGTTGCGGCTCGTTCCCGCCGGCCGGTGGCAATGCGATCAGCGCAGGCCTACACGCCCGCCCGCTGAGAGGGGCCCGGCGGTCCAGCGCAAATCCGCGCTGCTGGCGCTCCGGACGCGCCGATATTTAAAGTTATATATTTCCAAAACTTGATGTATAATGTTTTTGCATTCCCGCTGCGTCGAGGGGCGCCTGCAAGCGATCCCGAGGCCGGCGGGGAGAGCGGCATCCGCGGTTCTGGCGCTCACCGGGTTCGCGGAGGCGCTAAAGGGAAGACCGCGGAGACGCCTCGGCATCGGCAAATCCGACCAGCCGGCGCCTTCCAATCGGTCCCATCCCGAACCGCCGCTGTGGAGCGCCGATGGGCGCGGCGCGTCCGTCCCGACGCGCCTCCGCGCCTGATCAGCGCGGGTATCTTCTTTGGCGCCGCGTCGGCGCTCCACTCCTTCATTTTGAGGGAAGGGAAACAGGACGAAGGGCGGCCCGGCGCCCGCTTCACCCGGGCGCACAGCGTTGGCTATGGCACGGCGGGGAGCAGGTGACCTCGCGGTTACTGCACCATCTGATCGAGGCGCTGCGCGAAATAGGCGACGGTCTTGGAATAGACCTCGCTCTTGTTCCATTGCAGCAGCACGTTGAAATTGGCGGTGCCCGGTCCCCAGGGCTGGCCGCGTTGCCAGCCGTAGCTGCGCAGATAGTTGGCGGTTGACGCCAGCACGTCCGGGGCGCTGCGGATCAAATCGCGGCGCCCGTTGCCGTCGTAGTCGATCGCGAACTTGATGTAGGACGACGGCATGAACTGGGTCTGACCGATCTCGCCGGCCCAGGCGCCGTGCATCTCGGCCGGGGTGAGGTCGCCGCGCTCGACGATGCGCAGCGCATCCATGAGTTCGGCCTGAAACATCTCGCTACGCCGGCAATCATAGGCGAGCGTCGCCAGCGCACGGATGGTCGAGAACTTGCCGACGTTGGAGCCGTAGTCGGTCTCCAGTCCCCAGATCGCGATCAGGACCGCGCCCGGCACCCCGAATTGCTGCTCGATGCGCGTGAGCGTGCCGGCATATTGCCGCACCATGTTGGCGCCCTTGTTGAGGCGCGGCGGCACCATGCGGCCGGAGAACTCCTCGAAGCTTTGGTTGAACACGCCCTGCTTGCGGTCGCGCGCGACGACGGTAGGATCATAGGTGACGCCGGCGAGCGCCGTCGTGATCGTGCGCTGGGAAATGCCCTGCGCCGCGGCCTCCTGCTTGAAGCTCGCGAGCCATGCGTCGAAGCCGCCCGGTGCCTGGCCGCATTGCGCTGCATGGGCCAGCGCTGGACAGGCGCAGGCAAGGCAAAGGATCAGTGCGGCGCGAGCCGCGATCGCCAACATCGGCCTTCCTCTAAACCTTACGGCTAGACGGCCTTCTTGCCGTTGTTGCGCTTTGCTTCCTCGATGGCATGCCACAGCTTCTCCGGCGTTGCCGGCATCTGCACATAGGATGCCCCGATACGCGCCATCGCATCATTGATCGCATTCATGACCGACGACAATGCCCCGACGGTGCCGGATTCGCCCGCGCCCTTGACGCCGAGCGGATTGGTCTTGGTCGGCACTTCGTTCTCGCCAAGCTCAAAGTCGCAGAAATCGTCGGCGCGCGGCATCGCATAGTCCATGAACGAGCCCGACAGCAGTTGTCCCGACGCGTCATAAGCAATGTTCTCAAACAAGGCCTGGCCGACTCCCTGGGCGATGCCGCCGTGCAGCTGACCTTCCACCAACAATGGGTTGATCATATGGCCGACGTCGTCAACCGCCGTGTAGCGCACCAGGTCGATTTCGCCGGTTGCCTCGTCGATTTCGATTTCACTGATGTGACAACCGTTTGGGAAGGTGCGCTGGCCGCCGTCGAAAGTGCTGGATTCGAACAGGCCGGGCTCCATGCCCTTGGGAATCTTGGCCGGGGCGAAGGCGTCGCGCGCGAGTTCGAGAATTCCGACCGACTTGTCGGTGCCGGCGACCGTGAATTTCCCGGCCTCGAACACGATGTCGTGCTCAGCCGCCTCCATCAGGTGGGCGGCGATCTTGGTGCCTTTGGCGACGATCTTCTGCGCCGCGTTGACCAGCGCGGTGCCGCAGGACACCGCCGAGCGCGAGCCGAACGTGCCGGTGCCGATCACCAGCGCATCGGTGTCACCCCATTTGAACCCGACCTTATCGGGCGCGATGCCGAGCTTGGTCGCGATGATCTGGCGCCACGCGGTCTGATGTCCCTGGCCGTGGTCGTGCGAACCGACCACGATGGTCACACTGCCGGTCGGGTTGAAGCGGATTTCGGCGTGCTCGATCAGTCCGGCATTCGAGGACTCGACCGTGTTGGAAATGCCGATGCCGCGCAGTTTTCCGCGCCGGCTTGCATCCAGGTAGCGCTTCTCAAAGCCGACATAGTCGGCCTTGACCAGACAGTCCTCGAGATTCTTGCCGAAGTCGCCGCAGTCGTAGGTGTAGACCAACGCGGTCTTGTACGGCATGGCGGTCGCCGGAATGGTGTTGCGCCGGCGCAATTCGGCCGGCGCGAGGCCAAGCTTGCGGGCGGCAAGATCGATCATGGTCTCGATCACATAGGCGGCCTCCGGCCGCCCGGCGCCGCGATACGGACCGGTGAGCATGGTGTTGGTCAAAACGCCGGTCACTTCGACGTGCGCCGCCGGGATCACGTAGGTGCCGGCCAGAACGCCGACGTTGACGGTCGGCGGACCGCCGGCGCGATCGGAGTGATAGTAGGCCCCGATGTTTGCGAAGGTCTTGACGCGCAGGCCGAGGATTCGTGCGTCATTGTCGAGCGCGAGCTCGGCCTCGGTCACGTTGTCGCGTGCCTGTTCGTCGGTCAAAAGCCCTTCGCTGCGCTCAGATACCCATTTCACCGGCTGACCGGTGAGTTTCGAGGCGACGACGCAGAGAATGTATTCATTGTAGAGCGCGCCCTTCATGCCGAACCCGCCGCCCACATTCTCGGAAAGGATGCGCACGTGGGTTTCCGGCACTTTGAGCACTTCGCTCGCGAGTGCGCGGCGGATGAGGTGCGGGCCCTGCACGGTGCAGCGCAGCGTGTAACGATCGTCACGCTGGTCGTATTCGGCGAGGCAGCCGCGCGGTTCCATCGCATTGGTGGTGATGCGGTTGATCACCATGCGATGCTTCACCACGTGCGCGGCGCCGGACAACGCGCGTTCGACCGCGGCCTTGTCGCCGACCTCGAATAGATAGCTCTGATTGTTTGGATAGGCCTCATGCGCCGCGGGGGCGCCGGGCTTCACTGCGTCCTCGACGCTTGCGACGACGGGCAGCGGCTCATACGCGATTTCAATGGCTTCGGCGGCGTCCTTGGCCTGGTGCAGCGTGTCCGCCGCGACGAACGCGACGAGATCGCCCGCGTAATGAACGATGTCGCCGGCGAGCGCGGGCTGCGGCGCAGGTGCGGCAGGGGATCCGTCGCGGCGCTTGCGCGGCACCTGCGGGCGCTGCGTGCCGAGCGCGTGGATCGCGGGATCGCGGCCGGTCAGGACCAGGTGGACACCGGGCATGGCCTTGGCGGCCTCGACATTGATGCTGCGGATGCGCGCGTGGGCGTGCGGTGAGCGGAGCACATAGCCGCGTAGCTGCCCGGGAGCCGTCACGTCATCGACGTAGCGCCCGGCGCCGCGCACGAGGTAAGGGTCCTCCTCGCGCGGCACCGGTTGTCCAATTCCAAATTCACCCATCGCACGTCCTTAGCAACACGTTCGCCATTGAATTGTTGGAGATGAGGTCCGCTGACCTCTCCGGTCCTGCGCGTGCACGCGAACCGCCGGCGTTACAGCGGCATCGGTATCGGTCCCATGTCCTTGGGAACGGAATAACCTTTTCGCACCGCCGGCCGGTTGGCGATCGTCACATACCAGCGTTTCACGTTGGGGTATTGATTGAGATCGATCGTCTGCCACTCGAAGCGCGAGATCCAGGGCCAGATCGCAATGTCGGCGATTGAATAGTCGTCGGCGACAAATTCGCGGCCGGCGAGCCTTCGGTCGAGCACGCCATAGAGGCGGTGCGCCTCCTTGAGGTAGCGGTCCTCGGCGTACGGCGCCTTTCCTCGATTGTATTTCACGAAGTGATGCACCTGCCCCAGCATCGGTCCGATGCCGCCCATCTGCCACATCAGCCACTCGAGCACCCGATAGCGCGGCTCGCCCTCCTTCGGCAGCAGCTTGCCGGTCTTGTCGGCGAGGTAGATCATCAGTGCGCCGGATTCCATCAGACTGACGCCGGTGTCGCGATCGACGATGGCCGGAATGCGATTGTTGGGGCTGATCTTGAGGAACGCCGGCTTGAACTGCTCATCCTTGCCGATGTCGATGGGGTGGACCGTGTAGGGCAGGCCGATCTCCTCGAGCATGATGGAGGCCTTGCGGCCATTGGGGGTTGTCCACGTGTAGAGATCGATCATGGGGCGTTCCTTGTTGGGCTTTTGTCGGCCTTATTGTCTGCGCGGCCTGCCGGCGCGAACTGTGTTTCCCTTCCAATATTACCGGCAAATCGACTACATGTTGGGTCAGAACCGTCGTGCGGGCTTGCATGGCAGGGAGGATTTTGGCGGGCGATGAGCAAGCGACGGCCAAAGGTGGGGCGAATACCAGCGGGATCGGCTACCCACGCGTATCCCATTAACCATCGCGGCGCCAGCGGCCCTAGTGTGGCGGATTTGACGTTCCTACCAGCATCGCGGCGAGTCCTTCGTGGGAACGTCAAATCCAAAGCCACACTAGAATCATAAAGTTGCTAGTGTCCCTTTGCTTCCGACCGCTTGTAAACGTGCCCGCCGCAAAGGGATACAAGCGTCGGAAGCGGGACACTGGGTGGTGGATGAACCTTGTCGCGCGTTTGGGCGACTACCGGACGAGAGCCGCACGTTGAACGCACTCGAGGCGAGCGACGAAATCCTGATCGGGCGGATCGCGGGTGGGGACCGGCTCGCGATGCAGGCATTGTATGCCCGGCATCACGTCAAGGTGTTTCGCTTCGTGCTGCGGCTGGTCCGCAACGAGGCATCGGCCCAGGATCTCATCAGTGAGGTGTTCCTGGACGTTTGGCGTCAAGCCAACCGATTCGAGGGACGTTCCGCGGTGTCGACCTGGATCCTGGCGATCGCACGGTTCAAGGCGCTATCGTCGGTGCGTCGCAGAAAAGAAGCGGAGCTGGATGAGGAGCAGGCCGAGGCGATCGAGGATGACGCTGATACTCCGGAGATCGCGCTGCAGAAGAAGGATACGGGTGAAGTCTTGCGCCGATGTCTGGCCAAGCTCTCGCCCGACCATCGGGAGATCATCGATCTTGTGTACTACCACGAGAAGTCGGTCGAGGAAGTCGCCGAGATCGTCGCCATCCCCGAGAACACCGTGAAGACGCGCATGTTCTATGCGCGCAAGAAACTGGCCGAGCTTCTCAAGGAGGCCGGCGTGGAGCGAGGTTGGCTATGACGCCCAACGAGCGCCAGGAACTTGAAACGCTGCTGCCATGGCACGCAGCCGGTACGCTCGGCCCGGTCGATGCTGCGCGCGTTGAAGCCGCGTTGGCAAGCGATCAGGAACTGGCCCGGCATTTTGCAATCGTGCGCGAGGAGATGGCAGAAACGATCCATCTCAACGAGGCGCTCGGGTCGCCATCGCCGCGCGCGCGCGACAGGCTGCTTGCTGCAATCGACGCGGGTCCGGCGCGGTCGCCGCGCACGCCGTTTGGTGCCGGGATCGCCAGGCTGTTCGCGGGGCTGACGCCGCAAGCCGTGGCGTGGTCGGCGGCGATCGCCGCGCTTGTGATCGTGCTGCAGGCTGGCGTGATTGCGACGATGTTGACCGGCGAGCGCGCGGGGCAGCGCCGTGCCACTTTCGAGACTGCGTCGGTGCCGGAAGTGACGCCTTTGCCACGTGTATCTGCGCCTGCACCCGCGCCGGCGTCGAGAGGCTCGGTGACGGCAGCCGTACCCACTTCGGCGAGCGGCGCTGCTTCGCATGTTCTGGTGCGTTTCGCCCCCGACGCAAGCATCGCCGACATCACCCGGTTCCTGGAGACCAACAAGGCGAGTGTCGTCGACGGGCCAAAGCCCGGCGGCCTCTATCGACTGCGGGTCAACGCCGGCGGCAAGGATGAGCTTGCCAGTGTGGTTGCAACGATGCAGGCGAGCAAAATCGTCGGATTTGTCGCGCCCGAGTAACCGGGCACCCGTGTATAAACCGGGTGCGGCCTGGAGACATCGCAATGAACCGGTTGAAGCGGCATCGGACGTTGTCGGCAGCGGGTGCGCTCGCCTGGTTTGCGTTCGGCGTTTTGCCGGCGCACGCGCAGATATATCCGAACTTTCGTCCGTCGATGCCCATGATCAGCCCGATCGGGCCGCGCGATCCCGCCATGCACACCCAGCCAGGGAATCTGTCGAACATTCCGATGGGTGGAACGACTGCGACGGGCACGACCTCGGATCAGACGGGCCGGCGCACGATCAAGAAGGTCAAGCAGGCGGTCACGCGCGGACCGGTGACGAACTCAAAGATTACCAGCCAGACCATCACCACGGGCAGCGGCGGTCGCGGCACCGGCGGCAGCTCAAGCAGCACAGGTGGCAGCGGCATCGGCAGCAGCGGCATTCCGCCGGTCGGCGAAACCCGCTTCCCGCAGAACGAAGTGCTGGTCGAAATTCGCGGCAATCCGACGTCGCAAACAGTTGACGCGCTCTTGCGCCGTAATCGCCTCGAGCTGCTGGATCGATTGGCGCTGCGGCTGACCAATTCCACCATCCTGCGGCTGCGCATTCCCAACGGGCGGTCGGTCGCCGCCACCATTCGCGCGCTCGGCGCTCGCACGTCGCAGCCGAACTATCAGTATGCGCTCGCGGATGATCAAACGAACGCGACCGCGCAGACGGCCGCGGCGCCGAGCGCATCGGATGCAAAGGCGGCGGTTGGTGACCCCGCGCAATACGCCTTGACGAAGCTGCGGCTGCGCGAGGCGCAGGGGCTTGCCAAGGGCGAGAAAGTGCTGGTGGCCATCATCGATTCCGGGATCGATGTGAAGCACCCCGATCTCAATGGCGCGGTCACGGCGCAATTTGACGCGCTCGGATCGGGCGAGCCGCCGCATGCGCATGGAACGGCGGTCGCCGGCATCGTGGCTGCGCACGGCCGGCTGCTCGGCGCCGCGCCGTCGGTCAATCTGCTGGCGGTGCGCGCCTTCGGCGCCGCGACGGTCGGGGCGGACGGCACGACCTTCAACATTCTCAAGGGCCTCGACTGGGCGGCCGGGCAGGGTGCCCGCATCATCAACCTCAGCTTCACCGGCCCGTCCGATCCGCTGCTCGCGCGTGCGCTCGCAGCGCTGCATCAGAAGGGTACGATCCTGATCGCCGCGGTCGGCAATGCCGGGCCGAAGTCGCCGCCGCTCTATCCGGCGGCCGATCCAAATGTGATTGCGGTGACGGCGACCGATGCGGATGACCAGCTGTTTGCGATGTCAAACCGCGGCGGCTACATCGCGGTGGCGGCGCCGGGCGCCGACATTCTGGTGCTGGCGCCCGACGGCGCTTATCAGCTGTCGTCGGGCACGTCGTTCGCCGCCGCCTATGTCACCGGCATTGCGGCATTGCTGCTCGAACGCAAGCCCGGTCTCGACCCCGACACGCTGAAAAAGGCGCTGCAGAACAGTGCGAAGGACCTTGGTCCCAAAGGACGCGACGATCAGTTCGGTGCCGGGTTGGCCGATGCCTATCAGGGGATCCTGGCGGTTGATCCAAGCGCCGACGCATCCGCCCGCGCGACCCGTCAGTAAAGACGCAGTGTTCAGCTGATCCGCCGGTCTTCAACGTGCAGTACGCGATGCGGAACCGCCGACGCGAACGCGTCATCGTGGGTCACGAACACGACGCCGTAACCGGCGCCGCAGAGCGCTTCGAGCGTTCGCGCAAGTTCGCGACAGGTCTCGTCATCCTGACCGACGGTCGGCTCGTCCAGCATGATCCAGGGGTGTGCGCCGGAAAACGGCCACAGCCAGCTGATGCGTTTGCGCGCGGCCAGCGGCAGTTCGTAGAGATGCTGATCGAGCGAGGGAACTCCGAGATCGCGCGCAAGCTCGGCCACGCGATCGTCGGCGAGTGCGTCCGCGTCGCCGCGGTTCGCCAGCGCGGCGCGCCGGCGCGCGAGGTCCTCGCGCAGCGTAGCGCCACACCATTGCTGGTCCGGGTTTTGGGTCGCGAGCGCGAGCGCGCGGTTGCCGCTGCGCCAGGGTTCGTAAGCAACACCGTCGAGCGTGATTTGCGCGGATCGTGGAACCAGCGCCCCGACCAGGATCTTCAGAAACGTGGTCTTGCCGGAACCATTGGGACCGAACAGCCGATGGGCTCGCCCCGGCTCAAGCGCGACGGCGGCATTGCTGAACACGTCCTGCCCCGACCGATACCCGAACGACAATTGTTGGATCGCGACGGCCGGTGCGTGCTGTGGTCGGAGCTTGCCGCGAAGCCCATCCCAGTTGCAGATAAACCGCGTTCCGGACGCGATCAGCTGCGTACAATTCCAGTTCGGCGGTCGCGCGCGATTGTCGGTCAGCACCACGTCGAACGAGCTGTTGGCGTCAAGATAGCGCAAAGCATCGCCGCGATTGGCGCTGTCGAGTTGTTCGAGGGCGGTGTCGATGGCCAGCGCCCGGTAGGCTGACAGCGAGAAGCAGTGCAGCGCAAGCAACACCTGTTCGCCGCCTGACAGGGTCTGCGGCTTGCGGCGCGGGTCGGTCACGACCGCCCTGAACCGGGGCCGGTCGGCCGGATGATCCTTGGCGCGATAGATCTCGATCTCGTCGGCGATGGTGGAGGAGAGACCGGACAAGGCCGCTTCGGCGTAGGGCCCGATGAAGTAGGTCGGGACGCCGTACCCCTGCGCGCGCGCGTGAACGGCGCGGCTGCGGCCCGAGAAATTGGGGCCGGAGATGAATTCACGGGAGCCCATAAAAGTCTCCCCAGACGATGCCGACTACGGCAACCGCGGCGCATGAAATCCAAATCTTGTCGGGCGTCCGGAGCGGATCTTTCCGCTTCTCGGCGAGCAGCGGGTCGAGCAGCTTCAGCGTATGCTCCATCGGCCATTTGTCGCGCATCCGGCCGGTGACGCTGGTGATGGCGGTCAACCAGACCGTCTGAACGAGCACCCACCCATTGAACACGTTGCGCGCGGACAGGCGCCGCGTGATCACCCCCGACGCGATCAGCGCCGTGTGGGCGCGGTCGACCGCCTGCAGCAGGGTCTCGATCAACGACAGGGTCAGCACGCCGAGACGTTTGAGCGCAATCGGCGCGCGCAGGAGCTGAATGAACTGCAGCGGTGTTATCGCGGCAAATCGCATCGCCGCGATCTGGACGATCGCGACGATCAGAAACAGCCGCGCGCACACGATGCTGACGTAGACGAGCGCACTGACGCGCGATCCCGGTTGACTGGCGGCGATGTCCGCGGGCGCGCGCCCGACGACCCCGACCCAGACCAACACCATGAATGCCGCGAGCGGAACCATCAGGATCACGGCACGACGCAATGCAGCGGTCGCGTTCGGCCCGACCTCGATCACGGCGAACAGCGTGCACAGCAGGTAGAGAACGATCAGGCCCGACATCCGCGACATCATGGCGGCCAAAACCACGACGAGCGTGAAGACGATCGCCCCGTTTGGCGTCATGTTGGAGCCGGTTGCGGCCGCGCGCGCACCATGTCGATGAAATCTTTCGGAGTTGCTCGAAACAGCAGGGCGGCGAACAGCACCTGGAGCGTCTTGTCGATTGGCTCGGCGGTGAAACCGGAGTGAAGCACGGCCGCCATCAAGTGCTGACCGGCCTTGAGGAAGAACGCCACCAAGAAGGCTGACCCGCTGCCGGTGACGCCGCCGAACACATAGGCGACGACCGGTGCCGACACAACCGCCGAAACGACGCCGGTCAGGATGCCGTAGAGCACGACCCGGAGGCCGAACCGCAGCATCGGCAGCGGCCGCGCGCGAAATATTTCTTCAGCGTCCGCGATGAAATATGCGGCAACCAGCGCCAGTGCGAGTTCGGTGGCAGAAAACCAGATCAGGAACGGATTGATGAACAAAGTGGTGATCACGGTGCTGATCATTGCGGCCAGAAACGAGCAGACGAAGGCCGCGCGACGGTCGGGATAAATCAGCAAAGCGCACAGGATCGTCCCGATCGAATCGAGATAAAGCGGCAGCTTGATCAGGTAGACGATCGACCCGACCGCAAAGTTGAGCGCGGCGCAAAGTGCGATTGCGATCATGCGAGGTGTCGTCAGCATCGGCCCGTCCCGTTCTATTCCCTGACCCCGGATTATCCGCCTCGCGGGTCGCTTGCCAAGGGATGGTTGCACCGCCGCTGTGCGCCGACCGGCGTTTACGCGGCCAAAAGATGGGCGAAATTGGCAGCCCGCATGCGATCGAGGTCATCCGGCGTGTCGACGTCCCACAACCGGGCCGGCTCGCGCCAGCTCAGGTTGAGGCGCGCGAGCCGCCGGCGCGTTTCGGCCATGACGGTGGGCGTGCTCCAATCCATGTCGGTGAAGAGACCGGCCTCGGGCCGGTTCAGCCCGATCAGGGCATAGCCGCCGTCATCGGTCGGGTTGATCACGACGTCGACGCCGTCACGCAGCAGCTCGGCGGCCGTGCGAAGGTGGGCCACGGTGAGCGCCGGGCAGTCGGTTCCAACGATCACGATCGGTCCGCTATGCGCGGCGGCGGCGGCGAGCATGCGCGCCCCGAGATCGCCGTCGCCCTGGCGTGCGAGCTTGGCGCGCGGGGCGAATTGCCGAAAGATTGCGTGACTATCGTCGGGTGCGGCCCACAGGGTAACTTCGCCGGCGGCAAGCGCGGTCTCGACTGTGGCCGTGATGAAGCGCGCCTGCAACCGCGCAGCGCCGTCCGCTCCCAGAGCCGGGATCAGCCGTGTCTTGGCCATGCCTGGAATCGGCGCCTTGGCCATCACCGCAAAGGTGACCTCAGGGTTCGCGCGGGGCATAACCGTAGGCTCGCGCCAGTGTCGCCGGGTCGGTGCCGCGGAAAAATGCCGCCCGCAGCCGCCACATCAGCACAATCGTGCGCATGAAGCCGTGGTCGTCCCAGCGGCGGCCCGAGGTCGTGGCGCGGGCCGCGAGGCACACAGGCGGCGTGACGCACCGCAGCCGGGCCGACAATGCGATATCTTCCATCAGCGGACTGTCGGGAAATCGACCGGCGGCGACAAATGCGCTGCATTCAACAAAGATGGCCTGGTCGCCGGTTGCTATTCCGGTGAGGCGCGAGCGCCAGTTCATCAGGCATGCGACCAGCCCGAGCAGCGGGTGACGCCCGGCGATGCGCACGTCGAAGCGTCCCCAGACCCGTTTGCTGCGCGCAAGCTCGCGCAGGATCAATTGGTCGGCGCCATCCGGCAGGCGCGTGTCGGCATGCAGGAACAACAACACCTCGCCGCGCGCCGCCGCCGCGCCGGCGTTCATCTGCGCGCCGCGTCCGCGCGGAGTGGCCACGATCTGATCGCAGCGCGGGCGCGCGAGTGCGGCCGTACGATCGCCGCTCCCGCCATCCGCGACGATCACCTCGCAACCGGTTACGCGCAACGTGGCGAGCGCGTCGAGCGCCGATGCGATGCCGGCCTCCTCGTTCAGTGTCGGAATGATGATCGACAGGGCAATCATCGAGCTCCAGTGTCCCGATTCCGAAGTTCGCGTGACCGTGCGGCACCCTCTGATGCGAACTTCG
>DATIPA010000199.1:0-13866 GCA_035472475.1 Xanthobacteraceae bacterium | reverse complement strand
GTCAACGCGCCGCTGACGCATGGAGCCTCGACCTACATTCTGCCGATCCTCGGCGCCGGCGGGGCGTTTGTGTTCCCTGAAGACGCGCGACCGGCGACTTTGCTGCACACCATCGCGGAGCATGACGTGACGACGTTCTTTGCGCCACCGACCATGATCCAAATGCTGGTCGATGCCGCGCGCACCGTGAACACGCCAACGCCTACGCTGCGCAACATCATCTACGGCGGGGCGCCGATGCGGCCCAACCGCATCCGCGACGCTCAGGACGCGTTCGGCCCGGTGGTCCACGCCACATATGGGCAGACCGAAGCCCCCCAGATCATCACGTATCTCAGCGCAGCCGAACTGGCCGACCCGGACAAGCTCGCGTCGGCCGGACGTCCCTCGCTGATCACAGATGTGGCGATCATGGACCAAAACAAGCGACTGCTGCCGCCGGGCGAGTTAGGCGAAGTGGTCGTGCGGGGCGACCTGGTCATGACCGGCTACCTGGCGATGCCGGACAAGACGGCCGAAACCATCGTCGACGGCTGGCTGCACACCGGTGACCTCGGCGTCCTCGACGAGCGCGGCTATCTGTTCCTGCGCGACCGTTCGCGCGAGGTCATTATCACTGGGGGGTTCAACGTCTATCCGAGTGACGTCGAAACCGTGCTGGCACGCCATCCGGCGGTCGCCGACTGCGTCGTGTTTGGAGTCCCGGACGACCACTGGGGGGAAGCGGTTCATGCGGCCGTCGAAACAAAGCGCGGCGCCGGGATCGATGTTGACGAAGTCATCGGTTTCATCAAGCACGAGCTTGGGTCGGTCAAAACGCCGAAGTTCCTGCATGTTTATGAATCGCTGCCAAAAAGCGCCGTCGGTAAGGTATTGAAGAACAAGGTTCGGGACGAAGTCGTGGCCGGCATGATCTCTCGGGCGTCGCGATAGGCAGTGCGCAGCGTTCCATTGTTTCATTCCAGACTGGTTGCCGGGGTCAGAACATCAACCCCGTCCTGAAAACCTCGACGGCATAGAAATAGAGTTCAGCGTCAAGCGCGCGCTGGATGTTGGCCCCATTGCGAAAGCCGTGCTGCTCGCCAGAGAACAGAAAATAGCCGACCGGCGTGCCGCGCCGGCGCAGCGCCTCGACCATCGCCTCGGTCTGGTCCGGCGGCACGATCGCATCCTCGTCGCCCTGAAAAAAGATCACGGGACGCGACAGGCGCTCGGCGTGATAAAGCGGCGAGCGCTCGCGATAGAGCGCCTCGCTCTGCGGGTAGGGGCCGATCAGCCAATCGAGGTAGCGCGACTCGAATTTATGGGTATCGCGCGCCAGCGCGGCGACGTCGCTGACGCCGTAGTAACTCGCGCCGCCGCGGAATACGTCGTGAAATACCAGCGCCGCGAGTGTCGTGTAGCCGCCCGCGCTGCCGCCGCTGATCACCATGCGTTCGGGATCGACGAGCCCACGCTCGACCAGGAACTTTGCGCCGTTGATGCAGTCTTCGACATCAACCGTTCCCCACTGACCTTGCAGGCGGTCGCGGTACGCGCGACCGAAACCGGTGCTGCCGCCGTAATTTACGTCGAGCACGGCGATGCCGCGGCTGGTCCAGTACTGGATCCCGAGATTGAGCGCCGATGAAGCGGCCGAGGTCGGGCCGCCGTGACACCGCACCAGCAGCGGCGGCTTTTCGCCTTCGGGCGCGCCGAAGTCGGGGTTGCGCGGCCGGTAGAACAATCCATAGGCGGAGCGGTCGCCGGAGGTCGGAAATTCGATGGGTTCGACCGGCGCAAGGTAGTCTCGGATTCGGCGGTCTATTTGATCGAGAGCCTCGGTCGCTTTTTTCAGGATCCGAGATTGGCCGGTCGTAAGATCGATAACGGCGACGCTCGTCGGGCGGGCGGGCGCGCCGGCGATGAACGCGGCCTGATTGCCGTGCGCGCGAACCGACGCGAACTGCGTGAACGGGGTCTTGAGCGTATGCAGCGCGCCGGTCGCAAGATCGACCACCGCCAGATGACCGAGCCCGGCCTCGATGTAGGCGCATACGATGCGGTTGCGCGCCGCGACCGCGTAGGCCGCCATGCCGAAGACCCATTGCGGCTGGCCGAATTCGGCCGCCATTGGGGCGATCGGCCGCGCTAGCCCGGTTGCCAGAGTGAGGCGACAGAGATTCCACCAGCCCGAACGATCCGAAACGAAGAAGAGGTCAGTGCCGTCGAGAGACCACTCGGGTTGGAAGATGGATTCCGCCGGGCCGCCTGCGACCGCTCGCGGCGAGCCGGCGATCGCGCCGTCATCGTCAAGATCGGCAAGATAGAGCGCGGTGCCGTTCCACGGCATGTTGGGATGATCCCAGGCGAGCCACGCGAGGCGTCGGCCATCGGGCGACAACCGTGGTGAGGAGACAAAATCGTGCCCGCCGGCGAGGATCACGCCGGGCGACGCGCCCGGCTGTGCAAGATCGACCGCAACGAGCGCGTTGACCGCAGCGCCGTCGACAGTGTGGTCTTCGCGCACACCGATCCACCGCTTGCGGCGGGAATCGATGATACCGTCCGCAAACCGCCATTGGCGATCGCGCGCCGGCGGAGCGGGTGTGAGAGGCGTGGGCTCGCTTTCACCGGGGCCGAGCCGATAGAGTCGACCGTCCGCGAAATTCGAGAAGTAGAGAACGCCCTGAACGATCGTCCACGCACCGCCGCCATATTCGTGCACGCGCGTGCGCACGTTGAACGGTTTCGGCACGATGTCGGTCGCGTCCGTGCCGGCTTCACCCGCCCGCACCACGACGTTGCGACCCTGTTCCTGCGGCCGGCCCTCCAACCAATAAACCGCCTCTCCGTCAAACCGCACGTCGGACAAGCTGATCGACTGCGAGACGATGAGGTCGGATGTGATCGGCGACTTCCAGGATCCGTACGGCGCCGTCTTCGGGCTGGTCGGCATGGCTATCCAATGCGCGCGATTGCGGCCGCCATCATGCCAACGCGTCCCGATCGTTTGCAATCTGCCTAAGCGGGCTGCGCGAAGCGGCCAAGTCGCTCGGCGAGCTGATTGAGCCCCCAATCGCGGGCGAGCGCCGAGGCGCGCGACCAAGTCGGGGTTTGGTCCTTCAACACCGGAAGCGGAGCCGAGGCATCCATGGTGGCGAGGCGCCGGTAGAGTCGCAGGTCGGCGGCTTGCGTGGGAAATCGGCCGGCGCCGATCGCCTTCTCGAGCGACCCATAGGTGCGCAGCAGGCTTGCGGCGCCCTTTGCGCCAACGCCTCGTGCGCCCGGAAGTCCATCGGAGGGATCTCCGCGCAGCGCGATGAAGTCGGGCACCTGCTTGGGGTCGACGCCATAGCGCTCGCGCACCTCAGCCGGTCCGATGCGCGCCATTTCGCCGGCGCGGACCGGATAAACAATGGTGGTGGCGTTCGACGCCAGCTGAAAACTATCGCGATCGCCGCTCGCAACGATCGCCCTTCCGCGGCGGCGCTCCTCGGCGGCGCTTGCGGCCGCGAGGAAGTCATCGGCCTCGTAGCCCGCCGCCTTGGCGTTCGCAAAACCGCACGCTGCGACAAAATCCGGAAGGACGTCGAGTTGATCGACCAACTCGTCATCAAACTCTCGTCCGGCCTGATAGCCGTCGAACGCCTCGTGGCGGTACGTTGGCTCTTCCAGCGTGTCCCACGCCACCACAACGGCGCGCGGCTGTTCCTGCTCGTAAAGTCGCAGCAGAAAATTGGCGAAACCAACGATGGCGCCGCCGCCTTTATCGCCCGCCCGCCGGATCGTTTTTGGCAAGCCGTGATAGGCGCGATGCGCAAACGAGTCTCCGTCGATGGCGAGCAGGGGCCGGCGAACGCGGGGGCGCGACGCCGACGCGTTGCTGCTCGGCTTTCGGCGCAAAACCGTGCCCTTGCCCGATTTGGCAGAACGTCGCGCCGAGCTCCTCACCGTCATTGCGTCAACGCTATCAGTGTCCTCTGCCCGCGCCTTTGAGCACCTCGGGCTCGTGTGCGCCGATCAGCACGAATGCGATGCGGCACGGCGTCTTGCCGGTATTCACCCAGGCATGATTGGTGCCTTGCTGAACCAGAATATCGCCGGGCTTGAGATGGACTTTGCTGTCGTCGAGCAGCATGTCGATCTCTCCCTCCAGCACGATCGCGTAATCGATGCTCTTGGTCCGATGCATGAAGGGATGGTCCGTGTATTTGCCTTTGCGCCGGTGCTGGGCGCCGATCCCCATCTCCGCCGTGAAGGCGGCGTTGTCGACATTGATCTCGCCGGTCACCGGCGGGAAGTCCACAATCCGCAAAATCGATCCAGTCATCGGCGGCGGAACCCCGATGGTGCGCTCAGCCTGATCCTTGCTGCCGGAAATGTCCGCCGGGGTCTCATCGGTTACCCACAGCAGCGCAGACGCCACCCCCGCCGCGCGCGTGATCGGATCCTTGGTGCCGTCGGAAATCACGATGGCCGTGCCGTCCTTGTCGTGTCCCGTGACAATCCGCCTGACTGTCTTGCTCATGCTGACTCCGGCTGTTATGCGCGCGGATGTCTCTCCGCGCCCGATGATCTTTAGCGGACGCGCAGGCGAAGTAAACCGCGGGGGTTCGCGCTACTCGATCTTGATGTTGCCGCGCGTGATCGTCTCGGACCAGAGATTGGCTTCGGACTTCAGGCTTGCGGCGAATTGCTGGCGGCTGATCTCCGGCGCCAGCATTCCCATTTCAAGAAACCGCGCCTCAACCGGGGCTGTGCGCAATGCCTCGGCGACGGCTTGATGCAAGGTGTCGGCAATCGCGTCGGGCGTGCCGGCGGGCGCCGCCATTCCCCACCAGTTGGACGCGGTGAAGCCCGGAAATCCCGCTTCCGCCATGGTCGGCACGCCCGGCAGCATTTTGAGCCGCTTCGGTGCTGCGACCGCCAACGCGGTTAATTTGCCTTCGCGCAGCTGACCCATGCCCAAGCTCAGGCCGATGGGAAAGAGCTGAATGTCATTCTTGAGCAGCGCGAGCATAGCCTCGGGCGAGCCGCGAAACGGCACATTGGTGATGTCGATCCCGGTCGTCTGCTTGAGGCGCTCGATCAACAGGTGATTGACGGTCCCAACGCTCGGGGTGCCGTAGTTGAGCTTGCCGGGGTTGGCGCGCGCGTAGGCGATGAACTCCTGCAATGTGCGCGCCGGCACCGCGGGATTCGAAAACAGCACCAGCGGCACGTCGGCGACCTTGGCGATCGGCAGCAACGCGGTCAGCGGGTCGAACGTCATCTTGAGCAGGAATTGGTTGATGACGAAGTTGTTGGTCGCTGCAACCAGGATTTCGTAGCCGTCGGGGTCGGCGCGCGCAACTTCCTGCGTGCCGATGTTGCCGGCCGCGCCCGGCTTGGCTTCGATGACGAGCTTCTGGCCAAGCCGCGGCTCCATGCTGACCGCGAGGAGCCGCATGATGGTCTCGGGGAGACCCCCGGCGGTGTAGGGAATGATCACGCGGATCGGGCGATCGGGATAACGCCCGGCCGCGTTTGCGGCAAACGGCGCGAGCGCAGCGCCGATCAGAACATGACGCCTATTTACGCGCAACATGATGGGATCCTTTTGGTTGCGTCGGATCCGGCCATCCGTCTCTAAAACTTGGGGAACAACTGCGTATCCGCGAGCCAACGCGACATCTGCATGCGCTGCTTGCGCGAGGCCGTGCGGAAACCGTCGTGACGTTCCTTGTTCGGCCACACATGCGTCGGCGTGATCGCGAGCCGCACCAGCGTATCCTGCGGCGTCACATTGAACACCATGAGATCCTGCGCCAGCGCGAGTGGCCCGGGGTAATTCTTGCGGATGTCGCGCTCGATGTCGGGCGCGGTGTCGAAATCATTGAAGAAATGATAGACGACCGCGAGCCGCGGCTTCACCAGGTCGAGCACGCGACCGGCTTCTTCCGGCGCCGTGTGCGCCATGGTGCCGATGCCGCGCGCGCTCTTTTCGTCGTAGCCCGAGCGCTCGATCAGCTGTTTGACCGAGTTGAAGCATTCGTGGATCAGCAGGTCTGCGCCTTGCGCGTTGTCGACAAAGAACCGGCTCGGCGTCGTATCGCCGGAGAATACGAAGGTCAGCCCGTTCCATTCGAGCCGGTAGCTTACCGGACCGTCGTAGATGTGAACCGCAGGGAAGCTTTTGATCACGACACCGCGCTGGTCGTACACTGTGCCGACCTGCCGGAAGTCGAACTCGTGCACCTCGACCTCGGCGCCGACATCGGGCAGGAGGCCAAGCCGTGTGTCAGTATCCCACGCGAATGATTCCATCTGGCGATGCACGAAATGCTTGATGCCATATTTCGGCTCGGGCCCGGACGGACCGTAGACCACAAGCGGTTTGACCCGGCCGCCGGTCCAGCTCCCGATCCAGACCTGCGCGAAGTCGCCGACGTGATCGGTGTGCAGATGGGTCGCGAAATAGGCGGTGATGTCCTGATGCGGAATTTCGAGCGCGGTGAAGTTGGTTTGCGAGCCGGACCCGAAATCGAAAACGAACTTGTCGCCGTTGCCGAGCTCGACCAGCCAGGACGCGTTGGCCTGCGCACGGCGCACGAATGGCCGGCCGGTGCCGAGCGCGATGACGCGCATTTCGTCGGCGGCGAGCGCCTCGGTGTTGGGAAAGTAGTAGTCACGATGAGTTCCCATGGCGGTCACTCCGGCTCCAGATCGGTCGCATCTGTCATCATCAATGCGTTGGCCTTGATCCGCCGCAGCAAGCGCATCAGGGTCTTGAAGTCTTGCGACGCAACCCCGCGCAGGAGGCGGCGATAATGCGTTTCGACCAGCGGCAATGCGGCGGTAAACCGGCGCCGCCCGTACGATGTCAGGCGAATGAGCACCGCGCGGCGATCCTGCGGCGGGCTCGTGCGCTCGACCAGATCATCGCCCTCCATCTGCTCCAGCAGCCGGCCGAGGCCGGAGCGATCGAGCACGGTCAGGGCTGCGATTTGCCCGACCGTCTGCCCGTCCTTCTCGGAGAGCGCCGAGAGCACCCGCCACGCCGGCACCGACAGGTCGCAGGCGCGCAGCACGCGCGCGAGATTGAGCTGGTTCTGACGCTGGATCGCCGCCAGATAATGCATCGGGTAGTCGGCAATCCGGTATCCGGGCGCGGTCTCGGTGGCGGGGCGCGCGCTTGCTTCACGCTTGCGGATTATGGCTCGATCCATACGATTGATATGATACAAGTATCATATATCTCACGCAAGCCCGGCGCGCCGGCTTCGGATGCCTGGATCTGATGGCCGGCCCCGACATCTCGGTCGTGCTTGCGACCTACAACCGGGCCGCGTTGCTGCCGCGCGCGATTGCGAGCGTGCTCGCGCAGGATGGCGTCGATTTCGAGTTGATCATCGTCGACGACGCGTCGACCGACGGCACGCGCGATTATCTCGCGACGCTCGCCGACCCGCGGGTCCGGATCGTCACCGTCGGGTCGAATCTCGGCCCGAGCGGCGCGCGCAACCGCGGCCTCACGGCGGCGCGCGCGCCGGTCGTCGCGTTTCTTGATTCGGACGATCGCTACCGGCCCGGCCGGCTCGCGGCCCCGCTCGCCGCGCTCGCCGATGCGGACGTTGTTTGTGTGCTGTCCTCGGCGCTGCGCTTCGATCGTGGAACGCCGCGCGAGGCGCGCGTCCCGGATGTGACGCTGCGGCGCGAGGCCTTCGAATGGGCGCTGATCTGCGATCTCGTTCCGGTCGAGGCGTCCAGCATGACGGTGCGCCGGGACGATGCGATGGCCGCCGGCGGTTTTTGCCCGGCGCTGCGGCTCGCCGAGGATCGCGAGTTCCTGATCCGGTTGGCGCGCCGTGGTGGCGGACGGCTGCTCCCGGACGTGCTGTGGGAAAAGAACTGGGTCGACGACAGCCTGTCTAACGAATGGCGCAAGGCCGCATCCGGCCTCGTGGCCTACGTGCGCGAACGCCCAGAATATGCGTCGCGGTTTCCGGCGGTCGCGTCCTACCTCGCGACCAAGGTTCTCGTGTCGCATGTGCGCGACCGCCGTTTCGACGCCTTGTGGCACGATGTCGCGGCGTTTCGCGCCGCGGGTTTGATCGACGCAAACCTGCTGCGCGTGATTGCGCGGCATCGTGCCGTGAGCGATTACCGGCGCGAGCACGCTACCGGCGCGGCGCTCGCCGCACTGCGGGGCGCGCCGGAGAAATGGCTATGATCGGACACTTTCGATCATCGGAATGGGGTGAAACACCGTGAGCAGCTTCAAAGCGATCGTCATTCGCAAGGGCGAGGGCGGACAAACCGTCGGCCTCTCGGATTTCGACGACAACGACCTGATGGACGGGGACGTGACGTTCCGGGTCGAATGGTCGGCGCTCAACTACAAGGATGGGCTCGCCATCACCGGTAAGGCGCCGGTTGTGCGTCGCTTCCCGATGATTCCCGGCATCGACGGGGCTGGCACCGTCGAGACGTCCGCGCATCCGGACTGGAAACCGGGCGACAAGGTCATCCTCAACGGCTGGGGGTGCGGCGAGAGCCACCTCGGCATGTACGGCGCCAAGGCCCGCGTGAAGGGCGACTGGCTGGTGCCGCTGCCCGACGGGGTGAGCGCGCGCGATTCGATGGCGATCGGAACGGCAGGCTATACGGCGATGCTGTGCGTTCTGGCGCTCGAGCGCCACGGGTTAACGCCCGCGAGCGGGCCGGTGATCGTGACGGGCGCCGCCGGCGGCGTCGGCTCGGTCGCGGTCGCGCTCCTGTCGAAGCTTGGGTTTACCGTCATCGCCGCGACCGGCCGGCCGCACGAGGCCGACTACCTGCGCGCCCTGGGTGCCTCCGAGATTCTCCCGCGCGAAGAGCTGACCGTTCCGGTCCGGCCGCTCGCCAAGGAACGCTGGGTCGGCGGCGTCGACACCCTCGGCTCGGCACCGCTGGCGAACGTTTTGTCGATGACGCGCTACGGCGGCGCGGTCGCCGCATGCGGGCTTGCGGCGGGGCTCGACCTGCCGACGACGGTCGCTCCGTTTATTCTTCGCGGAGTGTCACTTTTTGGCATCGATTCCGTGATGTGCCCAAACGCGCTCCGACGCACCGCCTGGCGGCGTCTTGCGAGCGATCTCGACCGCAGCAAACTCGCTGAAATGACAACTGAAATTGGACTCGCGCAGGTGCTGCCCGAAGCCGCAAAAATTCTGCAAGGTCATGTCCGCGGCCGCACATTAATCAAGATTGCGGGCTGAGCTGCCGGGGAACGGCTCAATATGGTAAGGAGTTGATTAAGAAATTGGGGTAATATTTGGTTAAGAACAGGCAGGCGGGGTGGATCATGCGGCGACAGGTCTTTGCATTGGCGGCTCTTGCGGCGGTGATCCCGGCTCAGGCGGGCGAGCTGCGACCCGAGCAGGCGAAGGCGTTCGTCGCCGGTAAAATGTTCGCCTATACCTGCTTCGAAGGTACCACTGGCGCCGGCCGTATCATGGCGGACGGATCGGTCACTGGAACGATCCGTGTGCGCGGCACCGGACCCATGCATTACGTGACGTTGCCGCCCGGCACGATCCGGGTGAACCAGGCAGGAATCTGCGCCTCGGTGCGCGGGCTGCCGATGGAGCCCTGCTTCAACGTCAACCAGGTGGACAACAATCGCTTCCGCGGCTCACTGGCCGGCATGGGCTTCGCCTATTGCGATTTTGTGCGCCGCGATGGCCGGGTGCACTTCGCCCAGTCCGGCAGCACAGTCCAGCAGGTACAGTCGGCAATCACCAACCAGCGCTAGCGCCCTCCCAGGCGCAACCCCGGCGCCGGGCGTTCCTGCACAACTTCGCGGCGAAAACGGAAGATCGCGGCCGGCCGGCCACCCGTCGTGGTCGATTGATCGCCGGTCGGTTCGACCAGCTCGGTATTCTCCACCAGCCGGCGAAAGTTCTGCTTGTGCAGATGGCGACCGGAAATCGCTTCAACCGTATGCTGCAGCTCGGTCAGGGTGAATTCGGGGCGCATCAGCTCAAAGATCACCGGCCGGTATTTAAGCTTGGCGCGCAGGCGCGCGATCGCGGTCGCCAGCACGCGGCGGTGATCGAACCGCATTGATTCGCCAAGCGCCGGCAGATTTTTGTGCGCGAGCGCGGCCTCGCGACCGTCGCGCCGGGCTTCGTCGACCAGTCCAGCCTCGTACAGAAGCTCGTACCGGTCGAGCGCCTTCTCTTCGTCCCAGGGCGTGCCGCCGACCCCGAAGCACAGCCGCAACTGCTCACGCCGTCCGAGCGGCCGCGCCGGCTCGTCGCGCACCGGACGCGCCGCCCACTCGGTGAGCAGCGGCAGAATGGCGTCGTCGAGGATCTCGGGCCGGCCGGCGCGCCAGTCCTCCCACGGAAAGAAGCGATACCAGGGCTCGAAGCCCGCGCCCGCCGACGTCAGCACCGCCCCGTTCTCGGGCATCCGGGTGAGCGCCAGATACCCGACCGACACCACGTGCGGACCGGTGTCGCCGGCGCGCGCGTGCCGACCACGATCGCCGAAAGTGTAGAGCTGCTCCACGTAGCCGACCGCAAGCCCGGTCTGCGCCTTGACCCAGGCGCGCAGTCCGATTTCGAAGGTGTGGTGCTGCAGCGGATCGAACGGGCCGAATGGAAGTCCGGCGCGCGGTTCGCCCGCCCGCTCACCGGCCACCAGGATCTGCGGCTCGTCGTCCTCGATCGAAACGATGGCGGCGTTCAGCCCGATTTCGATCTCGGTCCGGGCCGCCATCGCTTACTCAAGATCAAGCCGGAACGGCTCGCCTTCGGCAGCGATCGTTCCGCGACCGATCGCCTCGACCGCGGCTACCATGCGGCCCTGGCGGGCGAGAACCTGATCGGCGAGCGAAACGATACGCGGATTGGGATAGGCCGTGCGCGAGGCGCGGCGTAGCGCCTGCGCGATCAACCTTTCGTCGCGACGCGGGTTGAGGGCGCACACCGCGGTGAACGCCGCGGCGGTCGACCGGCTGATGCCGGCATAGCAATGGATCACCAGCGGCGCGTCGCGGCGCCAGCCCTGGACAAATGTCAGTAGTTGCTCGATGTGCGCGACGTCGGGGGGGACGTAGCCGTCCATCGGGCCGGTGATGTCGTGCATCTGCAGGCGCAGATGATTGCCAGCCGGCACCGCGTCGGGCAGACGGACCTCGTCCTCGACCGCGAGCAGCGTCACGACGTGGCGCGCCCCGGTCTCCTCGATCGTGGTGTGCAGGCGCGCGAGGGAGCAAACGTGAATCATGTCCGCCTCATCATAGCGCGCGGCGGGTACTGCGCGAATGTGGCTGTTTCAGGCGCGACGGCCTGCTAGTTCGGATGCCGGGCGGCCTCATTCAGCCATTGAACGACGTGATCGAAGATCGATCTATAGACGTCCTGTTGCGGAATTCCGGTTTTCTTCGGAACCTTGAACGAGTGGTCGCCGTCTTCGATGACGAAAAGTTCGGCGGCGGTTCCGAGTTCCCGGATGATGGGGCGCAATTCGCCGGGGGTTCCAAATGCGTCGCGCGCCCCCTGCACGAACAGCATGGGCGCGCGGATGCTTGGGAGGTGTTTTGACCGCAACTGATCCGGCTTGCCGGGCGGATGCAGCGGATAGCCGAGAAACACCAGCCCGGCGAGATCGAGCGGCGTGTTGGCCGCGACCTGCGAGGCGATCCGGCCGCCCATCGATTTGCCGCCGATCGCGAGCTTGTTGCGGCCAATCCGATTACCCACCGCGTCGATCACCGCCCGGTAACAGACTTCCAGCCGATCGTTACGGTCCGGTATGCGGCGGCGGTGTTCGGTGTAGAGAAAGTTGAATGTGACCGCCTCGATGCCGCGTTCGGCAAGCTCGGTTGCGAAGCTCACCATGAAGGCGTTGCGCTGATCCGTGCCAGCGCCGTGACCGAGGATCAGACTGATGCCCGCGGCGTTGCTCGCGCCGGCGGGATAGAGCAGGGCTGTTACCTGGTCGGCCGGCGCGACATCGACCTTGATGGTCTCGGGCATCTGGCCATTGAGCCTAATCTATCCAGATCGCCGCGTCTGTCTCGGAAAGCCTTTCCAGGCCGCGCACGAGCCTTCCGACAATTCCGTGCTCGCCTTGCGCAATCGGTGCATCGCTTCCCACATGCGGTCTTCGAGCGCCGCAAGCTCGCGCGTCGGCGTGCCGGCGCGCAGTTCGGTTTGCAGCAACTGCCAGATGCGCTCGCTCTCTGCTTTGGCGGCCGCGTGCTCTTTGGCCAGCCGGTCGAGGTGACGATCTCGGCTCACGCAACTCACTCCGGATAATGATCACTTGGTCCGGCAGTCTTGCCACAAACCGTTTACGCCGCGTTTATGGGTGGAAGGCCTTGTCGGGGCTTGGAAAATCTGTCGCACCTGGATTTTCACCGTTGCGGGGCCGCGCCGCTCCCGCCATTGTGGGCGCAAAACATGCCGCCCACATCGGCGAGCACGAGCCACGAGGAGGACGAGGGATGTTGCGAACAGCCGCGCGGTCGGCCCTGCTGCTGTTGGGCCTTGCGGGACTTGCGTTACAGCCGGCGCGGGCCGACGACTATCCGACACGACCGATCACGATTGATGTGCCGCTCGCGCCCGGCACCGGGATGGACGTGATCGTGCGCCTCTACGGCGATCAGCTGTCGCAGGCGTTGGGCAAACCGGTCATTATCGAGAACAAGCCGGGCGCCTTCCAGACGCTTGCGATCAACGCCGTGCTGCCGGCTCCAGCCGACGGCTATTCGCTGCTTGCAATGACCAGTGCGGGCGCGTCGATCAACGCCACGACGCTGAAGAATCCGAACTACGACACGTTGCGCGACTTCGTGCCGCTGTCGCTCTACGTCAAGTCGCCGTTCATTCTGGTGGTCAATCCGGCGCTGCCGATCAATTCGGTGGCCGATCTCATCAAATATGCCAGGGATAATCCCGGCAAGCTGTCCTATAGCTCGTCCGGAACCGGCGGCGTGCCGCACCTTGTCATGGAGTATCTCAAGCAACGGTTTGAGCTCGATATGGTGCACGTGCCCTACAAGAACAGTCCGCAGTCGATCTCGGACATTGCGGCGGGTCACGTGAGCTTGGCGTTCGCGGAAGCCGGCGCTTCGGTGCCGCTGATCAAGGACGGCAAGCTGCGCGCGCTCGCGGTGTCCTCGGCGCAGCGGCTGCCGACGATCAGCGACGTTGCGCCGATGCGCGAGGTCTCGGACGCGAAGGATTTCGAGGCGGTGTCGTGGCACGCGCTGTTCGCGCGCAGCGGCACGCCGGCTCCGATCGTCACCAAACTGCATGATGAGATGGGGCGCATCATGAGCAGTCCGGAGATCCAGCAGAAGATCACCAACCTGGGGCTGATCCCGCTCAACCCGCCGTCGATCCCGGACACCGAGGCCTACGTCAAGTCCGAGACCGCGAAATGGGGCAAGCTTGTCAAATCGCTCGGTTTGGAGGGGTCGCAGTAGAGCCTAAACGCGACATTTAACGCTGGGATCATTCGATCCGGCGGAAGTGCGCGAGATAGCGCTTCTCGGCGGTTTCGGCGGACCAGGGCGCCAGATACTCGCGCTCGGCCGCCGCCGGCAGCGCCGGGCGCGCGCCGAAGAACCGCAACGCCTCCTCGATTGCAAAGCCTGCGAGGACCGTGGCTTCAAGAAACGCCGCGCCCGCATCCGCGGTCTTGATGACACGGCGGACTTCCGCCGGCAGTTCGGGCGGCAGGCCGAACCGCAGATGGATTGCTGTCAAGAGGCGCTTCTCGACTGCCTTGTAGGTGTCGCCGATCACCGCCTTGAACGGCGTGATCATGTCGCCGATTACGTATTCGGGCGCATCGTGCAGCAACAGTGCGAGCGCCAGCCTGCGGTCGAGGTGCCCGACCTGC
>DATIPA010000198.1:0-3374 GCA_035472475.1 Xanthobacteraceae bacterium | reverse complement strand
TGGTGTCGCCGCCGCTAAAGCCGCCCAGCCCCGCAAATTGCCAATCGGTTCCGACCTGGCCGAGGGAGTAGGCCGCGCGGATCGCGTTGTTGCCGATGTCGTAAATCTCGTACTGGCCCATCACGGCGGGGGAGTTGTTCGGGCGGTTGCTTACTGCGGCGCATTAAGACGCGATTGGCACTAAGCGGACATACCGAGACTGACCGCTATTTGTCCGCTTTCGGGGCGAAGCGGACATGCCGCGACGGCGCGTGGCGTATTGATCGGGCTAATGACCCGAAGGAGACACGCAGGGGCTGGCGTAGCGAGGTCGCGCCCCGGCATAGCCACGTATTAAAAAGGTTGCGCGTTCCGGCGCCCGTCCCCGCGCGGGACGTTCAGCACCGCCGCGATAGCGCAGCGCTATCGCGAGCTTCGATCACGCGCTCGGCGCCGCCGGCTGACACCTCGCGGTTGCGGCGGTATCCTCGCCTTGATGGTTGCGAGATCAGGTCCATCAAGGAGGCGGCGATGGGAAGCACGGATGAATGGTTCCAAGCAAATGGGACCGGTGTCAATAATAGCTTTGGGGCGACCGGTAGCGGCGATACCGCTTTCACTAACTCGTTCTCGGCTCCTCCCCCCTTCAACACTGGTGGCTATTTCGTTGGCGCGCAGTACGGTGTCCTCGGCCAGGCTTTTCTCACGAACGACGCCGACTGGCCGCCTGCGGACAGCTACTCGGCCAACGCCAGCGTGTTTGGCCCGTCGACGGAGTTCACGGGCGTGGCGGGCATATCTGCCCGGGGCGCGGGCGTCTACGGCCATAGAAGTCTGCCCGGCCAGGATCAATCGTCGATCCCGAACGGGCTCGCGGCCGGTGTTGTCGGCACCTCAACCGACGGGCGTGGCGTCATCGGATGGTCGACAAACTGGAGGGCGGTCGAGGGCTGGGCGTACCAATTCACCGGGGTTTTAGGCGTATCGGACTTTGACTACGGCGTGCATGGAGCCTCGACGTGGCAACCCGGCGTGTTGGGCGCTTCGGAGAACGACGTCGGCGTCAAGGGCCTTTCCGGCCCGGAAGGTGCGGATGAGGGACCACCGCTCCCTGGCGCACCGAACATCGCCGGCGTCGTCGGCACATCGAACACCCAACACGGCGTGATCGGCACGTCGAATGCGCTTGTAGGCGTCTACGCCTATTCGAAAAATTTGATCGGCGTCGTCGGCCAGACCAGCAACCCTGCGTCATACGCCGGCTACTTCGCGGGCAACCTCATGGTCACCGGCACGAAGAGCGCCGCGGTGCCGTTCCCCGACGGCACCCAGCGCGCGCTCTACTGCATGGAGAGCCCGGAGCTTTGGTTCGAGGATTTCGGCACGGCGAGGCTCAAGCGCGGGCGCGCCGTGGTCAAGCTCGATGCAGATTTCGCCAAAGTGATCAAGCGCGGCGACTATCGCGTGTTCCTCACGCCGGAGGGCGACTCCCGCGGGCTCTATGTACGCCGCAAGAGCGCCGCGAGCTTCGAGGTGCGCGAGTCCCAGGGTGGTAAATCGAGCATTGCGTTCTCCTATCGCGTCGTCGGCCGGCGCAAGGACATCACGGGACCCCGGCGCTTCGCCAAGATCGAGACGCATCTCGCGCTGCCCGCCGCGGCCGCACGCGCGCTGCGCAAGCCCGCGCCGACAGCGGCGGGGCTGCGCGCGTTCGTCGCCCGCGTGGAAAGGGAGGCGCGGGGGCGCAGACCGCAGGTCGCGAAGAAAGGCAGAAGATCACGCGGGCTTCCAAAGTATTTGAGGCGTCATATCGTGGCTCCGCCGGGCGAAGCCGGAATAAAATAAGCCGACCCCGGACAGCTTGTGGTGCAACCAAAACCGATGTCGGGTTGACCCGACATCGGCGCGACCTCGCTGACTTCCGGGTATGGCACATCGCTACAGGAACCGGCGCAATAAATTTACGGTCGGTATTGGGGGTACTGCGGACATGGATGGACGTGTCGTCTCGGCCGACTCGGTCGAGTTTGACCCATCTCGGACATGAGGCGCCGCTTTTTGTTGCGATGCACGGCCATCGATTCATCCGGGACCTGCTATACTTGGTCCGTGATCCTTGGCCTTGGGGTAAGCCCCATGAGGCGGCGCGAGTTCATTGCGCATATCGGCGGGGCGGCAGTGGCTTGGCCGGTGCTGGGACACGCGCAGCAGCGGGTGATGCCCGTGGTCGGTGTTCTATGCACCGGAACCGCGCAGGCGCTGGAGCGCTATCTGGCAAGCTTTCGAGAAGGCATGCGGCGGCTCGGATATGTGGAGGGAACCAACGTCCGCTTCGAATTTCGTTTCGCGGAGCTCGAAGTCGTCAAGTCGAAAACGTCATTGACGAGCTTGATGGATGTCGGCTTTACCCCGACAAGCTCGCAGCGAAGACGGTTTTGGATGCGTTCGCAAAGATAGAGGACACGGATCAGGTTGCGTCTTGAAGCCGACGTGACCCGAGAATCCAAACGCTCACCCCAACAAGCCAAACAGGACGAGACGAGTCATGCCAGAAGCTGACGCCGAAGGTGCAAGGTTCTACGCGGAGCAGGCGCAGGCCGCGCCGGGTTTCTTCCTCAAAGGCTCGCACCAACTCGATTGGGGCATGAAGAACCGGCTGGCGCGCGTGTTCAGCCCCGCGACCGGCCACACCGTGATGCTGGCCGTCGACCACGGCTACTTCCAGGGCCCGACAACCGGTCTCGAGCGCATCGATCTCTCCATCGTGCCCTTGTTGCCGTTCTGCGACGCCTTGTTCTGCACGCGCGGGATCCTGCGCAGCGTCATTCCGGCGGAGTCGCAAAAACCGATGGTGCTGCGCGCGAGCGGCGGTCCGAGCATCCTGCGCGAGGATTTGTCCGATGAGCAGATCGCGATGGACATGGAGGACGCGGTGCGGCTCAACGCCGCCGGCATCGGCATTCAAGTGTTCATCGGCGGCGAGCACGAGACGCGGTCCATCCACAACATGACCAAGCTCGTGGACGCGGGGCTGCGCTACGGCATGCCGGTGATGGGCGTCACGGCGGTGGGCAAGAACATGGTGCGCGACGCGAAATACTTCCGCCTCGCCTGCCGCATCATCGCCGAGCTCGGCGCGCAATACGTCAAGACCTATTACGTGGACGACGGCTTCGAGACCGTCACCGCCTCCTGCCCGGTGCCGATCGTGATGGCCGGCGGCAAGAAGCTGCCCGAGCTCGAGGCGCTCACGATGGCCTACAACGCCGTCCAGCAGGGCGCCGCGGGCGTCGACATGGGCCGCAACATCTTCCAGTCGGACGCGCCGCAAGCGATGATCAGCGCCGTCCATGCGGTGGTGCACAAGAACCTCAAGCCCGCCGAAGGCTTCGAGA
>DATIPA010000197.1:0-1888 GCA_035472475.1 Xanthobacteraceae bacterium | reverse complement strand
GTGATGGGCGACCGGAAAACCGTGACCCGCACCCTTCAATCAGCGGACGACTACGTGCACCGGTTAGCGCGCATTTCTCATACAAATGGGCGCATCGGGTCTCCGAATCAGCGAAAGTTGTTGTGTCGCAGCGACTTTACGCAGGTTCGAGGAGCGCCCGATGCCGACAGAGTGTAGCACGCAATCACTTGATTTTGGAGCCGTGGAAGGTCGCCGTGTGGAAGCGGCATTCGATGGCGGGTTGGTGACCTCCGACGCGGGAGCGCTGCTGCTGGGCGCGACCGATCGAGCGATCCGAATGATGGACCGGTTTGCGTCGTGCTTTCACGACGAGCGGCGTCCTGAATACATCGAGCATGAGGTCGCGACCCTGGTCGGTCAACGGGTGTTCGGGATCGCGCTCGGTTACGAGGATCTCAACGACCACGACGAGCTGCGGCACGATCCAATGATGGCGATATTGGCGGGCAAGCTCACGGCGCGGCGAGAGGATTGCGCGCCGGTTGCCGGCAAGTCGACGTTGAACCGGTTGGAGCTGAGCAAGCTTGCGCCGACGCGCTACCACAAGATCAGCCACAATCCGGTGGCGATCAAGAATCTTCTGGTCGACCTGTTTGTGGAGGCGCAGGAACGCGAACCGCGGCAGATCATTCTTGACCTCGATGCGACCGACGATCCGCTGCACGGCGAGCAGGAGGGTCGGTTCTTCCACGCTTATTACGATTGCTATTGCTACCTGCCGCTCTACGTGTTCAGCGGCCGCCATCTGCTGGTCGCCAAGCTGCGGAGCGCGGCGATCGACGCGGCCGCCGGCGCTATCGAGGAAGTGGCGCGCGTGGTGGCACACATCCGCCGCCGGTGGCCACGCGTGCGCGTTCTGTTGCGTGCCGACTCAGGCTTCGCGCGCGAAGACCTGATGGCTTGGTGCGAGGCCAACGGCGTCGACTTCCTGTTCGGACTGGCCAAGAACGAGCGGCTCATCGCCGAGATCACGACCGAACTCGATGTGGTCGCCGCCAAGAGCCGACGTACCGGCAGGATGGAACGCCGCTTTAAGAGCTTCATGTGGACGACGCGCCGGACCTGGAGCCGGCGGCGCCGGATCGTGGCCAAGGCCGAGTGGACCCAAGGAGAAGCCAATCCGCGTTTCGTGGTGACCTCGCTCGGACGCCACGAATGCAAGGCCAAGTACCTCTACGAGAAGGTCTACTGCGCGCGCGGCGACATGGAGAACCGGATCAAGGAATGCCAGCTCGACCTCTACGCCGACCGCACCTCGACCGCCACCATGCGGGCCAATCAGCTGCGCCTGTGGTTTGCCTCCATGGCCTACGTGCTGCTCTGTGCACTGCGTCGTATCGGTCTGCATGACACCGATTTCGCCGCAGCGACTTGCGGCACCATTCGACTCAAGCTGCTCAAGATCGGCGCGATCGTGCGCTTCAGCGTTCGCCGCATCAAAATCGCCATGGCGTCCGCCTGTCCGGCCGCCCGAGACTGGCTCCGCGCCGCCATCCGGCTCGCGATTGCCGCCTTGGCCCGTGCCTCGCCAGCTTGAACGCGCCGCCGCAACGCGTCACCGACGCGGCACCATCCCCAGGCTCACCGGAATCAATTCACCGCTGCCGCCGCAGCCGCAAATGTCCAGCCGACGCCGCGTCTCCAGACGCCACAAATGACTGCGGGGACAAGACTGCAGATAATGCCGCTCTCAAATCCGCCCGATCATCGAGCGGTAGTGTGAGATTTCCAGGCTAGGCTACGCCCATTTCTGGTGGGACAGCGTCAAGTGTCGTCTTTCTCAATGTCAGCTTCGATGATCTCGGCGGGGTCCAACTTCTCGTCCTGATCGTCCACCAAGAGGAGGACTGCCTCAGCTTCTTCGGTA
>DATIPA010000196.1:0-4319 GCA_035472475.1 Xanthobacteraceae bacterium | reverse complement strand
AGGAATGTCTTCACCACGATCCAGCCGAAAATGAATGACGTTACGAAACCGACTGCGATGAGTACCACGTTGCTGCCGGACAGGTGAGCTCCGCTCTTGTAGAGATCGTAGGCGAACGCCCCAACCATCGTCGGCATCGCGAGCCAGAACGAGAATTCCGCCGCCGTTCGTCGATCCGCGCCCATCAGCATCGCTCCCACGATGGTGGCGCCCGAGCGCGAGACGCCCGGCACCATCGCCGCGCACTGGGCAATGCCGATACCGAGATAGGTCGGCAGTGAGAACGTGGTTACGTCGTGATATTTCGGTTTGAGGTCGAGCGCATCGATCCACAACAGAACGGCGCCGCCGGCAATCAGCATGAAACAAACGATCCAAGGATTGAACAGGACGTTTTTGATGAAGTCGTGTGCGATTGCGCCGATCACAGCCGCAGGCAAAAATGCAACCAGGACACCAATGACGAACCAACGCGACGTCGCATCCGTGAAGAACCCGAGGGCAAGCTGCCACAGTCGGGTGAAGTAGATCGACAACAGGGCCAAGATCGCGCCGAGCTGGATCAGCACTGCAAAGGTCTTGCCAAAATCCTCATCGGCAAAACCGAAGAAATGCTCGACCAGCAGCAGATGCCCCGTCGATGAAACGGGCAGATATTCGGTCAGGCCTTCGACGATGCCCAAAATGGCGGCCTTGATGACGTCGAATAACATGGATAGCTCCGGGAGAGGCAGGCGGCGAGGAAACGGGCTCCCGCTTTTGACCCAAGCCGCGCACAAGGGCAATGGGGAAACACCACCCGGTAAGTCCACACCCCCCTATCCGGCGTTAACGATTTATGCACCCTATCGCCGCAATTGTCCCCGCTATGGACTGGAGCATGATCGGTTCTCAAATCCGGGATCCATCCCGCATCAGGTGCGGGGCAGGCTTTTTCGGAATCATCCACTAAATCCCGGCGTCTCCCACGACATCCGCAATGCTCACGCTGTTCCATCATCCGCTCTGTCCGTTCTCGCGCTTCGCGCGCCTCGCGATCACCGAATCCGGACTGACCGCCGAGCTTGTTGAGGAGCGCCCGTGGGATCGTCGGGTCGAGTTTCTGACCCTCAACCCGGCCGGCACCACACCGGTTCTGGTCGAAGACGGCGCCCCGCCGGTTCCGGATGCGCGCATCATCGCCGAATACCTCGATGAGACACGTGGGGACGATCTCGGCGAGCATCGGCTGCTGCCGCGCGACATCGACGCGCGGATCGAGGTGCGCCGCCTGTGTGCGTGGTTTCACGACAAATTTGCCGCCGAAGTGAGCGTTCCGCTCGCGGTCGAGCGCGTGTTCAAGCGGCACATGCCGACCAATCAGGGCGGCGGCCCGCCGGACATCTACGCGATCCGTGCCGCGCTCGCGAACATCCGCTATCATATGGCTTATGTCGGATGGCTGGCGCGCACGCGCGACTGGCTGGCGGGCGATCGCATGAGTTATGCGGATCTGGCGGCGGCGGCGCATCTGTCGGTGGTCGACTATTTGGGTGACGTGCCGTGGGACGAAGACGAAGCAGCGAAAGCCTGGTACGCGCGGGTGAAGTCGCGCCCGTCATTTCGACCGCTGCTGGCCGACATCCACGCCGGCATTCAGCCGTCGAAGACCTACGCCGACCTCGACTTCTGACCGATCCGCACCACATCAAGACCGCACTCGTGCGCGCCGCGCACGAGCATGGGTTCGATACGCTCGGCATCACATCCCCAGACGCTGCTCCGCTCGCACGAGGCCGGCTCGCGCAATTTCTCGCAGACGGCGCGCACGGCGACATGAGCTGGCTCGCAGATCGCCGGCGCGGCGATCCGCACGCGCTGTGGCCAGCCGCGCGCGCGGTCATCATGCTTGGGCTCAACTATGGACCGGATCGCGATCCGCTCGCGATCTTGGCGCACCCCGGCCGCGCTGCGATCTCCGTCTATGCGCAGAGCGACGACTACCACGACGTGGTCAAGAAGCGCCTCAAGAGCCTCGCCCGGTGGCTGATTGCAAGCGCGGGCGGCGAGGTCAAAGTGTTCGTCGACACCGCCGCCCTGATGGAAAAGCCCTTGGCAGCGGCGGCCGGCATCGGATGGCAGGGCAAACACACCAACCTGGTATCGCAGCAGTTCGGATCCTGGCTGTTCGTCGGCGCGATACTGACGACGCTGGATCTGCCTGCTGATCCGCCCGAAACGGATCATTGCGGCACCTGTCATGCCTGCCTCGATATCTGTCCGACGGCGGCCTTTCCGGCGCCGTATCAGCTCGATGCACGACGCTGCATCTCCTACCTCACGATCGAGCATAAGGGTCCGATCGCGCGCGAGCTGCGTCCGCTGATGGGCAACCGGATCTACGGCTGCGATGATTGCCTGGCGGTTTGTCCCTGGAACAAATTCGCCCGCGCAGGGCGCGACGCAAAGCTCGCTGCGCGCGATACGCTGCGTGCGCCGCGCCTCGATGAGCTCGCGCGTCTCGACGACGCCGGGTTTCGGGCACTTTTCGCCAAGACCGCGATCAAGCGCACCGGCCGCGATCGATTCGTGCGCAACGTTTTGATCGCGATCGGCAACAGCGGCGACCTCGCGCTCGCACCGGAGGCGGAGCGGCTTCTCGAAGACGCCTCGCCGCTTGTTCGCGGCGCCGCAATCTGGGCGTTGGCTCGGCTTGCCCCGCAGCGTCTGGCGGTCCGCGCGGTGCAACGCCAAACCGATGTTCCCGAAGTGGAAGACGAGTGGCGCGCCGCGGTCGGCTGAATTCAGAGCTCCTGCACCGCATTAATCAGTCGTTCAATGTCTTCTGGCCGCGACAGCCGATGGTCGCCGTCCTTCACCAGCGTCAGCACGACATCATCCTGCGCAAGCCGTGAAACGAGCTCGACCGCGTGGGTCCACGGCACATCGGGATCGAGGGCGCCCTGTAGGATGCGGACCGGGCATCCGGTTTCAATCATGCCGCCGAGCAGAAGATGCGAGCGACCCTCTTCGACCAATCGTTTGGTGATTGGATAGCCTTCGGGATCGTATTGCGAAGGTCGAATCCAGACGCCTTTGGCTTCCAGTTCCTGCTTGACCGCGGGCGGAAAGTTCTTCCACATCAAAACTTCGGTAAAATCGACCGCGGGCGCGATCAGCACCATCCCCACAAGGTGAGCTGCTGCGGGTCGTTGCTTAAGCTCACGCGCCAGCAACAGTGCGAGCCAGCCGCCCATGGAGGAGCCGACAAGAACCTGCGGCCCGCGACAAAATCGTTCGAAGACGGCGAAACTTTCTTCAAGCCACCAGCCGATCGTGCCGTCAGTGAACTGGCCTTTGGATTGGCCGTGACCCGAATAGTCGAAACGCACGCAGGCGCGGCCGGCTTTGTGTGCCCAGGCGGCGAGCGCCGCGGCTTTGGTTCCGATCATGTCTGACTTGAATCCGCCAAGCCAGATAACGCCGGGTGCGCCGCCCGGGCTTGCCTGCACCGCGATCGCCCGGCGGTTTGGCGGGGTGCCGACCTCAAGAAATTCGATAACGCGGTCCGACATCCCAGCAACTTCTCCCGTGCGGACCCAAGACCATATGAATGGGCGCGACAAGGCGGCGCCTTATACGCCGGCACGTTGTGGTCCGCCATCGCCAGAGCCCGGAAAGTCGACTTGGTCGTTGACTTGGACCGGGATTAAATCAATTGTTTCGGGCTGGGCTTTTTCGGCAAGCGCTGGAGAGCCCAGCATTCGGTGCAACAACAGAGGAGCTTTCCCATTCGCCGCCCGATGAGAACCGCGCTGCCCGTCCAAAAAGATGGCCCGCGCATCAATGAGGAGATCAACGCCCGCCTAGTACACCTGATCGATAAGGACGGCTCGAACCGGGGCAATGTGTCCGTTGCGGACGCGTTGGCCGCCGCCCAAGCCGCCAGTCTTGATCTGGTCGAGATTGCGCCCAATGCAAGTCCCCCGGTCTGCAAGCTGCTCGACTACGGGAAGTACAAGTACCAGGAGCAGAAGAAGGCGGCCGAGGCGCGCAAGAAGCAAAAAGTCGTCGAGGTCAAGGAAATCAAGTTTCGTCCGATGATCGACGATCACGACTACGACGTGAAGATGCGCTCGATGCAGCGGTTCTTCGAGGAAGGCGACAAGGTGAAAGTCACGTTGCGGTTCCGCGGCCGCGAGATGGCTCACCAGGAGCTCGGCACCAAGCTCTTGGATCGCGTGCGCGACGACACCGCCAAATTTGCCAAGGTTGAACAGGATGCCCGGTTCGAAGGGCGCCAGATGATCATGGTCCTGGCGCCGCGATGACGCGTTCCG
>DATIPA010000195.1:0-23134 GCA_035472475.1 Xanthobacteraceae bacterium | reverse complement strand
GACCAGCACGACGACGAGCACAGCCCAAGCGGCGATACGCCCAATGGCGGCGATGATGCGGTCGATGTAGTCGGCGACGGCGGCGAGGCGCGGCATGCTACAACTTTAGCTCTTTTTGCCGCAGCGGCGGATGTCTATATGTTGCAGCAACCGGAGTCCCCCCATGGCCGAAGCCGCCACCGACAAGATCCCCGTCACCGTGCTCACCGGCTATCTCGGCGCCGGCAAGACCACGCTGCTCAACCGCATTCTGTCGGAGCCGCATGGCAAGAAGTACGCCGTCATCGTCAATGAGTTCGGCGAGATCGGCATCGATAACGAGCTCGTCGTCGGCGCCGACGAGGAAGTATTCGAAATGAACAACGGCTGCATCTGCTGCACCGTGCGCGGCGACCTGATCCGGATCATCGACGGACTGATGCGGCGCAAGGGCAAGTTTGACGCGATCATCGTGGAAACCACCGGGCTCGCCGACCCCGCGCCGGTGGCGCAGACGTTTTTTGTGGACGACGCGATCGGTGCCAAAACCAAGCTCGATGCGGTGGTGACGGTCGCAGATGCCAAATGGCTCAAGGATCGGCTGCGCGATGCGCCGGAAGCCAAGAATCAGATCGCGTTCGCCGACGTAATCCTGATCAACAAGACCGATCTGGTCGCGGACGCCGATCTACGGGAGGTCGAAGCCCGCATCCGCGGCCTCAACCCCTACGCAACCGTTCACAGAACCGAGCGCTGCGCGGTGCCGCTGGCCGAGGTGCTCGGCCGCGGCGCATTCGATCTCGATCGCATTCTCGACATCGAGCCGCAATTCCTGGAGCGCGATGACGATCACGATCATCATCACGACCATGAGCACGGCGACGGGCATCACCATCACCATGAGCACGGCGGCCTCAAGCACTATCACGACGAGGAGATGCAATCGCTCTCGCTCAAATCCGACAAGCCGCTCAATCCCGACAAGTTCTTTCCCTGGATGCAGGAGCTGGTCGCCAAGGAAGGGCCCAACATCCTGCGCCTCAAGGGCATCCTGGCGTTCAGGGACGACCCCGAACGGTTCGTGCTGCAAGGCGTGCACATGATGCTCGACGGCGACCACCAGCGGCCGTGGAAGAACGGCGAAGCGCGCGCGAGCCGGCTGGTGTTCATCGGCCGCAACCTGCCGGAGGAGACGATCCGGCAGGGCTTTGAAGGATGCATGGCTTGATCGCAGACGGGTCGACACCGTGACCGACACGCGTCCCGCAACCCCATCGATCGCGGAGCGCACGCGGCACGTTGACGCCGGCGGCGCAGTGGTCGCGGTGCACGTCCTCGGCGACCTGGCGGCATTCGTGCTCGGCGACGAGGCGCTGCTGCTTGTGTCGTACGACGGCGAAGCGCACCGCATCGCCATGCACGGCGGCGCAATCCTCGCCTCGGCCGGCGACGGTGATCGCCTCGTGACCGGCGGCGACGACGGCAAGGTCATGGCGACGAGCCGCGACGGCGCGAGCGCCGCGATCGCGACCGACGCGAAGCAGCGCTGGATCGATCATGTCGCGCTTGGGCCCGAGGGCGCCGTGGCATGGTCGGCCGGCAAGCAGGCTTTCGTGCGCACCGGCAAGGGCGAGGTGCGCGAGTTCGAGGCCCCCTCGAGCGTCGGCGGGCTGGCGTTTGCCCCCAAGGGCTTTCGCGTCGCCGTCAGTCACTACAACGGCGCGACGCTCTGGTTCCCCAATGCCCCCAAAGCCACCCCGGAGTTCCTGGCCTGGAAGGGCTCACATCTGCGGGTGACGTTCAGTCCCGACGGCCGCTTCCTGGTGACCGCAATGCAGGAGCCGACCCTGCATGGCTGGCGGATTGTCGACAGCCGGCACATGCGAATGGCGGGCTACGCCGCCAAAGTGCGAGCGCTGTCCTGGAGCGCGGGCGGTAAATGGCTCGCGAGTTCCGGCTCGGATCAGCTCGTACTGTGGCCCTTCGCCGGCAAGGACGGGCCGATGGGCAAGGAGCCGCGCCTGCTGGCGCCGACGGACCGGCGCGTCGTGGCGGTCGCGTGCCATCCCGTGCAGGACGTGGTCGCGGTCGGCTACGAGAACGGTCTCGTGCTGCTGGTGCGCATCGACGACGGCGCCGAGATCCCCGTCAACAAGCCCGGCGGCGCTGCAGCCTCGGCACTTGCCTGGAACGCAACCGGCGCGATGCTGGCGTTCGGCTGCGAGGACGGGCAGGCCGGCATCTTGCGGCTTTAGGCGGAGCCACAAAAACAGAGAAACGCGCTTAGTTCGCGTTGTCCGCAGACCGCGAGCGCGCCTTCGGTAGGTTGGCCATCGTGGGCGCAAAGATCATGCGCGGCACCACCAGGGTTTGGTCGGAGCCGACCGGCTCCTCCAGCACGAGCTTGTTGAGCTGCGCGACCACCCAGGTCGGAACCCCGTAGCGCTCAGCCACGGCCTCGGGCGTGTCTTCGGCGCTGGCGTGGACCTTGATGCCGCTGTCCCACACCTCGACGCGCGCTCCCTGCGGAACACGATATTCGATCGGCACGCCGGCTTCGCGCGGCGGCGATCCGAAGCTGACGGCCTCCAGGAACTTCGGAATGATCGCGCGGTGCAACGCGAGCATCTTGTCGATGGTGATGTGGGTCATCTCGTGGCGGTCGGCGAGGTTCACGGTGGCGTACTCGCCGTGGAAGGCGCGTGACGGGCGGGCGGCGCCGCCGCCGAGCGAATTGGTCGACTGGTAGAGGTTGATGAAGCGCTCGACATTGGGCGGCACTTTGCCAACGACCCGCGTCGGATCGAATGCGACCGCGAGCGCGACCGGCACGTGCGCGGAGTGCAGACGCCATGCCATGGCGATCAGCCCGTCGCCGCCGCGCGAATGACCGACCAAAAGGATGCGCGTGCGATCGGGTGCCGCGCGATAGCGGGCGATGGCGTCGTCGGCGAGCGCAATCCAGTTCTCCCAGTTGTAGACGCCGGCCGTCAGTCCGCGGCTGTTGAGCTCGGCGGCCAAGTAATCCATTCCGGTGGAAAAGAAGATGCCGAGGTCGCCACGCAGCACGTACACCCGGCCATCAAGTTGCTCCGCTGGTAGGGAGCCGGTGATCGATTGCGCCTTCACTTGCGAGAAGCTGCCTGCTGCAGCCATTGCCAACAACACCGCCGCGAAAACCTGTTGCCACACGTCACGACTCCTGTGGTACGCACGCTACAGGTCGCGACATTAGGGAGAGATGGTTAAGAAAAGTTCGCCCGATTGTGCATCGCCAATGGCGCATGCGGGCGGATTCGTGTCGGTGCTGAGGCGCAGGCGCGCTGGGTCGTATGACACCGGTCATTCCGGGGTCGGCCGAAGGCCGAGCCCGGAATCCATACGCGCAAGTGGGTGGTTGTGGATTCCGGACAGCCGCTTCGCGGCTGCCGGGATTTACGTCGTGGTTAACGCTACGCCACCAGCACGTTCTTGAATTGCCACGGATCGCTGGTGTCGAGATCCTCGGGGAACAGCACACCGCGGCCCTTGAGCGGGGTCCAGTCGGTGTATTGCCCGATCACCGGTCCGAGGTAAGGGCGCTGAACCGCGAGGCAGCGGCGGAAATCCATCTCGTCCGCCTCGACGATGCCGCGGTCGGGATTTTCCAGCATCCAGATGATGCCGGCGAGCACCGCCGACGTCACCTGCAGGCCGGTTGCATTCTGATAGGGCGCGAGCCGGCGCGTCTCCTCAATCGACAGCTGCGAGCCGTACCAATACGCATTCTTGGCGTGGCCGTAGAGCAGCACGCCGAGCTCGTCGATGCCGTCGACGATGTCGTGCTCGGACAGGATGTGCCACTTCTTTTGCGGGGTCCAGGCTGCGCCAGCCATCTCGTGCAGCGACAACACCGCGTCGTCGCACGGATGATAGGCGTAGTGACAGGTTGGGCGGTAGACGACCTTGCCCCCCTCGCGCAGCGTGAAATAGTCGGCGATCGAGATCGACTCGTTGTGCGTCACTAGGAAGCCGTGCTGGGCCTTCGGGGTCGGCGTCCATGAGCGCACGCGCGTACCGGCGCCGGGCTGCAGCAGATAGATGGCCGCGCCGCAGCCGAAGGCGTGCTGGCGGCCGTTCGCCGGCATGGTTTTCTCGTGCGTGCCCCAGCCGAGTTCGGCCGGCTGCATGCCTTCCGAAACAAAGCCCTCGACCGACCAGGTGTTGACGAACTTGCCGGGCGGCTTGGGATCGCGCGCACGCTGGGTGTCGCGCTCGGCGATGTGGATGCCCTTGATGCCGGTACGCTGGGCGAGCCGCGCCCAATCCTCGCGCGTCTTCGGCTCGTCGAACTTGACCCCGGTGTCGCGCGCGACGTCGAGCAGCGCCTGCTTGACCATCCAGGACACCATGCCCGGATTGGCTCCACAGCAGCTCACCGCCGTCACGCCCCCGCCGCGGCGGCGGCGCAGGTCGAGCAGGCCTTCGCGCAGCGCGTAGTTCGAGCGCTGCGACACCGAGCGCTTGGGGTCGGTGTAGAGGCCCGGCCACGGTTCGATGACAGTGTCGATGTAGAAGGCGTCGAGGTCCCTGGCGAACTCGATCAGGTCGACCGACGAGGTGTCGACCGAGAGGTTGACGACCAGGCCGCGGCCCGGCCCGGCCTTGAGAAGCGGCGTGAGGACCTCGCGGTAATTGTCCTTGGTGATACCGAGATGCATGAACCGCAGCTGCCGCTCGTCGAGCAGATGACGGTCGCTATCGTCGGGGGCGATCACCACGAACTTCGAACGGTCAAACGCGATGTGGCGCTCGATCAGCGGCAAAGTTCCCTTGCCGATCGAGCCGAAGCCGATCATCACGATGGGTCCGTCAAAGCGGGTGAGCAGGGTGGCGTCGTTCATGTTGCGGCTGCTCCAACCTTAAACCGAATCCAGACCCATCAAGCTGCACGCGGCATGACATCACGATGACCGTCATCAACCGCGGCAACCAGCGCATTGAGGTCGGGCTTGGGCGCGAGTTCGCCCGCCGCGCCGATCAATCCCCGGGCGCCATCGAGGGCACCCGGTTCAAGTTCGAGCGCCAGCAGGCGATCCGCCTCGTAACGCCCCGGCATCCACAACGCGCCGGTCTTGCCTGCGGAAAAACCGAAGCGGCCGTAAAAGGGCGCGTCGCCGACCAGCAGCACGGCGCCGTGGCCGAGGCGGCGGGCCGTCGCGATCGCATGGCGCATGAGCTTTGAGCCGATGCCGCGCTTGCGGCAATCCGGATGCACCGCCAGCGGCCCGAGCAGCAGTGCGGCGCGTGCAGCGCCGGCCCAGACGTGCCAGAGCCGCACCGTGCCGATGACGCGGCCGCCTTCGATCGCCACGAAGGATAGCTGCTCGGCCGGCCGGTGCCCTTCGCGCAGGCGCTGGGAGGTCTTGGTGAACCGGGCTGGACCGTAGGCGGTGTCGAGCAGCGCGTCGCGCGCAATGACATCGCCGGGCCGTTCGTTGCGGATCGTGACCATGTCAACTCCTTCCCGCCCGCCCTGGGCATCACGCAGTGCGCGATGCGGCGAGGATGGCGGCGCAATGCAAAACGAGTGAACAGGAAGGGGAGCCGGTATCGGCTCCCGACGGGGTTAGATGTGGTAGGTCTTCAACGGCGGGAAGCCGTTGAATGCCACCGTCGAGTAGGTCGCCGTGTAGGCGCCGGTGCCCTCGATCAGGACCCGATCGCCGATCTCGAGACTGACCGGCAGCTGATAGGGTTCCTTCTCGTACAGCACATCGACCGAGTCGCAGGTCGGGCCGGCCAGGATGCACGGCGCAACCTTGCCGCCGTCCCGCGGCGTGCGGATTGGGTAGCGGATCGACTCGTCGATCGTCTCGGCGAGGCCGCCGAACTTGCCGATGTCGAGATAGACCCAGCGTACCGTGTCGGTCTCGCTCTTCTTGGAGACGAGCACAACCTCGGCCTCGATCACGCCCGCATTGCCGACCATGGCGCGGCCCGGCTCGATAATGGTCTCCGGGATCGCGTTGCCGAAATGCTTGCGCAGGCCGCGGAAGATCGCCGAGCCGTATACTTTCACCGCCGGCACGTTCTTGGTGTACCGGGTCGGAAAGCCGCCGCCGAGATTAACCATGGTCAGCGCGATACCGCGCTCGCCGCACTCGCGGAAGACCGCGGACGCAGCGGCCAGCGCGCTGTCCCAGGCGCCGGTGTTGCGCTGCTGCGAGCCGACGTGGAACGACACCCCGTGGGCGATAAGACCAAGCCGATGCGCGTGCTCGAGCACGTCCGGAGCGGTTCCCGGCTCGCAGCCGAATTTGCGCGACAGTGGCCACTCGGCGCCGACGTTGTCGCACAGGATGCGGCAGAACACCCGGCTGCCGGGAGCGGCGCGGGCGATCTTCTCAACCTCGGCCTTGCAGTCGACGGCGTAGAGGGTGATCCCGAGCGCGTGCGCGCGTGCGATATCGCGCTCCTTCTTGATGGTGTTGCCGAAGGAAATGCGATCGGGCGTGGCGCCGGCGGCGAGCACCATCTCGATCTCAGCGACCGAGGCGGTGTCGAAGCAGGAGCCAAGCCCGGCGAGCAGCTTGAGCACTTCCGGCGCCGGGTTGGCTTTCACGGCGTAGAATACGCGCGTGTCCGGCAGCGCCTTGGCGAAAGCCTGATAGTTGTCGCGCACAACGTCGAGATCGACGACCAGGCACGGCCCGTCGTCGCGGCGTTCACGCAGGAATTGGCGGATGCGCTCTGTCATGGCGCTCTCCCTTCCACAGCTCAAGGGGCGGCCCCACCGCCCGTTGTGATGCGGGTTGCGAGCCTGCCGCTGGCGCGCGTTGGGGACGCGCTGGCGACGAGGGTTCGAAACCCGCCCTGCTGCCTTGGATTGGAAGGGAATGATCCCGTCCGCACGGCCGGCAATGAATGAACAAGCCTCTTCGGTAACCCGAGCCAGCGGTGGAAGGCTGGCAGAGACCAGAGAAGCCCGCTCCGTCGTTGCTTTAAGCCGCGTCCCCCGTTGAGCGCGGGGTGCGCCGGTTTCGCCTCCGGCTGCCGGTCGCGATGCTAAGGAGAGAGACCTGCTCTTTCCTCAGGCGGCTGTCCGGCCTCTTGTCCGGATACCTACCGACCGACACACGGCCACAGGCACGTGCGAAATTGGGCAAATCCCGAAATAAGTTATTTGAGCGCGCTGTCAAGAGATTCTTCGCGGCGAAAATACGATTTGTGCTGGTGACGTCGCGACGCGCGCCGAACGTGGTTGATGAGTTGCTGATGCCCGCCTCTGTTTGGTCGGATTCGCGCGCCCGAGCGCGCTCCAAACACGTTAGTCAGCCGCGAAAAACGGCTCGATTCGCATCGCTTTGCGAATGAATGCGGCCATCACGGCGACGCCGGCGATGAAGAACAGCGCGGTGAGCACATATTCGCCCCAATCCCCGATGCTCAGCAAGTTCGCGAGCGCCCAGCCGCCGGCGAACGCCGCGCCGAACACTTCGGCGCCGATCAGGATGGCGGCGCTCAGCACGGTCGAGACGCTCTGCCACTTGATGCGGCGCCCGGCGGGAGCTGGTGCGGTGTTGTCCATGGCGTTGACCTTCAGACGGGGCGGACCCTCTACGAAATTGCCGGCGGGATCAAGGCCGATAGCGCCATCGTTGCCGATCCATTACATGGGAGGCCATGACCCCGCCTCCCGCCGCGAACCCCATCCTCGCCATCTGGACCCACCCGTTTGAAGCGCCGCCGTTTGCCGAGATCGCGCCGGAGGCGTTTCGCGGCGCCTTCGACCAGGCGCTCGCCGCGCACGACCGCGAGATCGACGCGATTGCGGTCGAGCCGGCGCCGCCGGCGTTCGACAACACCATCGTGGCGCTGGAGCGCAGCGGGCGCGGCCTGCGGCGGGTGGCGTCGCTGTTCTGGGCGCTGGCGGGCGCGCACACCAACGACACGCTGCTCGCAATCGAACGCGAGATCTCGCCCCGGCTCGCCGCCCATTCCAACAAGATTCGCCTCAACCCCGCGCTGTTCCGCCGGATCGACGCGCTCTGGCGCGGGCGTGAGACGCTCGGCCTCGCCCCCGAGCAGGCGCGCGTGCTCGAGCGCTATCACACGAGCTTCCGGCGAGCGGGCGCTCCCCTCGACGATGACGCGAAAAAACGCCTTGGCGAGATCGTCGAGCGGCTTGCGGAGCTCGGCACCACCTTTTCCCAGCACGTGCTCGCGGACGAGCAATCCTACGTGCTCGAACTCGGGAGCGAGGATGACCTTGCGGGCCTGCCGGATTTCGTGCGCGCGGCCGCGCGCGAGGAGGCGCAGGGGCGCGGGCTCGCCGGCAAGCATGCCATCACGCTGTCGCGATCCAGCGTCGAGCCGTTCCTGCAGTCGTCGTCCCGGCGCGACCTGCGCGAGCAGGCGTTTCGTGCCTGGACCGCGCGCGGTGACCGGGGCGGGGAGACCGACAACAAGGCGCTGATCGCCGAAATGGTGGCGCTGCGCGCCGAACGGGCAAAGCTGCTCGGCTATGCGACGTTCGCGGACTATCGGCTGGACGATTCGATGGCAAAGACGCCGGCAGCCGTGCGCGATCTGCTGCGCCGGGTGTGGGCGCCTGCGCGCGAGCGCGCGCTCGCCGACCGCAACGCCATGCAGGAGCTGATCCGCGCCGACGGCGGCAATTTCAAGCTCGCTCCCTGGGACTGGCGCTATTACGCCGAGAAGCTGCGTAAGGCGCGCTGCGGTCTCGACGAGGCGCAGCTCAAACCCTACCTGCCGCTCGACGCGATGATCGCGGCGGCGTTCGCGACCGCGCGGCGGCTGTTCGGCCTCACCTTCACCGAGCGCCACGACATCCCGGTGTGGCACCCGGACGTGCGCACGTTCGAGGTGACCGGCGCGGACGGCCGCCACATGGGTGTGTTCTTCGGCGACTATTTTGCCCGGCCGTCCAAGCGCAGCGGCGCCTGGATGACGACGCTGCGCCCACAGGAGAAGCTCGACGGCGACCAGCGGCCGCTGGTGCTCAACGTCATGAATTTCGCCAAGGCCGGCGGCGGCGAGCCGACGCTGCTGTCCTTCGACGACGCCCGTACCCTGTTCCATGAGTTCGGGCACGCGCTGCACGCGCTCCTGTCGGATGTCACCTATCCGATGATCTCCGGCACCGGGGTGCTCACCGACTTCGTTGAGCTGCCTTCGCAGCTCTATGAGCACTGGCTGGAGCAGCCCGAGATCCTGCGCGAGTTCGCCCGCCACTACAAAACCGGCGCGCCGATTCCGGACGCCATGATCGAGCGGCTGATCGCCGCCCGCACCTTCAACCAGGGCTTCACCACGGTCGAATACATCGCCTCGGCCCTGGTCGACCTCGAATTTCACTCCCTGCCCTCGGCCGAGAACCTCGACGTCGCGGGGTTCGAGGCCAAGGCGCTGGCCAGGATCGACATGCCGGCCGAAATCGTCATGCGCCACCGGCCGCCGCACTTCGCCCACGTGTTCTCCGGCGGCGGCTATGCCTCGGCCTATTACAGCTACATGTGGTCGGAAGTGCTCGACGCCGACGCGTTCCAGGCGTTCCGGGAAACCGGCGACGTATTCGACAAGACCACGGCCCGCAAACTGCACGACAACATCTATGCGGCGGGCGGCTCGCGCGACCCGGTCGAGGCCTACACGGCCTTCCGCGGCAGGCTGCCGACCGCCGACGCGCTGCTGCGCAAGCGCGGGTTTGCGCCGGCGGCTGAATGATTGCGCTTGGGGTGACTTGATGGACCTCCACACCGCTGGTCATCGTCGCGGCGTCGCCGCCGCGCCGCATCACGCGGCGGCCGAAGCCGGGCGCGCGATCCTGGCCGAAGGCGGTAACGCGATCGAGGCGATGGTGGCGATGGCCGCGACCATCGTCGCCGTCTATCCGCACATGACCCACATCGGCGGCGACGGCTTCTGGCTGATCCGCGAGCCGTCCGGCCGCGTGCGCACCCTCATGGCGGCCGGACCGGCGGGGGCAAACGCGCGCATCGCGCTCTATCGCGAGCACGGTTATGACGAGATCCCGCCGCGCGGACCGCTCGCAGCGCTCACTGTGCCGGGCGCCGTCGCGGGCTGGATGCTGGCGCTCGAGGCCGCGCATGCTGTGGGCGGCAAGCTGCCGCTCGATCTTCTGCTCGCCGCCGCGATCCGGTTTGCGCGCGACGGCACGCCGGTGAGCAGCAGCCAGGCCCGCCTATCGGCAGAGAAATTGTCCGAGCTCAAGGACGTGCCGGGCTTCGCCGCGGTGTTCCTACCGGGCGGCAAAGCGCCGGAAGCCGGCGCGCTGCTGCGCCAGTCTGCGCTGGCCGCAACCCTCGATCACCTCGCCAACGCAGGGCTTGATGATTTCTATCGCGGCGACGTCGGCCGCGAGATTGCCGCCGACCTTGCGCGCATCGGCAGCCCGGTCACGCGTCCCGATCTCGCAGCCTTTCAGGCAAGCGTCGTCGACCCGCTGGGGGTCAACTTGAGCGCCGGAACGCTCTACAGCACACCGCCGCCCACCCAGGGACTCTCATCCCTGATGATCCTCGCGCTGTTCGAGCGCCTGCGGGTCGCAGAGGCCGAGAGCTTCGATCACATCCACGGCCTGATCGAATCAACCAAGCGGGCGTTCACGGTGCGCGACCGGGTCATCACCGATCCGCCGCGCCTCCCGCATGCGGTCGATCGCTATCTCGACGCGAAGTTCCTGGACGCGGAGGCGCAAAAGATCGATCGCCGCAAGGCCGCGCGCTGGCCGGCGCCTCATGGCGAGGGCGACACGATCTGGATGGGCGCAGCCGACGCCTCAGGCCTCGTCGTCTCCTACATCCAGTCGCTCTACTGGGAGTTCGGCTCCGGCTGCGTGCTGCCGGCAACCGGCGTGCTGATGCAGAACCGCGGCGCGGGCTTCTCGCTCGATCCGCGCTCGCACAACGCGCTGAAACCCGGCGCCGTGCCGTTCCACACGCTCAATCCAGCGCTCGGCGTGCTCAAGGACGGCCGCGTGATCGCCTACGGCACCATGGGGGGCGACGGCCAGCCGCAGACCCAGGCCGCGATCTTTACGCGGCACGTGCGCTACGGCGAACCGCTCGAGCGCGCGATCGACGCGCCGCGCTGGGTGCTCGGCCGCACCTGGGGCTCGGCGCACACCAATGTCCGGATAGAATCACGCTTCGACGGCAACCTGATCGACCGACTGATGTCGGCCGGCCACGACATCGAAGTGATCGAGGCGCCCTACTCCGATCTCATGGGCCACGGCGGCGCGGTGGTGCGGCATGCGGATGGGACGCTGGAAGGCGCGCACGATCCGCGGGCGGATGGCGGGGCAGCCGGGGTGTGAGATCCCAATAACGCGGTCGCCTGCGTTCAGTACGTCAGGCCCATGAGCGTCCGCTTGCCGAGCCCGATCACGTCCGCCGGCAGCGAGAGGTAGCCAAGCTCCGCCGCCGAATCCTGCGCCTGCTGCCCCAATCCCCACTCCACGAAGTCGCGCAGCGCGGCCGCCTTGGAGCGGTCGAGATAGTGCGGATAGAGCAGCATCCAGCTGTAGGACGGGATCGGATAGGCGCCGGGCGTCGCCGGATCGGCGACCGAGGCGTCGAGCTGGCGCACCTGCGCGACGCGCCCCGACAGCGCGAGATCGCCGGCGGCGACGTTGGGCGAGATGAACCGGCCGGCGCGGTTCTGCAGTGCCGCCGTCTTGAGCCCGAACCGGCGCGCGTACCAGAACTCGACATAGCCGATCGCGCCTTCGGTCGCCTTCACCTGCGCCGCCACGCCCTCGTTGCCGGGCGCGAGCAGCGTGCCCTTCGGCCAATCGATCAGCTTGCCGACGGCCATGCCTTTGCCGCGCCACGACGGACCCATGACGTCGAGATGGCGGGTAAACGCCGCCGTCGTTCCGCTGCCGTCCTGGCGCGCAACGAGAACGATGTCGCGATGTGGAAGCGCGACGCCCGGGTTGGCGGCCTTGATGCGCGCGTCGTCCCATTGCCGGATGCCACCGGCGAAGATGTCGAGATAGACGTCACGCGGGAATCGGATCTCGCCGGTCACGCCCGGAATGTTGTAGGCGAGCACAACCATGCCGGCGGTCACCGGAACCATGATCGCGCCGCCGGCCTTGGCGCTCTCGCTGTCGCTCAGGATCTCATCGCTGCCAGCGAAATCGACCGCGTCGGTCAGAAAACGCTGGATCCCTTCGCCGCTGCCAACAACATCATAGGATATCGAGACTTGCGGATGCGACGCCGCGTACTCCTGGATCCAACGCCGGTAGAGCGGCGCCGAAAACGTCGATCCCGCCCCGCGCAACGAAACCGTGTCCCGCGACGCCGCGTCCTGCGCAAAGCTCGCGGTCGTCACGCCAACCATGACTGCCAGAACCGTCGCCACAACGGCCAAACACCAGTTGGCGGGCGTCGTCATCGGCGAACCTCCCAGGGGGCCGATTTTTGTCGATTTTGCCGGACTCTGCCACATCAACGCGCACGTCCGATCCGGCGTCCACAGGGCATCTCATGCGGATATGCGCGCATCCGTCAACCCACCTAGGCTCCGCCCCAGTCCATGATATCCTGCGCGCTTTCTTCGGCGGGCCGCGCCAAATGACGTTTTTCTGGTTGGGGCTTCCCGCGATTTGCCCAGTCTCGCGCTCCGGGCCTCACGCGCGCGCACGCATGTCTGGGTGAGCCGCGCATGAATGCAAACCGCCAGGTTGGCATTGTTGGCCTGGGCCTGCTCGGCAGCGCCATCGCCGAGCGGCTGATCGCGGCCGGGTTCCGGCCCCACGGGTTTGACATCGACCCGGCTACGCGAGCGGCGTTCGAACGGCGCGGCGGCGCTTTTGCGCAATCGCTCGCCGAGATCGCGACGCGGTGTGATCCACTGATCCTTGCCGTCTACAACACCGAGCAGGTCGAAACGGTGGTGGAACGCGGGATTCTACCAGCCGTGGGCGGGCGCTCCGACAAGATCGTGCTCTGTGCCTCGACCTGCGACCCGGATCGTGTCGCGGCGCTCGCGCAACGCATGGCGAGCAAGGGCCTGTATCTCTTGGAGACGCCGATCTCGGGAACCAGCGAACAGGTCCGGAAAGGTGACGGCGTGGGGTTGCTTGGCGGCGACCGCGAGAAGCTGCAGAAGGTGTCCGAAATCGTCGAAGCGATCACGCCCGCGTATTTTTACGTGGGCGAGGTCGGCAACGGCGGCCGTGCCAAGCTCGCGATCAATCTCATCCTCGGGCTCAATCGGCTCGCGCTCGCCGAAGGTCTGGTCTTTGCCGAGCGCATGGGGCTCGACGCGGACAGCTTTCTCGCGGTGGCGCGCAAATCCGCGTCCTACTCGCAGGTGATGGACACCAAGGGCGCCAAGATGGTGCGCGGCGAGTTCACGCCCGAAGGTCGGATCCGCCAAACTCTGAAGGACGTTAAACTGATGCTCGCGCAGGCCCGCAGGCGCGGCCAGCAGCTTCCGCTGGCGATGTTGAACGAGGAGATCCTGGAAGCCTGCGTGCGCCAGGGCGAGAGCGAGGACGACAACAGCGCCGTCATCCGCGAGATCCGGCGGCGACGCGATCCGACGATCTGAGAAACCTTTGGCGTTCCGTCGGCTAGTAGACCCCGATTAATCCGCGAAATCCTCCGGCCGCAATTCGATCGGGGTACCGTGCGAGGTCCGATCGGCGGCGCGATCCCAGGCGTCGTGATAGCGGTGAAGCGTCGCCGGGTCTGTGACGCCTTTCTGCGCCACCATGCGTTCGAGCGTCGCGAGCCAATGTTGATAGTAGGTCTCGCCCGTGTCGGGATCGCCGGCCGCCTGCGCGCGCTTGATCTCCTCGCCGAGCGCTTGCGCCCATTCGCTCCAGGTAAACACGCCGCGCGCCTGCAGCGCGACTGCCATCGCAAACGCCTGCGCTTCCCACGGCTCGCGAAAAACCGGACCCTCGCGGTCGCGCGGAATGCCGCGCACGGCATTGAGAGCGAGCCGGGCCGCCGCAGGTATAACGGAGGTCATATGGACTCCAGGTACGGCTCCCAGGCCTCGACCGAGACCTTCAGGCTCGGATCGCTGTCGGCTCCCCACAAGTCACGACCGTCGAACACGACGGTGTAGAGCCAGTGCGGATCCTCGCCATCGCCGCCCACGACCGAGTCGGGGAACACATGACAACCGCGCACTGCTTCGACGGTGCCGACGTGCCCGCGCACATAGCGCGGCAGGCGCGTGTGGGTCGGCGGGTTGATGTTGCGCGCCCGCACCCGGTCGCCGAGCTTGAAGCGCGCTGGCGCCCGCGCCGGCCGCTCGTAGGACCCCCGTGTGAGCAACGCCGTGACATCGGCGGCGGGCTTGACGTTCGACCCCGGCGCCTTGCCGGGTACGCTCGCGTGGCCGGACGCCATCTCCTCGTTGCTGACAAGTCCGTGCTTGAGCACCAATTGCTCGAGCCCGCGGCCCCAGCGCTCGTAGTAGGAGCTCGCCAGATAGAGATGCGCCGGAAGCATCTCCTGTTCGGCGCGCGACATGTCGATATTCCAGAGCCCGGTCGTGCGCATGAGCATGCTCATTGCAAACGTGCGCCCCTCCCAGCCGGCATGAAACACCGGCTCGTTCGGCTCCTGCTTGACTTCGCCGAAGCCATGCATGCCGCCCATGTCGTGGACGCCGTTCATCGCGCTTTGCCCGGATCGAGCGGCAGGCCGGCGCCGATCATCGAATTGCGAGTAACGAGGTTCGCGAGCTTGTCCTCGCTCCAGCCTTCGGTGCCGGCCGGCCGCAACGGCACCACGATGTATCGCGTCTCCGCGGTCGAGTCCCAGACCCTGATATCGGCGTCGGGCGCCAGCGCAACGCCGAAGTCGCGCAGCACGCCGCGCGGATCGCTGACCGCGCGCGAGCGATAGGGAGCCGACTTGTACCAGACCGGCGGCAAGCCGAGCATGTCCCACGGGTAACAGGAACAGAGCGTGCAGACGACCATGTTGTGCTGCCGCTCGGTGTTGGCGACCGCGATGATGTGCTCGCTGACGCGCTCGAACAGCCCGGCGTCGCGGATCGCCGCGGTTCCGTCCGCCAGCAGCGCGCGCTTGAATACGGGATCGGCCCACGCCTTGGCGATCACCCGCGCGCCGCGGTGCGGGCCGACTTTGGTTTCGTAGGCCTCGATCAGCGTGTCGATTGCGACCGGATCTATGTAGCCCTTCTCGGTCAGGACTGTTTCGAGCGCGCGCACGCGCAGCTGCGCTTCCGAGAGTTCTGAACCGTGCCGGTGATGGTCGTCGTGTGTGCTCATGGCTTCATTCTAGGCGCGAAACCCTATGGCGCGGAAGCCCTTCGGCTTGAGACCTCGGCGGCATGGTCACTCAGTCGCCATCGGGCGCGCCGAGCGGGAAGAGCGGTCGATAGGGCCGTGCCTCGTCGATCGCCTGGGCGAAGGAAGGGCGAGCATTGAGACGGTTGCGGTAGGCGCGCACGTTCGGGAAGGCTTCGCCGATCGGATGGGTCCAATCGGCGTAGAACAACGCGGGCGCGGCCGCGCAGTCAGCGAGGCTGAAGTGCTCGCCGGCGGCCCAAAGGCGACCGGCCATGTGTTGCTCCAACCAGCCGTAACTCGTCTCAAGCATCGCGCGCGCATCCGCCACGCCCCTGCGGTCGCGTTCTTCCGGATCGCGGATTGAATCGAAGACGATCGCCTGCAGCGGGGTCTGAACGTAGTTGTCGAAGAACCGGTCGACGAAGCGTACGTTGAGCGCTTCAATCGGATCGTCCGGGATCAGCCGCACCGGGCCGGGATAGTGCAGGCCGACATGTTCGATGATGATCGTCGCCTCGACGATCGGCCGGCCGTCATCCAGCAGCAACGGGAAGCGTTTCAGCGGCCACAACTCCGCGAACTCAGCGAAGGTCGCGGTATCGGCTTGATCGAGCATCCGAAACGTGAACGCAGTGGCGTTCTCATAGAGCGCGACCAGAACCTTCTGGCAGTAGGACGAGAACGGATGGGCGAACAGGATCGGTGGCATGGTTGATCGTCTCCGCTGTGCATGAACCCGGCCTCGAGAGTGCTCGACGACTATCCTTTGCGGCGGGACACGCTCTAGCCTTTTGTTTGAGCGTGTCCTTTTCGCAAACCGGTGCCCACTTTTGCGGGACACGCTCTAGCCCGCCAGCGCCCCGACCAGTTCCTTCACATTGTGGCGCATCATCTCGACGTAGGTCGGCGCCGGGCCGTTGGCGTCGGTCAACGCATCCGAGCAGAGCGTTCCGCCGATGCGCGCGCCGGATTCGCGGGCGATGCGCTCCAGGAGCCGCGGGTCGGCGACGTTTTCCAGAAACACCGCTGGGATCTTCTGCGCGCGGATCTGGGCGATGATCTGCGCGACATCGCGCGCGGAGGCTTCCGCTTCGGTCGACACCCCGTGCGGCGCGATAAATTCAACCCCGTAGGCGGTTCCTAAATAGCCGAATGCGTCATGCGTGGTGACGAGCTTGCGGCGCTGCGGCGGAATGGTCGCGATCGCCGCCTTCACCTCGGCATCGAGCGCATCGAGCCGGCGCAGGTAGGCAGCTGCGTTCGCTTCGAACACCGACCTGTCGGCCGGATCGACCGCGATCAAAGCGTCGCGGATGTTGGCGACGTAGGTCTTGGCGTTGGCGACCGATTGCCAAGCGTGCGGGTCGGGTGAGTTGCCGAGCCGCAGCGGCGTGATGCCGTCGCTTGCCACCAGCACTTTCGCACCCTTGGCAGCGATACGCATGAACTGCGCAGTCGAGCCCTCGAGCCCGAGCCCGTTGAGGATGACGAGCTTGGCGTCCGCGAGGTTTTTGGCATCCGCCGGCGAGGGCACATAACTATGAATGTCGCCGTTAGGGCCGACGAGCGAGACCACATTCACATGGTCCCCGCCGACGTTGCGCGCCAAATCCGCGAGAACCGTGGTGCTCGCCGCAATGTCGACCTTCTGCTGCGCATGCCCCGGTCCGGCCACGAGCATGGCAACCGCTGCGGCAAACCTCCACCCGACGCGTTGCATCACGCTTCCAGGTGCTGCTTGGGAAAAAGCGGTCGCACGACGCCGCCCACCGGTCCGATCAGCACGGAGCCGAGGCAGAGCGCGCCCGCGACCAGGATGATTGCCGGGCCGGCCGCAACACCGGCATGGAATGACAGGAGCAGGCCAACATATCCCGAGAGCACGCCGACACCGACAGCGACCGCAAGCATTGTCGAGATGTCGCGCGCCCAGAACCGCGCCGTGACCGCCGGCACCATCATCAGGCCAACCGCCAGCAACGTACCGAGTGCCTGGAATCCGCCGACGAGATTGAGCACGACGAGGCCGAGGAAGGCGATGTGTACCGGTGCCCCGGCGCGGCTGATCGAGCGCAGGAATCCGGGGTCGACGCATTCCAGCACGAGCGGCCGCCAGATCAGCGCCAGTACCAGCAGCGACAGCGTGCTAATCGCGGCGATCAGCATCAGGGTCGCGGTGTCGAGCCCCAGCACGTTGCCGAACAGAAAATGCAGCAGGTCGATGTTGGTGCCGCGCGCCGATACGATCGTGACGCCGAGCGCGAGCGACACCAGGAAGAAGGCGGCAAGCGATGCATCCTCCTTGAGTTCGGTCGCGCGGGCGACGACGCCGGCCAGCACCGCCACCAGCAACCCGGCGACCAGACCGCCCGCGCTCATCGCGAACAGGTTCAGCCCGGCCACCAGGAAACCGACCGCGGCGCCCGGCAGGATCGCATGCGCCATCGCGTCCCCCATCAGGCTCATGCGCCGCAGCATCAGGATCACGCCGATCGGCCCGGCGCCGAGCGCAAGCGCCAATGTGCCAACGAGCGCGCGCCGCATGAAATCGAACTCGGCGAACGGAGCGATCAGAACGTCGTAGGGCATCTAATCAGGCCACGTCGATATGGCATTCGTGCGCTTCGGGGTCGAATGCCTCGCACATCTGGCGCGCTTTCAACAGGTTGCCGGGCGTTAGCACCTCCGCGGTCGCCCCCCAGGCCACCGGCGCGCGCGCGAGCAGCAGCGCTTCGGGAAAATTGGCGCGCACGAGGTCGAGATCGTGGAGCGCGGCGATGACCGTGCGCTCTTCCCCATGCCAGCGTTGCACCAGCGCACACAGATCCGCGACCGTTTTGGCATCGACCGCGTTGAACGGCTCATCGAGCACGATCAGGCGCGCGTCCTGCAGCAATAGCCGCGCGAACAGCACGCGCTGCATCTGCCCGCCCGAGAGGGTTCCGATCGGCCGGTCCTCGAAGCCGGTCAATCCGACCGCTTCGATCGCATGGTGAATCTCCGCGCTTTTGCCGCGGACGCCGCCGAGCAGACCGGTCGAACGCCACAGCCCCATGGCGACCATGTCGTAGACGTTGATCGGAAAGCTGCGGTCGATGTCGGCGACCTGCGGCAGGTAGGCGATGTCGCGGCGCTTCAATCCGGCAAGCTCGATGCGCCCGGCGAGCGGCGTCAGCAGTCCGACGATGCCTTTGAACAAGGTCGACTTGCCGGCGCCGTTGGGGCCGACGACGGCGACCAGCGCGCCGGACGCGATCGCGCCGTTGAGATGATGCACCGCCGGGTGCCGATCGTAGCCGAGCGTCAAATCCCGAAATTGCAGTTGAGCATTCATGGCTATCCGACCGACCACCACACGGCGGCCCACAGCACGATCGCCGCGGCCGCGGCGATCGCGACGCGTGCGGAGGCCGACATGCGCAGCAGCGAGGGCGTAATGCGCCCGGCTGGATGCGCGTCGCCGCGCTCGTGATGATGGTGAGTCATGGTCGCGGTCTGATCAAATGTTACATTATCACATTTCGCGCTTTGGTGACAATTGCATGACGGTGCGGGCGATTGCAGTGCGTCCCATGATGACGTGACAGCCCTCCCCTTGCGCGCGTTCGGCGCAAAGCCTGAAATCGGAACAGCCATGCCAATTAGGTTTCGCAAACCCTCATGCGTCGTTCGTTGCGCCTGCGTCGCCGATCTCGACGACCTGTGCGAACTCGAGCAGCAGGTGTTTGCGAAGGACCGAATGTCGCGCCGCAGCTTGCGGCATTTTCTGGTGGCGGCGAGCGCCGCGGTGCTGGTGGTCGAGCACGACCGCCGCATTGGCGGCTGCGCGGTCGTGCTGTTTCGCCCCAACAGTCTGATCGCGCGCCTGTATTCGATCGCGGTCGCGCCGCGCAGCGCGGGGCGCGGATTAGGTCCTGCGTTGCTGGCCGCAGCCGAGGACGCAGCGTTGGCGAAACGGCGCAAAACGCTGCGCCTCGAGGTGCATGTGCGCAATCACCGCGCGATCGCGCGCTATCGCAAGGCTGGCTACCAGCAGTCCGGCCGCCTCGTGAAGTATTACGCCGACAACAGCGATGCGCTGCGATTTGAAAAGCAGCTCGCGAGGCCCAAGTCTGCAAACAGGAGATCGTGAGGTCACCTACTCGACCGGCGTGACCGCAAAACTGCGCAGGGTTTCTCCGCGTCGCGCGATGTCCCACATCGTCGCATAGGCAGATTCCAGCTGCCGCCGGAAACGACCGGTATCGAACAGCGGACAGGTCAAGCGATTGTCGTGGAGCTTCTGACGAACGCGCGCAAGCGCGTCGGGCGAACAGGCCAGCGACAGCGCTAGACGTTCGTAGTCATCGAGGCTGGTCGTGATCAATTCGTCGAGGCCGGCCGCGCGCAGCGTGCTTGCCGCCACCCGGCTCGCAAACGTTGCGCCCTCACAGGTCACCAGCGGCAGCCCCGCCCACAGCGCGTCGCTGGCGGTGACGTGGGCATTGAACGGCAACGTGTCGAGAAAGAGATCCGCCAGCCGATGGCGCGCGAGATGCTGGGCCGGCGATACGCGCGGCGCGAACACGAGCCGCGCCGGATCGATGCCACGCGCGGCCGCGGCACGCCGCAGGTTGCGCTCCGCGACTTCATTGTCGCGCAACAGCCACAGCACGCTGCGGTCAGTCCGCTCGAGCAGCCGCATCCAGCGCTCGAACACCGGTGCGGTGATCTTGTAGTTGTTGTTGAAGCAGCAGAACACGAACCCGTCATCGGGCAGACCGGCCGCGCGCCGGTCCGGCGATCCAACTTGGATGGCGCGCGTTGTATCGGTGACCAGGTAGCAATCCGACAGTTGCGCGATTTTCTCGGTGAAGTTCGCTGCTTCGCTCAGCGGCGCGACCACCGGATCTCCGATCACGTAATCGATGAACCGCGCCCCCATGGTTCCGGCGTGGCCGAGCCAGCTCACCTGCAACGGGGCCGGCCGCTGAGCCAGGATGCCAAGCCGCGCATCGCGGCTGTGACCAGTCAGATCGACCGCGATATCGATGTCGAGATCGCGGATGAGTTCCGCCGCGCGACGGTCGCTCACAGCCTCCAGGTTGTGGAATTCATCGAACGAAGCGACGAGCCGCCGGCGAAGCTCGCTGCCATCGTCGGGGCGAAGCGAGAGCCCGATCACCGCGAAACGCGAGCGGTCGTGGCGCTCGATCAGTTCGGCGATCAGGCTCGCGCCGGCGTGGGCGATGAACTGCGCCGAGAGATAGCCGATGCGGATCGAGCCGTTGCCCCGGCGTACACCCCGATTCAGTGGTCCGGGCTCGACCGCCACTGCCTGTGCGACCGCTAGCTCGGCGCCGGCACGCTGGAGTGCGGGGTCGGCGCTGTAGGCCAGCAGCCGGAACGGCGCGATGATCGAGGTTTGACGCGCCACGCGTCCCGGAAGCTCGGCGGCGTAGCGGGCGGTGCGCTCCCAGTCGCAGACGATCAGGGCGGCGTCAGCCGCGCCCGCAAACGCGTGCGGATCGTCCGGATTGCGCGCGAGCACCTGTTCGCAGGCGGCGATCGCGTCCTCGTAGCGTCCCAGCCGATCGAGCGTCACCGCTCGGCAGTTGAGCGCCTCGGCGTACCCCGGATCGACCGCGAGCGCGCGATCGAAACTCGCCAGTGCCGCGTCGAAGCGCCCGAGCTCGAACAGGTTCAGCCCGCGGTTGTTCCAGGCGTCCCGATGATTGGGATCGACCGCTAGCGCACGCTCGCAGGCGGCGAGCGCATCGTCGTAGCGCCGCAACCGATGCAGCGTCGCCGCGCGGTTGTTCAGGGCCCCGGCGTAGTTCGGATTGATCGTGAGCGCCCGGTCGTAGCTCGCCAGCGCCTCGTCGAGCCGATCGAGCCGATGCAACGCCAAGCCGCGGTTGTTGAGCGCCTGCGCAAAGGACGGATTGATCGCAAGCGCCCGGTCGTAGTCGGTGAGCGCTTCGCTGTGGCGTTCGAGCGCCTGCAGGGCGTTCCCGCGATTGTTGAGCGCGTCCGCGGTCTCCGGAGCGATCGCCAGCGCCCGCTCGCAGCTCGCGATCGCATCCGGGTAGCGGCCGAGCAGATAGAGGACGTGGCCGCGGTTCGACCACGCCTGCGCCGATGCGCCGTTGCGGGCGGTCGCGCGGTTGAGCAAATCCAACGCCTCGGCGAGGCGGCTTTGGCGTCCGCGCAACACGCCGAGCAGGTGGAGTGCGTCGAAGTGATCGGGCACCGCCTTCAAAATCGCGGTGCTGATCGCCTCGACCTCGTCAAAACGTCCCTGCCCATAGGCCTGCGCCGCACGCGCGATCGCTTCCGGCAGGGACAATTCCTCTCGCGCATTCGGCACAATCAACCCCAGCGATGACAACAGCGACTATAGCAAAGCGCCGGGCTCGCGCGGCACCGCTTGTCAATCACCACCAACTCGGTCCAGGTTGTGCGCCGATCCACGCCAGAAACTTGGAATCGTCATGCCGGCCAATGCTTCACGTTTGCTGCCTCGCGTCCTGCTCGCACTGGCCGCTGCATCGACCACGGCCAATGCTGCCGACCGAGTGTCGTTCGGCACCAATTGGATCGCGGAGGCCGAGCACGGCGGGTTCTATCAAGCGGTGGCGGACGGCACCTACGCGAAATACGGCCTCGATGTCACCATCGTTCCGGGCGGGCCCCAGATCAACAACCGCATCCTGCTGGCGGTTGGCAAGATCGACTTCTTCATGAGCGCGAACAGCCTGCAGTCGTTCGACGCGGTCGTTCAGAACGTCCCGACCATCGCGGTCGCCGCCATGTTCCAGAAGGATCCGCAGGTGCTGATCGCACACCCCGATCAGGGCATTAATCAGTTCATCGATTTGAAGAAGCTCACCCTGTTCGTCTCCAGCGAGGGTCTGGCGACCTACTTCCAGTGGCTGAAGGCGGACTTCGGTTTTGATGAGCGCAAGGTCAAGCCTTACACCTTCAATCCACAGCCGTTCCTGGTCGACAAGGCGAGCGCGATGCAGGGCTACGTCACCTCGGAGCCGTTCGTGATCGAAAAAGTCCTCCACGCCGCGCCGAAGGTTTTCCTGCTCGCCGACGAGGGTTTCAATACCTACTCGACCCTGATCGAGACGCGGCGTGACCTCGTCAACAACAAGCCCGACCTGGTTCAGCGCTTTGTCGATGCGTCGATCATTGGCTGGTACAATTACATTTACGGCAACAACACCGTCGCCAACCAGACGATCAAAAAACTCAACCCGGAAATGACCGACGAGCTGCTCGCGTATTCGATCGCGAAGATGAAGCAGTACGGCATCGTCGACTCGGGTGACTCATTGCAATACGGGATCGGTGCGATGACCGATGCACGCATGAAAAGCTTCTTTGAGAAGATGGTACGCGCCGGCGTGGTGAAGCCGACCCTCGACGTACAGAAATCCTACACGCTGCAGTTCATCGACAAGAAGGTCGGGCTCGACTTGCGGCCCAAGAACTGATGGCAAAGGCGTCCAAGGACTGGTTCGTACGCGCCGGCGCGGTGCCATCGCGCTTAGTTCATCCATGAGTCCTATCGAGCCGCGCGAGACCGCCGTTCCGGTCGGTCCCGTCTGGGATCGCCCGCTGCGCGTCATGTTGCCGCTCGCAACCCTCGCGCTCGCCGTGCTGGCGTGGGAACTCGTGGTCCGCATCAACCACATCCCGCCCTACGTCCTGCCCGCGCCGACCTTGGTCGCCCAAACGATCGTCACCGATTGGCAAACGCTCGGGCAAGCGCTGCTGGTGACGTTGACGATCACGGTCGAAGGATTCGTCTTGGCCGTTGTCGGCGGCGTCGGGCTTGCGATCCTGTTC
>DATIPA010000194.1:0-11236 GCA_035472475.1 Xanthobacteraceae bacterium | reverse complement strand
GCTTCCGTTGCCGATAGCGGGCCGAAGTAGTCGATCACGCTCAACAGCTTCCACCCGTTGGTCGAAAGCCCGAAGCGCGACGCATGCATATCGGCGAGGCAGCGTGTGTGCCGGCGCGCGATGATCGAGAACCGATAGGACGTACGTCGGTCGAGCCGGCGCTGGCCGCGGTCCGTTGGATGCCTCCTCATTGGCCTCATTCCTGTTTGGCGCCGGCGATCACCAGCGTCAGATGATTATTTGCGAAAATCAATACTCTGTGTTCGCAAATAAATAGGCCGTTGCCGCATAGGGCACGGCGCTGGTGCTGTCCCCGCTGTGCATTCTCGGCGCCGAGCGCTATCACATGACGTCCCGAGCCTCGGTATGATCGTGCAGACACAGTTGGCTTGCGGTCGGCACGTCGGAGGGCTAGATTTTCGGTGTTCGGGGATAGGCAGACTCCCCGTGAGACGATGCCCGTCCAAGCTCTGCGCAACACTCGATTTCTCGAGGAGATTGCGCATGGACGGATCAAAGCATGACATTTCTCCGCACGAACTCTATGCGCGGCTAGGTACCGCCGCGGCGCCGGTCGTCATCGACGTTCGAAGCCCGTCCGCGTTTGCCAACGCGGATCGACTGATCGTCGGCGCGGTCTACCGGGCCCCCGACCAAGTTGACCGATGGCGGAGCGGACTGTCGCCCAGTAATTCCGTGGTCGCTTATTGCGAGCACGGCCATCAGGTCAGCCAGGACGTGGTAGCCGCGTTGCGCGCCTCCGGCCTGGATGCAGCCAAGCTTGCGGGCGGCATCGCGGCCTGGCGGGACGCAAGCCTGCCCACGCGTCGAAAGATCGGAACAACGCCCGGCCAATGGGTGACGCGCGAGCGGCCTAAGATCGATCGCATCGCGTGCCCGTGGCTGATCGCGCGCTTCATCGATCCGCACGCGGAGTTCGTCTACGTGCCGACGAACCGCGTCGTCGCGGTCGCGAAAGAGTTGGGCGGGACGCCCTACGACATCGAAGGCGTCGAATTCGCTCACGAGGGCGAACGCTGCTCGTTCGATACGATCCTGCGGATCTACGACATCACGGATCCGGCGCTTGAGCACCTGGCGCTGATCGTGCGCGGCGCCGACACCTCGCGGCACGATCTGACGCCACAGTGCGGTGGCCTGTTCGCGATTTCGCTCGGTCTCTCGGCAAATTTCACGGACGACCATCAAATGCTGAAGCACGGCATGGTCGTGTACGACGCACTTTATACCTGGTGCCGCAGCCTGCAGGAGGAGAGGCATAACTGGCCGTCGGTAAAGCCGGCGCAGTCCGCTGCCGATGAAGCGAACGACCCCACGAACTTTCGCGGCGTCGGCGCGACAGATCAGAGCGCGGCGACGCAATTGCCGCACTAGCAACGGTCTCAAATCATGGAGGTGAATGATGCGTACTTTCTATGCAATCGCATTGTGCGTAGCATCGCTCGCGATCAGCTCGCTCGCGAGCGCGCAAGAGGTTGATTGGAAGCGCGTAGACGACGCGCTGGGCCGGACCGCTGCCGTCGGCGGCGACGTTCATCGTTATGGATTTCCGCGGTCCGATCTGCAGGTGACGCTCGACGGCGTCGCCATCAAGCCGGCGCTGGCGCTCGGAGGGTGGGTTGCCTTTAAGCCGGTGCACGGCGAGGTCATGGTGATGGGCGACCTCGTGCTGCTCGATACCGAAATCAACCCGGTGATGGCGAAGCTCTTGGCAAACGGCATCGACATCACCGCGGTGCATAATCACCTGCTGCGCGCCAACCCGCCGACCTACTACATGCATGTCGGTGCGCACGGCGATCCCGTGAAACTGGCGACGGCGATCCGTGCGGGGCTTGCCGAAAGCAAGACGCCACTCGGGCCTCCGGCCGCGGCGTCCGGCCCGCCGCCGGCGATCGATCTCGACACGGCAGCGCTTGATGCGATCATGGGCGTGAAGGGGCAAGCCAACGGTGGCGTCTACCAATTCGGCGTGCCGCGCCGCGACCCGATCACAGAGATGGGGACGGCGTTGGTTCCGCCTGGTCCGACCGGCATGGCCAACGGAATCAACTTTCAGCCGACCGGCGGCGGCAAGGCGGCGATCACCGGCGACTTCCTGGTGACCGGGGATGAGGTCAATCCGCTGGTGCGCACGCTAAGGGCAAACGGCATCGAGGTGACGGCGATCCACAGCCATATGCTCGACGAACAACCACGAATGTTCTTCATCCATTTCTGGGCGAACGATGATGCCCAGAAGCTCGCCAGAGGAATCCGGGCAGCGCTGGACAAGACCGCTGTGGCCAAAAGCTGATCGGGAGCGCGCACCGGACATGACGTTCTCCACCTCGGCCCCGCGCGGCCGCATCGCCGAAGTTGTGCCGTACTTCCTTCGCCTCGGCTTGCTCGGCTTCGGCGGCCCGGTCGCGCTGGTCGGCCAGATGGAGCGCGAACTCGTCGGCGAGCGCGGCTGGCTAACGAAAGAACAGATGCGGGAAGCGATCGCGATCTGCCAGTCGCTTCCCGGACCGCTCGCGATCCAGGTCGGGGTCTATGTCTCCTATCTGCGCGCGGGCTTTTGGGGCGCCTGGGCCGGGGGCTGGGCGTTTATTTTGCCGAACTTCGTGATCGTCGCCGCGCTCGGCGCGCTCTACGTCTACTTCGGCGATCTCAAGCCGGTGACCGCGATCTTCTACGGCGTCAGTCCGGCGGTGATCGCGCTGATCCTGCATTCCTGCTATCGCCTGGCGAAGCTCGGAATGGAGGACCGGCTGCAATGGTTGATCGCGGCCGCCTGTTTCGCGGTCACCATCGCCCTGCAGGCGGAAGTGGCGTTGCTGTTCATCGGCGCGGGCGCGATCGGGATTCTCTATTACGGCAGCATCCTCCGGCGGCCGCCGACGGCGCTGCTGCAGGTCGCCGCGCTGCCGGTGTTGGCACAGGTCACGCCGGTCGCCACAACCTCGACGCTCGCCAAGCTGCTGTGGTTTTTCCTCAAAGCGGGCTCGCTGACGTTCGGCAGTGGCCTTGTCATCGTCCCGTTCCTGGAACAGGGGCTGGTGCGGCAATACGGCTGGCTCGACCAACGTCAATTTCTGATCGCGGTTGCGGTGGGCATGATCAGCCCCGGGCCCGTCGTCATCACCGCGACGTTTGTCGGATATCTAGTCGCCGGTTTTTGGGGATCGCTCGTCTCGACCATCGGCATCTTTCTGCCGTCGTTCATCCTGGTGCTGATCGCCGCGCCAATCCTCGCGCGCCATCGCGCCGATCCCAACGTGCAGGGCTTTGTGAAAGGCGCCTACGGGGCTGCGATCGGCACCATCCTCGGGGCGTGCGTGCTGCTCGGCCGCATCGCCATCGGGGATTGGCTCACCGCGCTTATCGGCCTGGTCTCGCTCGCGGTCTTGTTTCGGTGGAAAGTCAACAACCCATTGCTGATCGCTGCAACCGCGGTTGTCGGCTTGATCGCGTATCCATTGCTGCAGCCCGGGTGGGTGATGGTGAAGTAAAACGCGCCTACGCAGTCGCAGCATTCCGCCCTGCGGTTGCGGCCGCCAGTCGAGCTCCTGTAGGATCAGCTGCACGGTGCGGACCCCGCTCTCCGCGCCGCAGCATGGTCTTTAGCTCGATTGCGCCGGGCGCCCAACACCAAGGACAGGAAACATCCAATGAAGCTCGTCTGTTTCGATGATTTCAAGCTCGGCGTCGTCAAAAGCGCTGATGCGATCGTCGATATCACGCCGATCGTGCGCGAGGCGGCGCAAGGCGATCCGCGGTTGCTGATCAACGCCGTGATCGAGAAGTTCGCCGATTACAAGAAGCGCATCGAGGGTGCGGTGGCCGACGGCAAGACCATTCCGCCGGCGTCGGTCAGGCTGCGGCCCCCGATCCCGCGGCCCGGCAATATCGATTGCATGGCGGTCAACTACGTCGAGGAAATGTTCCCGACCCCGCCGCCGATCAACGGGTTTCAGAAGACCTCGAATGCCGTGATCGGACCCGGCGACACCATGATCCTGCCCGACGCGCCGGCGACGATCTTCGAAGGTGAGGCCGAGCTTGGCGTCGTCATCGGCAAGCGCGCGACGAACGTGCGCGCGGCCGACGCCATGAGCTACGTGTTCGGCTATATCAACTTCATCGACGGTTCGGCGCGCGAACTGCCGCCACCCGGCAACACGTTCTATCAGACGAAATCGCGCGAAACCTTTGCGCCGATCGGTCCCTACGTGGTGACGGCGGACGAGATCAGCGACCCGCACAAGCTTCAGGTCAAACTGTGGGTCAACGGCACGCTGAAACAGGATTTCACCACCGCCGACATGGCCAATAAGATCCCGCGCTGCATCGAGTGGGTCTCGTCCATCCATCATCTCGATCCGGGCGATATCATCGCGACCGGAACCAACCATGGCGGGCTCAACCCGTTCATGGACGGCGACACGATCGAGCTTGAAACCGCTGGCCTCGGCCGGTTGAAGTTCGCAGTCCGCGACGATCTCAAGCGCACCTGGGCGCGCGACACGCGGCTTGAGCGGCACCGCCAGAAACTCCCGACGATCACGCCCCAGCTCACCGGCAAATACGCCCCGGCCCAGAAATAGCGTCACGGCGGCGGGCCGTCGTGGCGAATGAGGACGGCAGACGTGGCAATCCACCGTCCACCGGTCAGGAGTTGCACCGGCATCGGCACGCCGGCGATGCTGACTGCGATCGCGGTCGCGGCGTCTCCATGCGCCGCACAGCCGTCAGACAAGACCGACGGTCGCGGTGTTTATCTGAGTTTCCTGGGCAAGCGCCAAGATAGCGGCAACTTGCAGAGACCGCCGCTTCTCGGGATGTCGTTCGGGGGCACACAGCATGGCGCTGTCATGGACACGGGCTCGACCGGCATCGTGGTGGCCGCCTCGTCAATCCCGGACGTCGATCGGCTTCCGAACCGGGGACCCGGCACGCTGACCTATTCGAGCTCCGGCCGCATCATGCGGGGTGATTGGGTGGTGACGCAGGTGACAATCGCCGGGGCCAACGGCGCGCGCGTGACGACGGGGCCGATTCCAGTGCTCGCCGTCCGCCGGATCGATTGTCTCGAGAACTCACGAAATTGCTCGCCCAACGAGGACCCGCGTCACGTCGCGATGATCGGCGTCGGGTTCGGCCGCAGGGGCGAGCCGAGCGGCCCGCATGGGCCGGACATCAACCCGTTTCTGAACCTGGCTAGTCAGAACTCCGGTAACGACCGGCGGCTCCGGCGCGGCTATGTGGTGACCCGCGAGGGCGTTCAGGTCGGGCTCGGCGGCGCGGATCCGGCCGGCGCGTTTGTCACCGTGCAGCTACGCTGGGACGAAGAGCGCAAGGACTGGTCGGGCGCGCCGGCGTGCATCGCAATCAACGATCAAACCCCGGCAGCATGCGGGACGGTTCTGCCAGACACCGGTGTGACCGGAATGTTTCTCGCACTGCCTGCGGGCCAGGGCGATGGGAGCACGCTTCCGACCGCCAGGGAGCGGACGTTGGCACCCGGAACGAAGGTTGCGATCTCATTGGTTCCGGACGCAGCTCCTCAGGCCGGGATCGCGGGCTACAGCTTTCGGGTCGGAGACGCGGCGGACCCGCTGGCGCCGAGCCGCCTCACGCTCGTCGGCCGCGGCGACCGTCCAACATATGTCAACACCAGCGTTCATCTGTTCAACGGGTTCGATTATCTGTTCGATGCCGACAAAGGCGTCGTGGGCTACCGGTGGAACGGCCGCATCGCGGGCGCTCCGGTTCCGGCGCGGGTCGATCCGGGGCCACGCTGAGGCCGGACTTGCGCGCGAAACGCGTCCCGCCATTCCGCCGTCCCGATTGGTGCGCAACCGTACCAACTGCGCGAGAGTTCGCGCTGGACCGGTAAACCTCGCTTGGGTTTCGTTCACAAACCGGACCCATGTCCGGCGCGCCCGGGGGCGCACAGCAAACCTTCGAGGAGAATTCGATGTCGGTATCCAAGCGGATATTTCTGGTATTGGGGGCCGGTGCGGTGATCGGTCTTTCGTCCGTCGCGATGGCCCAGGCGCCGAAGAAATCGACGGAGGTAACCACCTTGGGCGAGGGCGAGGCGATCATGATCGGGCCCAAGAAGCAACGATTGCACAAGTCGAATTCGAAGGTCAGCGCCGCCAAGCATCAGGCGGCCTTGGCCAAGGGCGCCAAGGAGATCCCTGGCGGCGCCGTCATCTACAAGCAAAACGGCAAGCTTTACATGCTGCAGGACAACGCCAACGAGAAGGCTTCGCAGACCTTCCAGGGCGACTTTGACGTCGACTACTGAGGCCGATGCAAACAGGTCCCGCAAGCCAGAAACCGGTTGCCGTCGGGGCGAGCTCTAACAAAGCGTGCCCCGCAAAACACTGGGAACCGGTTCTGCGACCGGGACTTGCTCTAACGGACTGACCAAAGTTCGGCGCGTTGAACGAACGGCGTCGCGGGTGATGCGCCGGCGCGGGAGCTGCGATGGAAAAGCTATGGTCAGCCTTGGTGCTGGCATTGACGCTTTTGTTGACGAGTGCGGCGAGTGCCGACACGGCGGCAGACGCAGGCACCACGGTCGACCGGTGGGCGGCCGCGTTCAACGCCAACGACGTCGACGCGCTTGTGGAGGTCTACGCGGCTGATGCAACATTGATGGGAACCGTGGGCGCGGCCGTCAAACAAGGCCGTGACGCGATCCGCCGCTACTACGCCCGCCTAAATCGAAGCGGCGACAAGGTCTCGCTCGGGGAGCGAAAGATCTTCGTTCTGAGCGATGACATCGTTTACGTCACCGGCGACTACGAATTCAGCGCCCTGCGCAATGGCGAGCGCCAGATGGCGCCCGCGCGCTTCACCATGGTGCTCGTGCGCCGAGGTCGCGACTGGTTGATCGCCCACCACCATTCGTCGCGGCAACTCGAGACCCTTCCGCGGATGCGGCGCGCAGGGCCTTCAGCACGGGATTACGCGTGGTCGGACGCACCGGCCGCCTTCGCCAGGCCGGCCTCGGTGTCCTCCCGCGAGCCGGCGCCGTTGAAATAGGCGTTCAGCGCCACCGCCGCGATCGCCGCGAGCACGATGCCGGAATTGAGCAGCGGCTCCAGCTCCTTTGGCAGCTTCGCGAAAAAGGCCGGCGCAACCAGCGGGATCATGCCGAAGCCGATCGAGATCGCGACGATGAACAGGTTGTTGCGGTTGGTCTTGTACTCGACCGCCGCGAGGATGCGAATCCCGGTGGCGGCGACCATTCCGAACATGACGATCCCGGCGCCGCCGAGCACGCATAGCGGAACGGCAGTGACTACGGCGCCGAGCTTGGGAATCAAGCCGAGGATCAACAAAATGACGCCGCCCACCGCCGTCACCCACCGGCTCTTCACGCCGGTGACGCCGACGAGGCCGACGTTCTGTGAGAATGACGTGTAGGGGAACGTGTTGAAGATGCCGCCGATGAGCGTGCCAAGGCCGTCGGTCAGCAGGCCGCGAGTCAGATCGCGCTGCCCGATTTTCCGATCGGTCATTTCGCCGACTGCGAGAAACATGCCGGTCGATTCCACCATCACCACAAGCATGACGAGACACATGGTGATGATGGCGAAGACGTCGAACGTCGGCGTCGTGAGCTGGAACGGGTAGACGACGTCCACCCAGGCGGATTTGCCGATGTCCGCGAAGCTGACCTTGCCGGCGAGCCAGGCAACGACGAATCCCAGAATGATGCCGAGCAGGACCGCGATGTTGACGATGAAACCCTTGCCGAACCTCGTGATCAGCAGGATCGCAATCAGAACGAAGGCGGCGATCAACAAGTTCGAGGGATCGCCGTAGCCGGGGAGGTTGGGCGCGGCGGCGCCCGCCGCCCAGTTGACCCCGATCCGCATCAGCGAAATGCCGATCACCGCGATGATGGTTCCGGTCACGACCGGCGGAAAGAAGCGCAGCAGCGCACTCATAAACGGGGCGACGACAAGGCCGAAAATGCCGGCCGCGATCACCGAGCCGTAAATTGCGCCGAGCCCGAGCGCCGGGTTGTTGGCCATTGCCAGCATGGGAGCCACCGACGCGAAGGTGACCCCCATCATCACCGGCAAGCGGATGCCGAACGGACCGATGCCGATCGACTGGATGAGCGTGACGATGCCGCAGGCGAAGAGGTCCGCGTTGACCAGAATTGCGATCTGCTCCGGGGGGAGCTTCAGCGCACGCCCGATGATGAGCGGCACTGCGACGGCGCCCGCATACATCACCAGCACGTGCTGGAGACCAAGCGGAAGAAGCCGTGGGAGCGGCAGAAGCTCATCCACGGGATGCGGCGATGACTGTTCCATTGATGCCCTCTTGCCGACCGATGGCCGGCGTTGGCTCTTCGATCAGACAAACGGTAGCATCCAGCCACCCTGCGAGAAAGCTAAAGCCGAACCAAATTCCACAACATGTCCAAGCTCATACGCGCGTGCCGGTACTGCCTGTCCGACGGGGTCCCCCGCCGTTCGCTGTACGTCGCCCTGGTGGTCGGGACGATTCTCAATCTGATCAATCAAGGCGATGCCCTGTTCGGGCCGGCGCAAATCAACTGGCTCAAAGTGATGCTCACCTATCTGGTGCCCTACGCGGTGAGCACCTATGGGGCCGTGTCGTATCGCCTGTCGCGGCCGGACATCTGAGGATCCGCGTGGCGCCGCGCCTGTCTAGCGCGTCCTGCCCGCCTCCTGGATTGCCTGCCAGACCTTCCGCGGCGTGGCCGGCATTTCAATGTGGCGGACGCCGAGGTGCCACAAGGCATCGACGATCGCATTGATGACGACACCGAGCGCCGGCGTGGTGCCGCCCTCGCCGCCGGAGCGGAAACCGAGCGGATGCGAGCTTGCCGGCACCTCGCTGAGTTCGGTCGCAAAGGACGGCAGGTCGGTGGCGCGCGGCAGCGCATAGTCCATCAGCGACGCCGAGAGCATCTGGCCGCTGTCGCCATCATACCAGCACTCTTCCATGAGCGCCTGACCGACCCCCTGGGCGATGCCGCCGTGGGTCTGGCCGTGCAGGATCAGCGGATTGACCGCGCGGCCAACGTCGTCGACCGACGTATAACGCACGATCGCTACGCTCCCGGTGTCGGGATCGACCTCAACTTCGCAGACGCATGAGCCATAGGGAAAGCAGAGGCCGGGCGTCACCCGGTCGCACGAGCCGCTCAGAGAGCCGCGCAGCGTCTCCGGCAGATCGCTGCCCTTGGCGGCGGCGGTGGCGACCTCGAACAGGCCGAGCGAGCGGTCGGTGTCCACGATCGTAAAGTTCCCCTCGGCAAATCGAACGCTGTCGATCGGCGCCTGCAGCAGCAATGCCGCGACCTCGCGCCCTTTCTGGATAATTTCGTCCGCGGCAGCTCGGATAACGATGCTGCCGAACCGGATCGAACGGCCGGAATGCGAGCCGCCGCCCGCCTTGACGACGTCGGTATCGCCGGTGCGCACCCGTACGGCCCCAAACGGCACGCCCAGCCAATCGGCGACGATCTGCGAGAAGGCGGTTTCATGCCCTTGCCCGGTTGCCTGAGTGCCGATGACGAGGTCGACGCGACCATCCGGCAGGACCGTGATGTCCGCGCGTTCGCGCGGGACCCCGCTGGTCGACTCGATGTAGTTTGCAACCCCGATGCCGGCGAGCTTGCGGCGCTTGCGCGCGGCCTTACGGCGCTTCGGGAAGCCCGCCCAGTCCGCGATTTCGAGCGCACGCTGCATGGCGTTCACATAGTCGCCGCTGTCGTACGTAATGCCGGCCGGATTGCGCCACGGCAGCGCCTTCGGCGGGATCATGTTGCGGCGGCGCAGCTCCACCCGATCGAAGCCGCATTCGCGCGCCGCGATATCCATCAGCCGCTCGATCACGTACATCGCTTCCGGGCGTCCGGCGCTGCGATAGGGAATCGTGCTCGGTGTGTTGGTCAGCGCGGCGCGGGCCCGATAATGGGCCGCCGGCACCGCATAGAGGCTCGTCATCAGTTGCACCCCCTTGTTGAGGGGCACGAACGAGGCCGCGTGGGCGCCGATGTTGCTGAGGTTGGACGAGCGCATCGCCAGGATGCGGCCCCTGGTATCGAGCGCGAGCTCGGCAGTGACAGTGAGATCTCGCGCCTGGTAGTCGCTCAGAAAAGACTCGTTGCGATCGGCGACATGCTTGACGGCGCGGCCGACCATCCGCGCCGCGTAGGCGACCAGCGCGAATTCCGGGTGGGTCGCGTTGCGAGTTCCGAAATTGCCCCCGACGTCGCGCGGTGCCACCACGCGAACCTGCTCGGGTGCGATGCCGAGAATGGTCGCGAGCTCTAAGCGCACCTGTACGACGCCAAGCCCGTGGGTGACGTTGATGGTGTAACGCCCGGAATCGCCGTCATAGGACGCAATGACCGCGCGCGGTTCAAGGTGCACGCCGGTCACGCGCTGGACGCGGGTTTCGAATTTCACGCGGTGGGCGGCCTTTGCGAACGCCGCGTCGGTCGCGGCCGCATCGCCGATCTCGGCGTCAAGCGCGACATTGCTGGGCACGTGATCCCACAGGCGCGGCGCTGCTGGCCCGATCGCTTGCGCGGCGAGGGTCACCGCCGGCAGCGGTTCCCATCTAATCTCGACGAGCTCGGCGGCGTCCTTCGCGGCCGCCAGCCCGTCGGCCACCACCATCGCCACCGCTTCGCCGGCGAAGCGCGCGCGATCGACGGGAAGCAAGACCTGCTCGGTGGCGAGCCGCTCGCTGCCATCGCGGTTGCGCAGCGGCACGTCGGACCCCATGTGCGAACTGCCGACTGCGTGCGGGATCGGCTTGAGATTAGCGCGAGCGATGTCGGCGCCGACATAGACCGCGAGCACACCCGGTGCTTTCCGGGCCGCCGCCACGTCGATTGCGCGAATGTGCGCGTGCGCGTGCGGCGATCGTACGAACACCGCGTAGGCAGCACCCCGGACGTCGAGATCATCCGCGTAGCATCCGCCGCCGACAATCAGCCGGTCATCTTCCTTGCGGCGCACCGTGTCGCCGATCCCGGCGTGTCCCGATCCCTGTAGGCTTTCCACGTGTCCTCCCGCATTGCCGCGCGTATGACGTACAACAGATGAGGCCCGTTTCGGAAGCGCCGTGTCGCGGCATTTCGTAAGCGCGGTCATGCGTTTGGCCTGGCTGTTGGCAGGGGCAGCGAGGCCGCAGCGGAGGCTCCTTTCGGGTGGACGGC
>DATIPA010000193.1:0-22865 GCA_035472475.1 Xanthobacteraceae bacterium | reverse complement strand
GGCGTGGCCTACGTGCCGGAAGAGCGCGGCATCTATGCGAGCCTCGATGTTACGGAGAATCTGCTGTTGCCGCCCTCCGTCGGTCCCGGCGGCATGCCGCTTGAAGAAATCTTTCGGCTGTTCCCCAATCTGCGCGAGCGCCGGCGCAGCCAGGGGACGCGGCTTTCGGGCGGCGAGCAGCAGATGCTGGCGATTGCGCGCGTGCTGCGCACCGGCGCTCGCCTGTTTCTGCTCGACGAGCCGACCGAGGGCCTGGCGCCGGTGATCGTGCAGCAGATCCGCGGCGCGATTGATCTGATGCGCCAGGAAGGCCACACGATCCTGCTGGTGGAGCAGAACTTCCGCTTCGCGCAGCGCCTCGCCGATCGGCACTACGTCATGGAGCGCGGCCGCATCGTCGATATGATCGCGCGCGCCGACGTTGCGAGCCAAGCCGCCCGCATCCAGACCTATTTGGGAATCTGACCGTGTCGTTCCAGATCCTGAGCGGACAATTGCTGGTGGGGTTGATCAACGGCTCGTTCTACGCGCTGCTTAGCCTCGGCTTTGCGGTGATCTTCGGCCTGCTCGGCATCATCAACGTCGCCCAGGGCACGTTCTACATGTTGGGCGCGTTCGGCTCCTGGATGCTGCTCAACTATGCGGGGGTCGGCTACTGGCCGGCGCTCTTTTTGTCGCCGCTGATCGCAGCCGTCGTCGGCATGGCGCTCGAGAAAACGTTGATCGCCCGGGTCTACAAGCTCGATCACATTTACGGGCTTCTGCTCACTTACGGCCTGATGATGTTTATCCAGGGCATGTTCGTGTACTGGTTCGCGACCGCCGGCCGCCCCTATCCGGTGCCGCTCAATTTGCGCGGCGGCTTCGACCTCGGCTTTCTGTTTTTGCCGAAATATCGCGCCTGGGTGGTGCTTGCCTCGCTCGTATTCTGTTTTGGAACCTGGTTTGCGATCGAAAAAACGTCTCTTGGCCGCACGTTGCGCGCAGCCACTGAAAATCCGCAGTTGACGCGCGCGTTCGGCATCAACGTGCCGGCGTTGCTGACGTTCGGGTTCGGCGCCGGCGTTGCGCTCGCGGGCTTTGCCGGCGTGCTGGCGGCACCAATCTACTCGGTCAGTCCGCTGATGGGGGGCGAGCTTGTCATCACCGTGTTCGCGGTGGTGGTGGTGGGCGGCATGGGGTCGATTCTCGGCTCGATCGTCACCGGCCTGTCGCTCGGCGTGCTCGAGGGCCTGACCAAGGTGTTCTATCCGCCCGGCGCCAACATGGTGATCTTCGTCATCATGTTCATCGTGCTGCTGATCAAGCCGGCCGGATTGTTCGGGCGCGAGCGATAGTCATGGCGACGACATCCGCAGGCCCCGTGCGATCGCAGACTGGCCTCGCTGGTTTGCTCTCCGGCAAGGTGCGCGTGCCGCCGATCGTCGCCTACGCGGTCGGGCTTGCGGTCCTCGTGGTCGCACCGTTTCTCGCCTATCCGTTGTTCTTGGCAAAGATCCTGTGCTTTTGCTTGTTCGCGTGCGCATTCAACCTGCTCGGGTCGGTCGGGCTTCTCTCCTTCGGCCATGCGGCGTTTTTCGGCGCCAGCGCTTACGTGGCGGGGCACGCCCTCAAGGTGTGGGGGCTCCCGTTCGAGCTTGCCGCCCTGATCGGAACGGCTGCCGCAACCGTGCTCGGCGTGGTGTTCGGGTTCGTGGCTATCCGCCGGCAGGGTCTTTATTTCGCGATGATCACGCTGGCACTCGCCCAGATGATCTACTTTCTGGCGCTGCAGGTCCCGTTCACCCATGCCGAGGATGGCCTCACCGGCGTTCCGCGCGGGTATATCCTTGGACTGTTCAATCTCAACAACCTCTATGTGCTCTACTACACCGCCGCCGTCATCTTCCTTGTCGGCTATTTCCTGATCTACCGGATCACGCGTTCCACCTTCGGACAGATCCTCAAGGCGATCCGCGAGAAGGAGCCGCGCGCGATCTCGCTCGGCTATCGGGTCAATGATTACAAGCTGCTGGTGTTCGTGCTCTCGGCGGCGCTCGCCGGCTTGGCCGGTGCGACCAAGACCATGGTGGTGCAGCTCGCGTCGCTGACCGATGTACATTGGAGCACGTCAGGCGATGTCATTTTGATGACGCTATTGGGTGGATCCGGCACCTTGTTCGGTCCGGTGGTGGGCGCGGTGCTGGTCGAGATGCTGCAGTTCTACCTCGCCGATTCCGGCCTGCCGATCCAGGCCGTGATCGGCGCGATCTTCATCGTCTGCATCCTGTTGTTCCGGCGCGGCATCGTTGGCGAGATCAGCCAGATGCTTGGGGCTAAGCGCGACACGCCCGCCTCGTGAGGGGCGTTCAGATCTTCATCCTTGCGGCGTTTTGTCTGTTATTCCGATCAGAAAGAACGTCTGCGTCTTTCCGATGCCTTTGATCTCGGTTGGCCCGCGCTCCTCGAACAGGAATACGCCCTCGGTGAGATCGCGAAACGCCTCACTGACCTGAATGCGTCGCGGCAAGCCGTGCGACTCCATGCGTGATGCCGTATTCACGGCGTCGCCCCAAACATCGAAAGTAAAGCGCGTATCGCCGATCACGCCGGCGGTTGCCGCTCCGCAATGAATCCCAACGCGCAGAGAGAGGCGTTGCCCGTGCAATGTCTGGCTGCAATCCATTGTATCCATCATGGCGAGAGCGAAGCGCCCCAGCGCACATGCGCCGGCGCGCGCATCGCCGCCGCGGCCCGCAATCGCCATGTAGCAGTCGCCGATGGTCTTGATCTTTTCGACGCCATGTTGCTCGCTCAGCGTGTCGAACGCGCGCACGAGGTCGTCGAGATAGTCGACGACTTGCTCGGGCGGCAGCTCATGCGTCACCGCCGTGAAGCCCACCATATCGGCGAACAGGATGCTGAGATTGCCGACGCGGTCGGCGATACGCGATTCGGTCCCGGATTTGAGCCGCTCAGCGACTGACGACGGCATCATCGCCGAAAGCAGCGCTTCCGAGCGGGCGTACTGGTTTTCGAGTTCGGCCTCGGCCCGGTGCAGCGCGGTCAACGCATAGAACACCATCAGGGCGTTGATCACGATTGTGTTGACCATGGCCTGGCTGAACAGCGTCGCCCGCAGGTCATGGTCGTCCGGCAGGATAAGCCCGTCCGTGGGGGCGAAGTTGAGGGTGATCAACAGCGCGGCGGCGGCGGCGATGAAGAATGCAAGAAACGACTTCCAGTTCTCGACACCGAAGAACAGCAGTATCGCACCGGCGAGCGTGAAATAGATTTCCAAGCCGCTTGAGGTCCCGAGCATCCACACCACAAAGGTATTGCCGGCGATGATCAGAATGAGCAGCACCATCGCCGCCGTATTCTGGCCGAAGCGATGCAGGAGCGGGGTCAGCAGCGCTGCGACCGTCATAGCGGCGTTGTAGACATGGATGATCATAAGGCCGTCGAAGTTGTGGTAGGAATTGATGATCAGATGAGAAATCGTGTTCCCGACGGTTGCGAACGCTGCGACGTTGGTGATGCGCTGGCGCCGCGCTATCCGCGGATCGTCGGTGACGATGCCGACCGACGCCACCCGCTCCAGCCATCCGGGCAAGCGGATGCTCGGCTTGCGTTCGCGCACCAGATCGCGCAATCGCGTCATGCGGCCCAAAGTCTCATCACATCAGCCCGCCGCGGAAAATGCGACAGCGCGAGAACCCGGGACGCGCTTGCGGTTGCTTCAAAAGGCGGGTTACCCGCACCACGCCCGCGCAAATCTCTACGGCCGGAGGTACACGTACCCTTGCGCCTGCAGTTCGGCAATACGTACGACGCCGCCGCGATCGGCGGCGACGAAGCCCGGCAACAGATCCTTGAGGGTGACGTCCTGCGCCCGCATCGTATTGCCGCACGCGTTGAGCTGGAGCCCGGCTTTGACGAATTGCTTGGTGCGCTGCTCGACGTCGGCGCCCGCCGAGACCGCGTGAAACGCCTTGAGGGCGGGGCCGTGCACCACCAGCGCGATGGTGACGTGATCGGGACCGCCCATCCCGTCGAAATGATTCTTGATGTTACCGAGGACGAAGCCGACCTTGTCGAAATCGCACAGGTGGTAGACCACCTTCGCCTTGTCGGGCGCCTCCGGATTGGCGTGCGCGGGCTTCGCGGCGGCAAACATCGCCCCGGCTGCCGCGAACGCCGCGGTGAGAATGTTGCGTCGGTGCATATCAATCCCTCCGAAGAGTTATTTGTGTCGGAGTGTGGCCAATTCCTCGCGATCGGTCACCATCGATTTGCAATCATCGAGGCGCGCCCGGTCAAGCCGAAATAAGCGATCGTCGGCACCGCCGAGCAGGGATTGCGAGGGGGCGTCGTCATCGGGCGCGTTGGCGCGCCAGACCCGGATCCGCTCGACCTTGACCAGGATCGACTTGTCGTCCTTTGCAAGCGCAACCTCGATCCCGCCACCGTCGCAGTCGACCCCGCAGCCGAACTGCCCGGTGTTGGCCGTCTCGGCGCGGCCGCATTCACCACTGGAGTTGAACACGCCGCGCCGGTCGCGATTTTGGAGACTTAGCCGGAAGGAGTAAACCAGCGCCTTACTCTCGGGTTCCGGCTCCGCGGTCACCAGGAGCTTCATTGCGCTGACCTTCTTCAGCGGATGATGCGCCAAGTGGCTGGCGCCGTAAGTGCGCACGAAACAAGCATAGGACTTCTGCGGGTCCGCCGGCCCGCCAAACAAGCGTTTGACGAAAGCCTCATCCGCGCTGGAGCCGGCAGCGCATGCCACAACGCTTCCGCCGGCAATTGAGGCTGTGACAATCGCCGCAAACGCCAATACCGACAATCGCAGGCCCATCCGATGCGCTCCGCCTGGATTTTGCGCGGTCCGCAGGAGGATCCGCGGGACGCATCGTTAGTCGCCCCGGAGCCGGTTGACGTTCATTCGATCGGCGGGATACCAGTCCTCCAGCCCCTATTTGCCCATGTGGAACTCATGAAGCTCAATCCGCCCAACCCGCGTGGCCAGCGCGCGGAGGGGTGAAATGCTGATGGTCGCCCCGGACGTAAGAGCGCGCTTTGAGCGCCTGCAGGCACGCTGGCGCGACCCCTTGCTCACGACGCTCACGGTCATGCTGGCGCTCATGCTGTTCGTGTTGGCGCGCCTGCACGCCGCCGGAACGATCAAATCGGAGAATTTCGGGCTCGCTTTGATCTTGGTCTGCACGGCCGCGTTGTTCGTTGTGTCGGGCAGCCCACTGACGATCGTAGCGGTTCTGGTAGCGATCGGTTTTGCCGCCGTCGCAGCTGCGCTGCGCTTTCGCCACTCGACGCTCGACCTCTATTTCGACGCCACCTCTTGGATGATTCTCGGCGTGTCGGTTGGATGGGTGGTCGCGCGCGCGGTCTTTGGCCCCGGTGAGGTCAACTATCACCGCATCATGGGTGCCATTTTGCTTTATCTCACGATCGGGGCGACGTTCGTAGCCCTCTACGCGTTCGTAGGGCTGAGTATTCCCAACGCGTTTTCGGGCATCCCAATGGATGACAGCCCGGCGCTTCCGAGCAATTTTATCTACTTCAGTTTTGTCACCCTCACCTCGACCGGCTATGGCGAGATCGTACCTGTGCACCCGTTCGCGCGCAGCCTTTGCAACGTCGAAGGCATCATTGGCCAGCTATACCCGGCCACTCTCTTGGCGCGGTTGGTCTCGCTCGAGATCACGCGTCGGCGGGCATAGTGCTGTGCGAAGATCAGATGCCCGAGTTATGCGAGGGCGCGTGCGAGATAGCGCGCGCCTCGCGTTGCGCAGCTTTTCTCTCGTGTTGATAGTCGTGCTGGTCGGCTCGATCAACGTTTGGCGCGGCGTGGCGCAGGCGCAAACGGCAACGCCGGCGGGGCTTGAGACTGAGATTCCGGGGGTCTCCGCGTTCACGCGCCCGCCAGCGAACTTCAACCCAATGACCGCGACCGACGCGGAGCTCGATCGCTACGGCTTTCCGCCGCGCCCGAGCCGGGAACTCGGGACGGACCTCCTGGCGCGCTGGGAGCGGCGCGTCATGAGCCAGACGCGCATTGTGCCACAGCTGCGGCAAACCAATACGTTTCATGCGCCGGCCCGCAGCATTAAGCAGATCAAGACGACCGGCGGCACCGTCGAGGCGAACAGCGAAAACTGGAGTGGCTACGCCATCGTCGATCCGAACAACCCATTCGCCAAACCTGGGTCGCAGATCGAAGCGCAGTACGTCGTGCCCAAGCCCGCTTCCGGTTGCGAGTCCGGAACCGAAAAATACAGCTCTGCGAATTGGGTCGGAATCGATGGCGCGTTCTCCAACGACGTGCTGCAGGCCGGGACCGAAACCGATTTGGATTGCGCCGCCGGTGCCAGCTACTACGCGTGGGTCGAATGGTTTCCGAACTCCGAGATCCGGGTAATCAACCTCGTCGTCTCGCCGGGCGACTTGATATCGGTTTCCGTTTTCATCGCGGCGGACGCGAGCAAACATCTCTCAATTGAGAACTTGACCACACGGAAATCAGTGTCGCTCGCGATGACCCCGCCGCACGGAACCGAGTTGGTCGGCAACTCGATCGAATGGATTTTGGAGCGGCCGACCGTCAACAACGCGGCGCTGTCCAAACTGACGAACTATTTGCTCAATCCTTGGACCGACATCGGCGGCGTGACCTTGCCCCGACGGCCGGGGGTGCCGGTCGCCTATCTGCCGAACGGAGCGCCAGCGTCGGCAACCATCTATCGGCTCTGGATGAGCGACGGAGCGCACCAGCTCAGCGGCGTGCAGCTCTTCAGCGTCGAGGGTACGATGACAAACGCAACCCCTTCGCTCTGGTTCTTCGCCACGACCCCTTATTGACGACCGCGGAGCGTCGCCGCGACCGCCATGCCGGGCGCTGCAACGAAATCGGGCCGCCTTTGGGGCAGCCCGGTTCGGCAACACTGGAGAAAGGGGGACCCCGACGCCAGTTGGGTGGGGTGGGGGGGCTGGCGTCGGGGCCGGGGCGGGTCACCCCGCATTACGCGAGGTAGCCCGTGGGGTCTCAGGCAAGTCGAGTCTGGCGAACCTGCTGGGTCGCTGGTTTTGCAGGTTCCAATTTGCGCACTGGCATAATGGGGCGGACATCGAGGCGGTCACCCTTGAGGGCCCGTGCCGGCGGCGTCACGGCCATCTCCGCGCCGGGCGCAAACGAGATGGCAACAATCTCGGCAGAAAGAACCACAGCCGCTATGGCGATGATGACCTTCAACATGGGAAACGCCTCGCAACACCCCTTCTTGCTTAATCGGAGGTTAAATTGAGCGAGCCTCGGAGCCCAGTTGTACATGGGTGGTTAACGCGACCACGTTGGAATGAGGTGCGTTGGCCCTACGGCTAGGTGGCATTGTGCCTAGGTATAGGTTTGCCGATGCTGCCCCGCAAAAAGGGCGTCCAAACCGTCCTTTACCAGCCTGAGGCGCGGGCGGTGGCCGGAAAAGCGACCAGTGCAGATAAATCGGTGAGTGGTCCCGCCGACGGGTGGACCGCCTTGAAGGTCGACCAGAGTTAGGTATCCCCGGTCGTCATGATCGTGAATCCTGGCGCCGAGTACGTATTGGGATCGACCGGCTTGTCGGTGATCACCAGGGTGGTTCCGGGCCGCTGCAGGCCTGCCAGACGGTGGGCGGTCGCTTCCGGGACGTCGATACGTCGCATCGTCGCCGCGAACAGCAGCGCCGAGGCTTGCGCTGCCGCGCCGGAATCATTCTGATCGAGGTCGGTGACAGCGTCGGAGCTAAGATCGATCGCCATCCACTTGAGTTTGGCGGGATCGTCGGACGGTCCCGTCAAATTGAAGACGTGCGTGCCGAACGGCAGATCGGGTTGCTGCAGCGTCACCTTGTCTTCAAACGCCGGGACGCCGTTGACGAACACGACGATGCGCTTCTCCTTGGTGGAAATGATCGCCGACACGGTCTTGACGTCTGTGCCCGTCGCCTGGGTCTGAGCGTTGGCTTTGGCCTGCTGGACGGCCTGCTTCGCCATGTCGTCGGTATGTTGCGAGATCAGCAGCCCGGAATGCAGGACGTCGGCCGGAACCGAGTTGTGATCGCCGATAATGACGGTGGTCCCGAGATGAGTAACTCCATAGAGCTGTTGCGCAAAGGCGCGCGGCAGCCGCACGCACCCGTGCGAGGCCGGATATCCTGGCAGGTTGCCGGCGTGCAGCGCGACGCCGCCCCAGGTCACCCGTTCCATGTAGGGCATGGGCGCATCGTCATAGAGCGAGGAATGGTGGTCCACGTCCTTCTGGAGGATGACGAATGTTCCGGTGGGGGTGGTGTGCCCCGGTCGCCCGGTCGAACAAGTCGACACCGCGATTCGGATGCCGTTGCGATTGGCGAGCTGATCCGGCAGTGACACGACAATAACGACCGGACCATCCGCAGAGCGCTCGGGGTGCCAGAAAAACTGACCCGGTTTGAGCTTCTTCGGGTCCGGGTCGTCTTGGGGGACCGCCAGCGCCGGCGCGAATAGGGCCAACGGTGCGACACCGGCAGCGAAAATGAAAAGGCGCCGGCTGAGGATGTCAGATCCGGCGCGCAACGGCCAACCATTTTGAAGGCTCATGAACCCCCGCAAATCACCCGCATGGGATTGAGTCTTTTGGCCCATCGGGCCCAGGCAGGCAAGCACCCCGCGGGAGTTGCGGATGATGTCCGGCCGAGACGAGAAGGGCGGCGATTTACAGCTATCAATTGTCGGATAAATCAACTAGATCAGCGCTCTCACCAAGGCCGGGGGAAAATTGCATGTCCAAATCGCGTCTCGTATTTGTAGCCTTTCTCGTAACGACTGGGTTGGTGGCGTCGGCGGTCGCCCAAGTGCCTGCGCCACCGCCGCCGTCCGCCAAGGTCGGTATGCTGACCTGCAACATGAGCGCCGGTGTCGGATTGATCCTCGGCGGGCGCCAGAACCTTGCCTGTCAGTTCGTTCCGAGTAGCCCCAGGTACGCGCCTGACTCTTACGTGGGTGAAATCACGACCGTCGGCCTCGACATTGGGGCGACGAGTGGCGGCAAAATGTCGTGGGCCGTGTTGATGCCTACTGAAGGTCCGCAGCGTGGCGCGCTCGCCGGCGACTATGTCGGGGCGAGTGGGCAGGTTGCCGTCGGAGTCGGGGTCGGTGGCAACGTTCTGGTCGGCGGATCGAACCGCTCGGTGACGTTGCAGCCGTTCTCCGTCGAAGGGGGCACCGGCGTCAACCTCGCGGTTGGGGTGTCCGGCATGGTGCTGCGCCCCGGGCAATAAGCGCATGCCGCAACCGGCTGCCTCGCGCGGAGCGGGGCGGCAGCGGTCAGTTCATCGAGGCTTGGGCCTTTAGCCGGGCCAGCGCGGTCTTGGCTTCCTCGTGAGCCGGGTTGAACTCCAGCACGCGCTGGAAATCCAGAATCGCCGGCTCGCGGCGCCCGAGAGTTTCCTGCAGGTGGCCGCGCTCAAGCAGCAGCGCAACGGTGTGTTGCTGGTCGAGCTGAAGGGCGAAGGACAGATCGGTGACCGCTGCGTCCGGAGACCCCCGGTGGATTTGCGCGTGCGCGCGCAGGCGATAGATCGATCCGATCAGGCTGGCCGCTCCGGCCTCGCGATAGTTTGTTCGCAGCGCCTCGGCTAACAGCGGGTCCCTCCAATAGGCGTCGATCATCGCGGTCAAATCGTAGATCTCGCGATCATATTGCTGCTTCTTGTCGGACAACGCGGCCCGGTTGCGATGCGCGTAGAAGAGATCGAGCGGCGGCATGCGCGCGGGATCGGCCTCAGCGAGTTGAATCGCTTTGCTCAGGTCGGCGAGGGCGGCGTCCTCATCTCCTCTGTAGAGTTGCGCCATGCCGCGCGCACGGATGGCCACGGCGTTGCGCGGATCGAGCCGGATGGCTTCGTCGAGATCGCCGACCGCGCGTTCGGTCTCGCCAAGCTGGAACAAGGCTTGTCCGCGGGCCACATAAGCTTCGGCATAGAGCGGATCGGCGCGAATCGCCGCCGTAAGGTCACGCACGGCACGATCGACGTTGCCGCTTTTGATCCCTTGTTTGGCACCCTCGGTCAGGCTGCGAGCGTTACTGCCTGCCACGGCGCCGGCGCCGGCCGCAGTCGCATCCGCGGGGGCGCTCGCCTGGCCAAACCCCAGCGCGCGCTGCGCAGCGCTGAAGGCCCGGTAGGCGGACAGCCACGGCGGAAGCGCCGAACGGTGGTCGGAGCTTGCCTCGATGTGCGCGCGATCCGCGCTCGCGCAGGCGGCGAGATCGGTGGCGGCCAACAGCGGATCGCATCCGAGTGGCCGAGCGGTGGAAGGTCGTAAGTTGCCGGGTGTCTCGCTCCGGGCGACATCGGCCGTGTCATCGGACGGCGCTTCGGGGGCGTTTGCGGCTGCCGTCACAAGCGGCGCTCTTGGGTGCGAGAGACCTCCGAGCCGGTTGCTGGCGAGCCAGTACGTGGTTAGAGCGCCGGCCGCGATAATCGCGAGCCCGGCAGGTACTAAGATCCGAATGAGCCGGCTGGGCGGCCGCCGGTCCGCGCTAGCCCCTCCGGCGTCGGCATAGTGTGCTGCGACCGGCCGCGCCCTCGCTTTGGCCGCCTTTGCCTCGGCTTCGACCCGTTGGATGGCCGCCTCGAGCGCACGCTGCTCCAGTCTGATCTGTTTGCGCGAAAGCTTGGGCCGCGAGGCTCGAAGCTTGCCGAGCAATACGCGGGTGGCACGCTCGTAAACTTGCCGGCGGGCTTTCGTGGAACTTTGGCTCAATTCAGCGATCGCGCCGACGACGATCGGATAGTAATCCGTCGTCCCGGTCGCCCCGCGCGTAGCGGGCGAAGCCGCCCTCAACACCGACGCACGCTCGGCCATGGCCGCCAGCAGCCCCCCCTCTGGAACCGCTTAATTGATCGCAAAATTCGACGTCCGTAGGGCAGCCGCGAGGCTAACTTGCCGGCGCTACCCGGGAGGCGCGGGCCTGCAGCGCCCGAATCCGCTCTACCAGGTTGCCGCTGCGCTCGCCCTGGTCCGGGGTGGCGCCGGCGCCGGTGCGGCGTGCGCCGGGCTGGGCCGCCTGTATGGGATCGGTTTGCCCCGCCAGAATGGTCTCGATCGGCGAGCCCGGCCCTTCCAACACCATGGTGAGGTGCGCGACCTCGGTGGCAATGTCGTTGATGCGCTCGCGCAATAGCGCATTCTCCACCCGCTCGGTCGCCCAGGTCGCTTCGGCTTCCCGCTTCATCGAAGCGATTTCCTGATGCAATTTGGCGCGCTCGTCGCGGGCCCGCACGAGCTCGCCCTCGAGCAGCGCCTTCTCGCCGCGCAGGCCGCTCGCGGCTTCGGCATGACGACGTTCCAATCCGCCGATCTCCGCACGCCAATCGTTTTCGGCCCTGCGAGCGGTCTCAAGTTCACGGTGCAGTTGGCTGATCTCGTAGTCCCGTTCGACCAGAAGCCGGCCCTGCTCAGCCAGTCGCGTCTCGACCTCTTGTAGCCGCCGGTGGACCGCTTCGGCCTCCGCCGTCTGCGCGAACAGCGCACGCTCGAGTTCCGTCGCGTGGGAGCTCAGCGTTTCGACCTTGCCGCGCTCGCTGTCCAGCTGTTGCGCGGCGGCAACCACTTCAGCCCGCTCGTGCTCCAGTCGATCCGAGGTTTCGTTGAGTTCCCGTTCGAAGCGCTCGACCTGGGATTTGAGCGTGTCGACTTGCGTGCGCAGCGACACAATCTCGACGCGTTGACCATCAGACAAAAACGTCCGTTCGCCGAGTTCGGAGGTCAGCTTGAGCAGCGCCTGTTCCTTGTCGGACAGCGTGCGCGAGGCATCGTGCAGTGCCTGGGCCCTGGCACCGACTTCCTCTTCGGTGGTGCGGGCTAGATCGCGCAGCGATTTCTCGCGCGCCTCGAGCGCGAAGATCGCGCTGGCCTTGTCCGCGAGCTCGCTCTTGAGCCGGTTGATCGCTTCGGTCTTCTTGCCGAGTTCCGCAAGTTGGCTCGTGGTCCGTGCCTTGAGCTGCTCGACACTGATCTCGAGCCGCCGCGTCGACATGGCGAATTCGGCCCGCAACTGATCCTTGTCGGCCTGGATCTCTGCCATGGACAGCGGCGTGGCCGCTTCGAGGCGACGGATCGTGAGGCGGACGGCGCGATTATGAACAAGCGGGATGAGCACAAGCCCGACCAGGCCTGCAAACAGGAATCCGATCGCAAAATACATGATCGGTTCGACCATCATCACCCTCCGGTACGGCTGTAAGACAATGCCACGACCACTGGCGGATCGCCAGTGTTCCCTCACGGCGAACGCGGTCAATGCAATGGCGCAGCGCCCGAAAAGGCCGTTCAGAGCTGGCCCGCCGTGGCCCGGCCTTGCCGCGGCGCGGCAGGCGGCAACCCTAAAATGGATTCCAGGTCGGCTGCGGAGTGAACTTGAGGTAGCCGATGTTGGCACCCAGCCGCAGGCCTAAGCCGGAGCGGATCGGGACCACCACGATGTCGTTGGCGGTGAGCGCGGTCATGCCGAGCCCGCCGATGAAATAGGCGGAGCCGTCGATGCCGGCGAAGCGCTGATAGATCGCCCGCGTCGCCGGCAGTTTGTAGATGAGCATCATGGTGCGCGCGCCTTCGCCGCCGAAGTCCCAGCCGACCGAAGGGCCTTGCCAGAACACCTTCAAGTCCCCGGCATTTTTCGTGTAGAGCATGCCTTCGCCGTAGCGCAGACCGCCGAAGAATGCACCGCCGCCTTCTTCGCCGAGCACGTAGCCGTTCGGCAGCCCCCACTGGCTGACAGCCTTCTCCACGATGGTGGCAAGGCCGCGCGATACGCCGCCGAAAAAGCGGTGCCCGGCATCGACGATTTCGTTCGGCGAGAACTCCTGCGCCTGCGGTTGGCCCGGCGGCGGAGCGGGCGCGTAGGGTTGCGCCGGCTGCGCGGCGGGCGGGTAGGGCTGCGCCGGCTGCGCAGCGGGCGGGTAGGGCTGCGCCGGCTGCGGCGTGGCCTGGGCCCAGGCCGTCGCGGACGAGACCAGCGCCAGTCCGCAGAGTGTTGAAGCAACGGCGATTGTGCGCGTCGACGCGCGGATAAAGGCCCCTAACCTCATGGGTTCATAAGCCCCTGTTAACCATGGTTGGCTGCGACTATGACGCGCTTCGGTTAACCGGATGTTGCAGATCCGATCGCGTCGTGAACCAGCATTCCGGGCAACTGTGGCCGCTGCGGGGCGAGATGCGCCGGCGGGTCGCTTTGACGCGAGTTCCTTCGGTGAAATGGTAGCCAGTTGGTGTAGAAGCGCTATAAGCGGTCGGCCAGTGGGGCGGATTTGACGTTCCTACCGCCATTGCGGCAAGTCATTCGCAGGAACGTGCCCTCGATTCCCTGGAGACTGTCTGAATGGCAACCACGCTTGCGGGTCTCGATCTTGCTGCGCTGCTGTGTTCCCGCGTTTGCCACGACCTCATCAGCCCCGCCGGCGCCATCGTCAACGGCCTGGAAGTGCTGGAAGAGTCGAAGGACGACGAGACCCGCGAGTTCGCGCTGGCCCTGATCAAGAAGAGCGCGACTCAAGCCACCGCCCGGCTGCAGTTCTGTAGGTTGGCATTCGGGGCGGCCGGCTCGCCCGGTACCGAGATCAATCTGGGCGACGCCGAAACCGTGGCGCGCGGCTTCATCGAGGATGACAAGATCAAGCTGACGTGGAACCTGCCGCGCGCGCTCGCCCCGAAAAATCGGGTCAAGCTTCTTCTCAACCTGCTGATCGTCGCAACCCAGGCCATCCCGCGCGGCGGCACGCTCGCAGCCGACGGCGACGCGGCCGGTGGCTTCCGGATTGTTGCCAATGGAATGAACGCCCGCGTACCCCAGCCGGCCGAGCGGCTGTTGGCGGGCGACGGCGCTGACGCGATCGATGCCCATGCGATCCAGCCCTACTATGCGGCGCTGCTCGCCAAGGACTGCGGGTTGGCGGTCACGATCGCAAGTGAAGGCGAGGCGATTGTCGTATCGGCGCAGTAAGGGCGCGCCAGCATCATGCTCCAACAATAAAAAAGCCCCGCCCACAGGGGGCGGGGATCAAGGATGCTGGAGGCTGGAGAAACGGAGTTTCGATCGTGGCGCTCAGGCCGAGATGCGCGATTCGTCCTCGAACGGCTCGCGCAGCACATAGCCACGGCCCCAGACGGTTTCGACGAAATTCTTGCCGTTGGACGCGCTGGCGAGCTTCTTGCGCAGCTTGCAGATGAACACGTCGATGATCTTGAGTTCGGGCTCGTCCATGCCGCCATAGAGATGATTGAGGAACATTTCCTTGGTCAGGGTCGTGCCTTTGCGCAGGCTCAGGAGCTCGAGCATCTGATATTCCTTGCCGGTCAGATGCACCCGGGCGCCGTTCACTTCGACCGTCTTGGTGTCGAGATTCACCACCAGTTCGCCGGTCTGAATGACCGACTGGGCGTGGCCCTTGGAGCGGCGGACAATGGCGTGGATGCGCGCGACAAGCTCGTCCTTGTGGAAGGGTTTGGTGAGGTAGTCGTCAGCGCCGATCCCGAGGCCCTTGACCTTGTCTTCGGTGCCGGCGAGGCCGGACAGGATCAGGATCGGGGTTTTCACCTTGGCGACGCGCAGCGTGCGGAGCACGTCGAAGCCGGACATGTCTGGCAGGTTGAGATCGAGCAGAATGATGTCGTGATCGTAGAGCTTTCCGAGATCAACACCTTCCTCGCCGAGGTCGGTCGTATAGACGTTGAAGCTTTCCGACTTCAACATCAATTCGATCGACCGCGCCGTCGAGGAGTCGTCCTCAATCAACAAAACGCGCATGCCAAACCCCCTTGTCCCCGCATCGGGCCAGGTCGGCGGGCCATGATGGGCCGCCTTGGAATACGCCTCAGGACAAACTGATTCGGAACGCTACTGACGATGGTTAACAAAACCGGATTCCCGTGCGCAAGATCACCACGATCGCTGCGCGGGCTCACAAACACCGCCCGCAATCGCGTTGATCGTCGTCCTGCGCTCGTACATCACTTTAAGATACGAGAATAAGCGATCCCCACCGACAACTGCCCGTCCGCTTCAGTTTTGTCCGACAGACACAGTGCTTTTCACTGCTCCTGAGGGCGACGCGCACATGATTAACGATACGGGTAAACACCAAGTTAAACAGTGAAGAGTTGGTTGCCGTTAACCATCTGGAAAATGATGCATGCGAGCAACACTTGATAAAAATCGTCACGCTGCGGGCGATTGCGCAGGTGCGAGCGTCGATCGGCGCCGGCCTGGAAACTGAAAACTAAGAGTATGACGGCAGAATTGCGTCCTAACACGGTCATCATTTGAGTGAGACACGCGGGCGGCGGCGACGGTTTGCTGGCTTGCAGCAACAGTATCGGGGTGCGGGGAGTAAGAGTGATGAAGTCGAATGAGGCACTCATTCGCCTGAAGACGTTTCAGGTTGATGATAAGCGGCGCAAGGTCGCGCAGATCGAAACCATGATCGCCGAGTTCGAGCGCATGGCGAACGATCTCGATCGTGAAATTCGCGTCGAGCAGGACCGCAGCGGCATTCACGACCCCGCGCACTACGCCTATCCGACCTACGCCAAGGCGGCGCTGGCGCGTCGCGACAATCTCAAGCATTCTGCCGACGAGCTGCGCGCCCAGCTGGCGGACGCCAAGGCCGCCCTGCAGGAGGCCTGCGACGAGCGCCGCAAGGTCGAGCTCCTCGGCGAGCGCGAGCGCGCTGCACAAGACGCCCGCGGCCAGACCGATCTCGACTCATTGGGTATCCTGAACTCGCGCGCCGCACTGGCTTGAGCCGTTAACCTTTAGCTTGTGGTCGGGCCGAGTGGCGGCGGCGGGTTGGCCGGCGCCCGGTGCAGGAACGTCATCGACACATAGGCGCCGATCCAGGAACCGGCGGCGGCGAACAGCACATAGAGCCAGTTATTGGTGTAGCTGATCACGGCGAAGGACGAGAGCAGATACCAGATGCTGCTCCAGGTCGCCGCCGGCAGGCGCCGGCGGGCCACGACGGCCGACGTGAACGCCACGTAGACGGCGTCCGTCAAGGCGGTGGCGAGCACGACGCCGGCCGCGACCAACGGGTCGATCTGAACGGTCCACATGCGATGCGATCCTTGGGGTGAAGCCGGCGCGACGTGCGCCGCGCGCACAGGGTAGCGCATGCATGCGACACGTAATACGCTGCGATCCATCAATGATCGGGTAGCGCGCAGCAAGACGCGCCCCGGAACATCGCGGGAGGAACGTGATGCGCATCGCCCGGCTTGCCGCTGGCGGCATCGCCTTGATCGCGCTGCTGTCGGGACTGCCCGCCGCAGCAGAAATTTATCCAACGCGGCAAATCACCCTGATTGCCCCGTGGCCGCCGGGCGGTGCCGTCGATGCGCTGTGCCGCGCGCTGGCGCCGGGCCTGGGAGATCGCCTGGGCAAGCCGGTCGTGATCGAGAACAGGCCGGGAGCGGGCTCGGTGATTGGAACGGCGGCTGGCGCCAAGGCCGAGCCGGACGGATACACCCTGGTGATGGCCGGCAGCGGCTCGCTCGCCATCAGTGCCGCCCTCTACAAGAAGCTGCCCTACGATCCGGCGCACGACTTCGCCCCGATCGCCTTGATTGCAAGGATCCCATTTGTGCTGGTTGTTAATCCTTCCCTGCCGGCGCGCTCGGTCGGCGAACTTATCGCATACGGCAAGGCCAATCCCGGTAAGCTGTCGTATGGCTCCGGCGGCCCCGGCTCGCCGCATCACCTTTACGCCGAGATGCTCAAGAGCAGGACCGGGTTGGAGATGGCGCATGTTCCCTACAAGGGCAGCGCGCCCGCGTTGACCGACGTCGTCGCCGGACACATCCCGCTGATGTTTTCCGACACGGTGCCCGCGCCGCCGCTGATCCGCGAAGGCAAGGTGCGGGCGCTCGGCGTGTCGTCGGCGGCGCGGCTACCCTCGGCGCCCGACGTCCCGCCGATCGCCGAAGCCGGCATCCCGGGTTTCGACGCCGCCGGCTGGGGCATGATTGTGGCGGCGACAGGCACGCCCGACGACGTCGTGCGCCGGCTCAACGCCGACCTGATCGCCGTGCTCGCCTCATCCGAGGTTCAACAACAAATCATCCGGCTCGGCATGGTACCGGCGTCGCCGGCTCCGCCGACGGGATTGCAGGCCTATATCGATGGCGAGATGGTGCGCTGGGGCAAGGTGGTGCAGCAGGCTGGGCTTGCGGGAACCGAGTAACGGCCCGGGGAACCTGGTCAAAAAATCTGCGGGCTGCCTCCAACCCGGGAGCCGGCCCGGCTAACGTGTCACCGGAGCCGGCGTTCGGCTGCAATCGTATTAATTAAGTTATTGGTATCAATTCACAATTCGACATTGGCGCGCGCCTAGCCGCGCCCGCAACCCAGGCGCGGGCGCATGCCTTTCAGCGGTTGGGCGTGGAGACGAACAGCGGTCTAGGCAACGCCTTCGACGATACGGATGTCACGCTCCGCGGCGTTGCCGAGCGCCTTGAGGGCTGCCTTGTAGCCATCGCTGTCGTGGGCGGCCGTAGCACGCGCCACGCTGTCGAACTCGATGACGACGGTGCGCTGATTCACTCCGGCCTCGTACACCTTGGAGGGCATGCCGCGCACCAGGAAGCGTCCGCCACCGGCCGCAATGGCGGGCGCCGCGAGCTTGGCATATTCGGCCAAAGCATCCGGATTTGAGATGTTGCGATAAGTCGTGATCCAGTAGGTCTTGGCCATGGGTTCCTCCCGTTGATCTGGGGATGCGTCATTTTGGGGCTGCGACCTTAACCCAAGCCGTGGCGCTATGCGACGCAGGTCAGCATCCCGGCTCGTGCAAAGCCGTCTTGCCTTGGCTATCGCCGCATGCCGATGGGCTCACTCGACGCGCGGGCTCTGCGGGGACCATAATCGGCACGGGTGTGGCGCGCGCATCGGCACGAGGGGCGGGGCCGGATCTCTATGCTGACGGCGGCGGAACTCGTGGGGTTGCTCAGGGCAGTCGCCGCCGGCGATCAGGCGGCATTCGAGCGCTTGTACGCGGCGACCCGGGCGAAACTCTACGGCGTGGTGCTGCGTATCTTGCGCAGGGCTGATCTCGCGGATGAGGTGATGCAGGAGGCCTATCTCAGGATCTGGAACAGCGCCGGACAATTCGACCCGGCCGTGGCGAGCCCAATCACCTGGATGGTGGCAATTGCCCGCAATCGCGCGATCGACTTGGCGCGCAAGAAGCGTGACGTCTCGGTCGAGGAAGCCCCGGAGGCGCTTGAGTTCGCGGCCGACATTGCGGACCCACTGGCGGGGCGCGAACGCAGCGAAGAACTCGCTCGCTTGTTGGACTGTCTTGGTCGGCTCGATCCCGAGCAGCGGCAACTGGTGCTGCTCGCCTATTACAACGGCCTTTCACGCGAAGAGCTGGCGGCGCGCATCGGCCGTCCGGTCAACACCATCAAGACCTGGCTGCGGCGCAGCATCCTCGCGGTCCGGGAGCGCCTTGGCTCATGACCAACGACGACGATCGTGACGTGCTCGCCGCCGAATATGTGCTCGGCACGCTCGATGCCGCCGAGCGTGAGCGGGCGGAGGCGCTGGTGCGTTCCGATGCCGGCTTCGCCGCGCTGGTGCGCGACTGGGAGCGCCAGCTCGGTGAACTGCATGCCGCGATTGAGCCGGTCGAGCCTCCGCCCCAGGTGTTCGAGCGGATCAGGCAGCGGCTGGCCGGCGTGGAACGTGACAGAGCCCAGGTCGTCGAACTCGCCGAGATGCGCCGCCGCGTTCGTCGCTGGCGCACCTTCGGAACCGCCATGGCGGCACTCGCGGCTGTGCTGGTCGCGCTTCTGGTCACCTCGGTTCTTCGCCCCGATCTATGGCCTGCCGGCATGCGGCCCGCGGCGGAGGTCGCCGGCGGGCCCGCAGCCAGCCGGTTGGTGGCGGTTCTGCAGCAGGATGCGGCTTCGCCGGCGTTCATCCTCACGGTCGATGTTGATAAGCGCCTCATGACAGTGCGCCGGGTCGCAGCGCTGCAGCCGACCGGGAAGAGCTACGAATTATGGCTGGTCTCCAAGCAGTTTTCCAAGCCGCGTTCGCTCGGCCTCGTCGGGCAGCAGGAGTTCACGACCGGCACCGCGCTTGCGGCCTACCAGCCGGAGACGATCAGTGACGCGACCTACGCTATTTCGCTTGAGCCGGAGGGAGGTTCGCCGACCGGGGAGCCAACCGGAGCGGTGCTGTGGGGCGGCAAGTTGATCGAGACGCTGCCGGCGGCGCGGCCGTAACCCGTATGATCCCGAAAAAGCCTACCCCGCACTTGATGCGGGGTGGTCACCGGTTTTTTAAAAAGATCATGCGCCAAGAACAAGCGAAACCCGCCGCGGTTTCGCGCGCGAGACGCGACGTCAGCGGATCGCGGTCGTTCCCGTGTGGCTATAGGCGACCGGCTTGCCGGCCTTGACCACCGGAATGGTCGTCTGCGTCTGCACCCGCGCCGGCGTGCCTTCATCCGGCACGGCGCGCGCGGTGATGCCGACAAGCATCACACCAACGGACGCGATCAACGACAGCACCACGATCTTGAGGTGAGTCATCTGGTCGGCAGTTCTTAACGATGCATTGCTCATGGTACTCTCCGTCCCACTTAGACGGCGGTCGCAAAATGTTGGTTCACGTTGCGCCAATGAAATTGCGGGCTGGCCGGACGACGCGCGACAACAACATCCAACCGCCCGGCCGTACCCTACCAATGTAGAAGTTTGAAATTGGTTTCCCAGTGGGATTCACGGATGCTTGAAAATGTGTGATCGACGCCGCAATCGGGACAAAAGTGTAAACAGGGTTAATGGCTGGTAAACGCCAACGTCGCGAATTCAATCAAACAATACGTACGCCGGTATCAACAACAACTAGGTTTGGTGCTTAACTATTTGTTGACCTTAATCGCAAACATCGCGCGTTCGACATCGAACGATGCAGACCCACAGCGCGGCCGCTCAACCAATCCGCAGTTCGCTGGGATCGCGCTGGCCGGGATCGATGCCCATGGCGCTGGCGAACTCGTTCCACACTTCGCTCGGCTGCCCGGCCTGCCATGGGAATCGCTTGGACCGCCGACCGTAATAGGGGTCCTCCTGCCACTGCTCGCGCGGGATCGAATCGGTGAACGTCTTTGGCGTTGCGATCGGCAGCTTCACCAGCTTGGCGACTTCGGGATCGCGGATAATGCCCTTGGGATCGCGTCCCTGCGCCACCGCTTCCATGTCCTGGAAAAAGCGATTGCGGATCATCGCGACGCCGCGATCGCTCGAGCCGAGCAGCTCCTTGCTGCGATCCGCGATCGTACCCTGGCCGACCCAAGCGATAACGTCCTGGTTGATGATGTGGCTTGAGATCCAGCGACCGTTTGCGTTCTTGATCGGCCCGTACCACGTCGGGATCCGGTTCTGCACGTAAGGTTCGCTTTCGCTCGGCACGCGGGTGAAGAACCAACAAATATTGAGCGTGTTCTCGTCGTCGACCGGAATCCGCCACTCGAAATGCGAGCCGAGGTAGAACCCGTTCGGCCACAGGGTGACGCGCCCGACGGTCCAGAGCGGATCCTGCTCGGTCGCGCCCTCACGGATGCGCCGGTACTGAAAGCCGTACTCGAATTCGTCGAAGCCGAGCTTGAGATGGCGCGCCGCGTAGGGGCCGGTTTCGCCGCGCTGGCGCAGGCTCCAGTTGTCGTGCATCCATTCGAAGTGCACCGGGTCGATCGAATTCTCCTGGCACTGGAACCAGTTGCACGGCACCTCGCAGCACACGATTTCCTTGAACCCGTTGCTCCAGGTGAACGGGTCCCATGCCGGCAGCTCCGGCGCCGGATCGGGGCCCATGTAGGTCCACAGCAGCCCGGCGAGCTCGCGCACCGGATAGGCCGGGCTGGTGCACTTCTTGCGCAGCGGCGAGGCCGGATTGAACGTGTCCTCGAACGGCTGTTCGACGCACCCGCCGTGCTCATCCATCAGCCAGCCGTGATAGTTGCAGCGGATGCCGGCCTTTTCGACGAACCCATATGACAGGTCGGCGCGGCGGTGCGGACAATGCCGGTCGAGCAGCCCGTAGTGGCCGCTCAGATCCTGGTAGAGCACGAGATCTTCGCCCATCAGCCGGACCGGCTTGATCGGGTTGTCGGCAAGTTCGCTCGCGCCGGCGATCGGGTGCCAGTAGCGGCGCAGCAATTCCCCCATCGGCGTGCCGCGCCCGACCCGCGTCAGCATCTCGTTCCTGGCTTTGTCCATCCGCCGACCTCCCACCTGGTATCGCCGATGCCGCGCGCTGCGCGGGTTGTCGCATGCGACCAATTATCCGATCACGATGGCGTGCTGCAAGCGTGTGTCCGTGCGCTATGCGCCGCGAGCAACGCAGCATTCTCAGTGATTTACGGCGCTCCGATGCTGCAGCGCAATCTTACGGGGCCTTAATGGTTACGCAAAATTAAGTTGCCGGTGTGCGGTTGCGGACTTGTACTGCGACCTACAACTTTCATGTCGATAGAGGGGACTGTCATGTGGAAGAAACTGTTGGTGGTTTCGACAACGCTTGCGCTTGCCGGCTCCGCGGCGCTCGCTGAGCAACGCTCGGATGGACGCGCGAGCGATGTGTCGTACCGTTTCCAAAGGCCAACCCTGGAAGATCTCGGCGCGTTCACCGACGCGCGCATTGCCGCACTCAAGGCCGGGCTGCGGCTCACGTCCGATCAGGACAAGAACTGGCCAGCGTTCGAGCAGACCTACCGCAACCTCGCCAAACTGCGCACCGACCGGATGGCGGCCGCCGACAACCGGACGCCGGGAGCGGACGACCAGAGCATGGTCGATCGCCTGGCGCGCCGGGCTGAGACCATCAGCCAGTACGGTGCCGCGCTGACCGATCTGGCGAAGGCCGCAAAGCCGCTCTATGCGAGCCTCGATGACGCGCAAAAGCGTCGGTTTGTCACACTCTCCCGATTCATGGCGCCGCATCGAGATTTCGCGATGGGTCCGCATGGGATGGGAATGATGGGTTCGCACGGAATGATGGGTCCGCATGGAATGGGTGACCGCGGCGGACCCGGCTTCCATCGCGGCGGAGACGGCGACGCAGACGAGTAGTACGGCGCCCGCGATCACCTCCACGCCCCCCACCCCCCGTGATCGCAGCGCCGTCGTGAGCCGCCGGGCCAGTCGCCCGGCGGTTTGCGTTGCGCGGCTTTGGGCGCAACGGCCGAACTGGCCGATGCGAAGATAGACAGCCCGCCACCGCTTTGGTAAACGACGCCGCCTCACATGGTGGTCCCGTGACCACGGCACGGGCGCATAGCTCAGTTGGTAGAGCAGCTGACTCTTAATCAGCGGGTCGCAGGTTCGAGTCCTGCTGCGCCCACCAAACAAATCAATGACATAGCGCGGACGGCGGTCGAACGAACCGCGCACGTTTTACAGTGCATTTTACAGTTTTGTTCGCGTTTCGAGCTTCATCACCGCGATCTCGGCGAGCTGCACATCGCGGCCGAGGTAGTGGGCATCGAGGATGGCTTCGACGTCGCGCAGACTGTGGCCGGTAAACGTCGCGATTTGCGGTACGGTCGCGTCCGCCAACGCGAGCCGTACCACAGCCGATCCGCGCAGGTCATGGAACGTGAGGCCCGTGATGCCGGCGCGCGCGCACGCCTTGCCCCACGACGTCCGAAACCCATCCGATGTCCATGGCTGGTCGCGACTCGTCGTCAACACCAACGGCCCGCGCCGGTCGGTCCTGTCCAGCAACGCCCGCAGCGGCGCGCCCGCTGGGATGACGACGCGGCGGCCAGTCTTGCCCTGCTTGA
>DATIPA010000192.1:0-8963 GCA_035472475.1 Xanthobacteraceae bacterium | reverse complement strand
GTCGGAGCCGGTCGCGGCGGGGTAGGAGCCGCCGGGGCCGCAGTCGGCGGCATCGCCGGCCGTGGAGGCGGTGCCATCGCGGGACGCGGAGGCGGCGGTGGCGCTGCAGGTCGCCCCATCGGAGGCGGCGGTGCAGGTCGCGCCATCGGAGGCGGCGCCGCTGGGCGAGGGGGCATCGGAGGCGGTGCAGCGGGCTTCGCGATAACGGCCGGCTTTGGAGCGGGCCTCGGAGCCGCAACCGCTGCCGGCTTTGCGGCGGTGGTTTTCTTGCGAGCCTTTACGGCCGGCTTGCGCTTCGCGGCCGGCTTGCGCTTCGCGGCCGACTTGCGGGCCGACGACGCCTTGCGGGCCGCTGATTTGCGCGCGGGCTTCCGCTTCGCCATTTTCTTCCGGGCGGAAGCCTTGGCTGACTTCGGTTTGCGGGATGCCGCTGCGCGCTTCGTTTTCCTGGGCTTTTTGGACTTGGTTGCTTTCGCCATGATCGACCTCCCGGTCCTATTGGCAACTCTCTTCAAGCGTATCGGTATTCCCCGCGGCTCCGCTCATTTATTTCTGATTCGGTCGGAGCCGCTAAGGCACGGCAACTATCACTTAAAACATACCAACGTATTTTTCTACGTCATTACAGCGCTCGCAAGCGGCGTAATCACCGAAAAGTCGCGATCAGCCAAGCCAATTGGCGCCGGTCCGCCGGTCGCCCAGTCGACGAGTTCGACCGGATGCACAACGGGAACCGGTGTACCGGCTGCAAGCTGGGTGATGCATCCAACGTTGCCGGCCGCAACGACGTCAGGTTTCAATCGTTCGATATTGGCGAGCTTGCGCGCGCGCAACCGTAGCGCCAGGGCAGGCTGCAGCATGTTGTAAGTGCCAGCAGAACCACAACAAAGGTGGCCTTCGGGGATCTCCTCGACGCGGAAGCCCAGGCTGGACAGCAGCTTTCTGGGTTCGCGCGTGATCTTTTGCCCATGCTGGAGCGAGCATGCCCCGTGATAGGCAACGACCAGCGGGCGCGCCTTGGTTGCCTGTAGCGGCAAACTCACGAGGTACTCGGAGATATCCCGGACAAGCCCTGAGATTTTCGCAGCCTTGCGGGCGTAGTCGGGATCGTTGCGGAACAGAAAACCGTAGTCCTTAAGCATCGTGCCGCAGCCGGAAGCCGTGGTGAGGATCGCTTCAAGCCCGCCCGCCTCGATCTCCCGGGTCCATGCGTCGATGTTGGCGCGCGCCTGGGCCCGCGCCTGTTCCTCGCGGCCCAGGTGATGCACCAGCGCCCCGCAACACCCCTCCCCCTCGGCTGTCACCACGTCGATGCCCTGGCGGGTCAGCACGCGTGCCGCCGCGGCGTTGATATGCGGCGAGAGCACGCTGGCAACGCAGCCTGACAGCAGCGCCACCCGTCGCCGGGCGGCGCGGCCTTCGCGTTCTGATCGATCAGTCCCCATACCGGCCGCACGCAAGTCTTCGGTCTCGTGGCGCGGGCTCGCCGGAGCGCGCGCCGGCGCAAGCCGCAGCATGGCAGCCAACGACGTGAAGCCGACGCGCTCCAAAAGCGGGGCAAGCGCCTTCGCAGGCCGTGCCGCAATCACCGCCAATCGAAACAGGTGCGGATCGGGTAAGACGCGGGCGAGCAGTGCACGCAGCATCCGCTCGCGCAGCGGCCGTCTGAAGGTACGCTCGATATGCGCGCGCGCATGATCGACGAGGTGCATGTAGTGCACGCCCGACGGACAGGTCGTCATGCATGCGAGGCACGACAAACAACGGTCGATATGGGTGACGACTTCTTCGGACGCAGGCCGGTCGTGCTCCAGCATCTCCTTGATCAGGTAGATACGGCCGCGCGGCGAATCGAGCTCATCGCCAAGCAGAACATAGGTCGGGCAGGTGGCGGTGCAGAATCCGCAATGCACGCAGGCGCGCAGGATCTTGTTTGCTTCCGCGGTCTGCGGGTCGGCGAGTTGCGCCAGGCTGAAGTTGGTCTGCACCGAACGTCTCGATCAAAGCCTACAGGCCGGCCCACATTCGGCCCGGATTGAGCACACCGCGGGGATCAAAGCTCTCCTTGATGCGCGCCGTCAACGCGGCGAGCGGCCCTGCTTGCGGCTCGAACACCGGCACCAACGCGCGCACGGCGGTCGGCGCGCGTACCAGCGTGGCATAGCCGCCGCTCTCGGCGACAGCCGGGCGCACGATCGCCGCACCGGCATCATCGGAGGGTGCGACCGCCGCCCAGATGAGTCCGCCCGCCCAATCGTAGGCGAGCTCAACGTCGGCCGATGCGGCCAACCGCCGGCCGAGTTCGGCCCCGCGCGCCGGCGCAGTCGAGATGCGCCAGAGCGAACGTTCCCCGGCACGGCCGACGGCGGCAAATCCGGTCATGTCCCGGATCGCAAGCCAGGCGGCGCGGGACCGGCGCTCCTCGAGTATGGTCAGTTCGCCCGAAAAGCGCACCAGTTCGCAAAGTGCGCGCGTGCGATGTGCAACCGACGCCTCAACGCCCTCGAGCCGCATCGCGGTCGCAGCGCGGTCGACGCCGGCCTCGCCCAGCATCCGGGGCGCGACCGCCGCGGGCAGATGCGCGGCGGCGGACACATCGCACGAGGAGCCCACGGCCGTCGCCAGGGCGCCGATGGCTTTGCCGTCCTCCAGGCCGGTCACCAGCACGGTTGCCTCGGTCTCGGCTCTTGGCAGCGTCTTGAGGGTAACGTCGGTCATGACGGCGAGCGTGCCGAAGGAGCCCGCAAGCAACTTGCAGAGGTCGTAGCCGGTCACGTTCTTGACCACCCGCCCGCCCGATTTGAACGTCTCGCCGCGTCCCGAAACCGCCGTGAACCCCAGAAAGTGGTCGCGGGCGGCGCCCGCTTTGAGCCGCCGCGAGCCCGAGAGGTTGCTCGCCAGCATGCCGCCGATTGTGCCCAGTCCGCGCGCAACCCCGAGCAGCGGGCCGTAATCCATCGGGTCGAACGCAAGCTCCTGGCCACGGCTTGCCGTCAGCCCCTCGATTTCGGCGAGCGGCGTACCGGCCTTCGCAGACAGCACGAGCTCCTCAGGTTCGTAGAGGGTCACGCCGGCAAGGCCGGACAGATCGAGCGTGGCCTCGGTCTGCGCCGGCCGTCCCAACGCGCGCTTGCTCCCCTGCCCCACGACCTCGAGGGTCTTGCCCTGCGTCAGCGCCCACTGCACGGCGGTCTCGACGTCCTTGATGTCGCGCGGCTTGATCGGATCGCCCAACGCGGTAGCCCCTACTTGGCGGCCGGCGGTTTGGCGGCGGCAGCCTGCATTTGGTCGACGCGCGTCCGCAACATTTCGACCGTTCCCTTCAGGCTGCTGATCTCGGCCGCAGCCGCGGCGAGCTTTTGTTGCGCCTCGGAGAGCTTTTGCTGTGCGTCCGTCGACTGCTTGGTCATCTGCTTCTGAAGAAACTCGATGTTGCTCTGCAGGCAGCTGGTCCGCCGATTGAGGTCGCGTTCAACCGTACAGATCTCGATGCCTGGAACGTCCTGCGCAAGCACTGACCCGCAGATCGATGAAAGCACGCAGATGGCAACGACACGACCCATCATTTGTCGATCTCTCAGGCTTCTCGGCCTAGTGGGCCGCAGACGACGGCTGGGTGGGCGGCGATTCCTTCGCCATGGTCCCGCCGCCCCAGCCTTTGATGGTCTCCCGCAGCCACTGGAAGATCACATACAGCACCGGGATGAAGAATATCCCGATAATTGAGGCCGCCAGCATGCCGCCAAATACCGCGGTCCCGACGCCGCGGCGGCTGAGCATGCCGGCACCGGTGGCGATGACCAGCGGAATAAGACCGGCGATGAACGCGAAACTCGTCATCATCACGGCGCGGAAGCGCTCGCGCGCACCGCGCACCGCCGCCTCGCCAATCGGCATGCCCTGTTCACGCCGGATCTTGGCGAACTCGACGATCAAAATGCCGTTCTTGGCGGCGAGCGCAATCAGAACAACAAGTCCGATCTGCGCATAGAGGTTGTTGTCGATACCGGAGATGAGCAGTGCCAGCATGGCGCCGACAACGCCGACCGAGACCGACAACAGCACCGGCACCGGGATGGTCCAGCTCTCGTAGAGGCCGACCAGGAACAGGAAGGCGAACAGAACGGCGAGCGCCAGAATCATCGTGGTCTGGCCGGCCGCCGCCTTTTCCTGCAGCGCCGTGCCGGTCCATTCGAAGCCGAATCCGCGCGGAAGCGTTGTCGCCGAAAGCTGCTCCATCGCGGCGAGCGCCGCACCTGAGCTGTAGCCCGCGGCGGGACCGCCGATGATGGTCACACTCCGGAAATTGTTGTAGCGGATGACCGACTGCGGCCCGAGAGTGACGCGCGCATCCACGAACGCCCGCAGCGGCACCATCTCGCCGCGCCGGTTGCGTACGTTGATACGGTAGATGTCGTCGATCTTCGCCCGGTCCGACGCCTCGCCCTGCACGTTGACCTGCCAGGTGCGGCCGAACAGATTGAAGTCGTTGACATAGGCGCTGCCCAGCACCGCCTGCAGCGCGTTGAACACGTCCGACACTTCGATGCCGAGCGTCTGCACCTTCTCGCGATCGATATCGAGATAGAGTTGCGGCGTATTGGCCGCGTAGGTGGTAAACACCGCTTGCAGCGCTGGGTTCTGGTTGGCGGTAAAGATGAGCGCCCGGGCAACCGCCGCGACATCGGTTGGGCTCGCCCCTCCGAGGCTTTCGAGCTGATACTCAAAACCGCTGCCGGTCCCGAGCCCTATGATCGGCGGAAGGTTGTAGGCGATCACGTTCGCTTCTTGGATCGCGTCGAACTGGCCGCGCAGATGCGCGATGATGCCGTCGACCGACAACTCCGGCCCTTCGCGGTGATCGAAGGGTTCCAGCGTCATGATCAGCATAGCGCTGTTCGACTTCACCTGGCCGTCGAGCAGACTGTAGCCGACCACCTCGGTGACACCGGCCACACCCTTGGTGCTGCGGATGATCTCTTCCACCCGTTTGGCGACCGCGTCCGTGCGGTTGACCGATGCGCCTTCCGGCAACACGATTTCGCCGAAGATCGCGCCCTGGTCCTCGGCGGGCAGAAAACCGGTCGGCGTGATGTTGAACAGCCAGCCTGCGCCGATCAGTACGACCGCGAGCGCGACGAGACCCAGCACCGCCCGCCGCACCAGCCGTTCGACCGCCCAGGCGTACCCGTCGCGCGAGCGATCGATCCCCGCCAGGATGTATCGGATCGGGCCCCGTTTCGGGCCGTGGCTGGCGCGCAGAAACACCGCACACAGCGCCGGCGACAAGGTCAGTGCGTTGATCGCTGAGATCAGCATCGAGACCGACACCGCAACCGCGAACTGGCGGAACAGTTCGCCAGAGATGCCCTGAATGAAAGCAACCGGCACGAACACCGAGAGCAGCACCAAGGTGATGGCGATGATCGGCGCGGTGATTTCCCCCATGGCGCGTCGGGCCGCATCGGCCGGCGCAAGCTGCGGATTTAGCTCGAGTTGATGTTCGACCGCCTCGACCACCACGATCGCATCATCGACCACGATGCCGATCGCGAGCACCAGAGCCAGCAGTGAAACCGTGTTGGCGGAGTAACCGAGCGCCAGCATGAACGCAAACGTGCCGATGAGCGAAACCGGAACTGCGATCAACGGAATGAGGGTCGCGCGGAAATTGCCGAGGAACAGATAGACCACGATGACGACCAACACGAACGCTTCGAACAGGGTCTTGATCACTTCGTGGATGCTCTCGCTCACGAATACCGTCGTGTCATAGGTGATCGTGTAATCGATGCCCTGCGGAAACGACGCCTTCATGCGTTCGAGCGTCTTGCGAACCTCGCCGGCGCTGGCGAGCGCGTTGCCTCCCGGCGATTGGTAGGTCGCGATCACGGCCGACGGCTTGCCGTCCTGCCGTCCGATTTGCTCCGACGATTTTGCGCCGAGCTCGACCCGGGCCACATCCCGGATGCGCACGAACGAGCCGTCCGGGTTGGCGCGCAGAACGATGTTCTCGAACTCCGGAATCGTGCTCAGCCGTCCCTTGGTCTGGATGCTGAGTTGGAATTGCTGATCGGGCAGCGTCGGCGACGCTCCGATGCGACCGGCCGCGGCCTGGACGTTCTGCGCCTTGAGGGCGGCGACCACGTCGTTGGGCGTGAGCCCGAAGCTTGTCATCCGATCGCTGTTGAGCCACACCCGCATGCTGTAGTCGGTCGGCGTCAACAGTGACACTTCGCCGATACCGTTGATGCGTTTGAGCGTGTCGATGATGTTGATGGTGGCATAGTTGCTCAGAAACAGCTGATCATAGCGGCCGTCCTGTGACGTCAGGGCGATGACCTGGAGGATCGCCGACGACTTCTTCTCGACCTTGACACCTTGCGCGCGGACCTCGGGCGGAAGCTGCGCCTCTGCGAGGCGAACCCGGTTCTGCACCAGCACATTGTCGATATCGGGATCGGTGCCGACCGCGAATGTGACGCTGAGATTGTAGCTGCCGTCGTTGCCGCTGGTCGACTTCATGTAGAGCATCTTGGAGACGCCGACCACGCGGGTCTCGATCGGCTGCGCGACCACGGCTTCCACGATTTCGGCGCTCGCGCCGGGGTACGTCGCGCTGACTTCGACCTGGGGCGGAACGATGTCGGGGAACTGCGCGATTGGGATCGCGGTCAGCGCGATCAGACCGGCGAGCGTGATGACGACCGAAATGACGACCGCAAGGCGCGGCCGATCGATGAACACGCTCGAGAGCATTCCTCAAGCCCCCGGCTTAACTTCGGTGGCTTCTACGACCTGACCGGGGCGGACCTTTTGGATGCCGTCGGTGATCACCTTCTCGCCCGCGCTAAGGCCTTTGACGACGATCATCTGCGATCCCGGTCCCTGTTCGACCTCGACGCGCCGCACCTCGACCTTGTTGGCGCTGTCCACGACCAGGACGAATGCGCCGGATTGGTCGATCTGAATCGCGCGCTGGGGTATCAGCAGCGCGGTCTGCGCAGACCCTTCCTCCACCACGACCGTAACAAGCTGCCCATCCACCAGAACGCGGTCCGGATTGGGGAACTGGGCGCGCACCTGCACGGTATCCGTGCCCGGATTTACCGTGACATCGACGAAATTGACCTTCCCGGACTGCTCGTAGCGGCTGCCGTCCGCGAGCCGAACGTAGATCGTCGGGTCCTCGCCGGCCTTCTCGTCCTTGCGGACTTCGAGCATCTCGCGCTGGGTCACTGGGAAACTGACGTAGATCGGATCCTGCCGCACGATCGTAGCAAGGGGTCCTGTCGCCGGGCTCACGAAGTTGCCGACTGAAACCGTCGCGCGCCCGATCCGTCCGGCGATCGGCGCGTAGATCTCGGTATAACTCAGCTGTAGCTCCGCCTTCTCCAGCGCCGCTTTCTGACGCGCGACCTCGCCGCGCGCATCGGCCTGCTTGGCGTTCGCTTCGTCGAGACGTTGCTGGGTCCCGGTCTGGCGTTGGACCAACTGGGAGGCGCGCTCGACCTCGATGTTGGCGAGGGTAAGCGCGGCTTCAGCCTTTTGAATACCCGCTTTGATCTCGTCGACCGAGGCTCGATAGGGTTCTTGTTCGATGACGAATAGAAGATCGCCCTCCTTGACGTCTTGGCCCTCCTCGAACAGCCGCTTCTTCAGGAACCCTTCGACGCGGGCGCGCAGCTCAACCTTGTCGCGCGCCTGGACGCGGCCCGTAAAGGTAACGGATGGCTTGATGTCTTGCTTGGCGACCGCCACCACGGTGACCGCGGGCGGCGGAGGCGGGGCCTCGGCCTGCTGGTCCTGGCGGCCACATGCGGACACGCACGCCACCGCGATCGCAGTGGTTACGACACGCCAAAGGGCCGACACGCGCATTGTATTCCCCCGCTTAGCCCATCCGAACGGACAGACTAACCGTTTGCGCGGACCCGATCTACCGAGGGATTGTGGTTGCGGCTCTGAAGGTTATGCAGTCTGCATGGTGCAATGCGTCGCCGCCATTGCACCATGCAGGGAATGGACAACACTTACGTCCGTGCGAGCCGATCGGCTCGGCGGGGGTGAGCGCTAGCCGTTGTTAGCGCGACGCCTGGCGGTCGCGTGGCTTCCGGTCGCCTTCTTCGTGCTGGTGGCCGTCGTGGTGGCGCTGTAGCGCGGCGCAGCATTATTGCCGTCCTGGATGTGCTGCACGTTCTTGTTCGCCACCGCCGGAACCGGCGCATAGCGCGGGGCTCCGTTGTTGCCGTCCTGGATGTGCTTCACGTTCTTGTTCGCCACCGGCGATGTGACACCGTAGCTCGGTGCTGGGTTGTTGTGGTCCTCCTGTGCCAGCGCGACACCGCTGGCGGTTACGATGACGGCGGCCGTAACCGTCGCCAAAAGCCTTTTCGTCATTGCGCGAACTCCCTTGCTGAGGTTCGCCCCCAGTTAACGGTACATCCGCCGCTAAGACTCCAAACATTGCAATTTGGTAAGGTTTGATTCTGCGAGACTTCCGATCGCGTTGGCGCACGCGCGAAATCGCGGCAAAACAGTGATTTCCGTCAGAATCGCGGCAGATCACTAAAGCGCGCATGCCCGCCATGCACGTGCACGCGGCCAAGTTCTGCACAACGGTGCAGCGTCGGAAACACCTTTCCGGGGTTGAGCAAACCTCGTTCGTCAAATGCGCACTTGAGTCGCTGCTGCTGTTCGAGATCCGCCTCAGAGAACATCGACGGCATCAGGTCGCGCTTCTCCACCCCGACACCATGCTCCCCGGTGAGGACACCGCCGACCTCGACGCACAGCCTGAGGATCTCCGCCCCGAATTCTTCGGCGCGTTCCAGCTCCCCTGGCTGGTTGGCGTCATAGAGAATCAACGGGTGCAGGTTGCCGTCGCCGGCATGAAACACATTGGCGACACGCAGCCGGTATTTGTCGGAAAGCTCACGCATGCGGGCGAGGACCAGCGGCAA
>DATIPA010000191.1:0-2111 GCA_035472475.1 Xanthobacteraceae bacterium | reverse complement strand
GAGGCGCCGGCGCAGCGATGGGCCTTTGAGATCGATGCGATGGGCGCGATGGATGATGCGGTCGAGAATGCCGTCGGCCAGGGTGGGATCGCCAATCACCTCATGCCAGCGATTGACCGGGACCTGGCTGGTGATGAGCAGGGATCCTCTGTCGTAGCGATCGTCGACGATCTCGAGCAGATCGCGGCGCTGCTCGGCGTTGAGCGGTTCCGGCCCCCAATCATCGATGATCAACAGGCGGGTGCGTTCGAGCGCGCTCATCAGCCGCGGCAGCCGACCTTCGCCGCGCGCCTGGGCAAGTTCGGTGAACAGGCGCGACGCGCGCTTGTAGAGCACGGAGAGGCCCTCGCGGCAGGCCTTGTGGCCGAGAGCGCAAGCCAACCATGACTTGCCGATACCGGTCGGGCCGATGAGGCAAAGATGATGATGCTCACGGATCCACTCGCCGGTCGCAAGCTTGAGGAAGAGGGCACGGTCGAGGCCGCGGTGGGCGCGAAAGTCGACGTCCTCGACGACGGCAGACTGGCGCAGCCGGGCCTCGCGCAGACGGCGGGCGAGCCGTTTGTTCTCGCGGCTGGTCGCTTCGCGATCGACGAGCAGCCCGAGCCAATCCTCGCGGCTGAGTTCGGCATCGGGGGCGTTTTGCAGCTCGATGAAGGCATCGGCCATGGCGGTGAGGCCGAGTGCCCGCAGACGCTCGACGGTCGGGTGGATCAGCATCGTATCTCCTCGGTCAGTGGTAGTAATCGGGTCCGCGAATGTTCTCGTGGATCAGCAACGGCAGCTCGGTGGCGCCGCCGGGGGCGCGCTCGCGGCGGTTCTTCAGGATGGCGGCGACCGAGGTATAGGACCGGGTGCCGAGCACCAGCGCCCGGGCGCAGGCGGCATTAACCCGTTCAGGGCCATAGCGCTTGACCAGTCGCAGAATGCCGACGCAGGAGCGGAAACCCTGCTCGGGATGCGGCCGCGAGCGCAGGATGACATCGACCAGCACTGCGGCGTCGGGACCGACCGCTTGGGCGTCATGACGGATGCGCTCGAGGGTCCAGTCACGATAGCGCCGGTGGGCGGAGGGCATGTGCTCGGGGACAGTTGTCGGCCGATGCGGGCGCAGGCTGCGGCGATGGCTGGCGACCCGTTTGCCGCGATGGAAGATCTCGACCGTCGCGACGGTGATGCGCGCCTCGACCTCTTGGCGCATCAGCTGGTGCGGCACGCTGTAGTAATGCTTGGCGATCTCGACGTGATAGTCGAGACCGACCCGGCAGCGCTTCCACTCGGCGTATTCGTAAGGCAGCGGCGGCAGCGACCTGAGCGCCGATTTGTCGAGCTGCTCGAAGAGCGCCCGCCGGCTCGTGCCCCAGCCGCGCATCTGGCGATCGTTCAGTTCGTCGAGCAGAGCGCGGATCGCCGCGTTGAGCTCGGCCAGCGAGAAGAAGCGCCGATGCCGCAATCGTGCCAGGACCCAGCGACCGACCACCTGCACGCCGACTTCAACCTTAGCCTTGTCACGTGGCTTGTAGGGGCGCGCCGGAACAATGGCGGTGCCGTAATGCCGCGCCATGTCGGCGTAGGTCCAGTTGACCATCGGCTCGTAAAAGCAGGCCTTGGTGATCCCCGCCTTGAGATTGTCGCTGACCGTTTGGCGGGGGACGCCGCCGAAATATGCGAAGGCGCGGACATGCGCGGCGATCCAATCTGGCAGCTTCTGGCTCCACACCGCCTCGGCGTAGGTCAAGCTCGACGCGCCCAGGACAGCGACAAAAATCTGTACCGGGATGATCTCGCCAGTGCGACCATCGACGACCTCGCCGGTGCGACCGGCGAAGTCAACAAACAGCTTCTCGCCGGCGACATGGGTCTGGCGCATGGTCGGTTTCAGCCGGCCTGCCCAGTCCCGGTACAGATCGCAAAACCAGGAATAGCCGAACCCGTCGGGCGCGCCGGCCCGGTACTCCTCCCACAGCAGCGCCAGGGTCACATCGGGACGGCGCAGCTCGCGATGCACCCAGGCCCAGTCGGGCATCGGGCGTTGATCCGCGGCGATCGCCGGCGGCGGCGGGAACAGTAGCGCTTCCAGCTGTGCGTCATCGAGATCTTCGGCCAACAGC
>DATIPA010000190.1:0-3890 GCA_035472475.1 Xanthobacteraceae bacterium | reverse complement strand
TCAGCTTGCCGTCGGTTGCGCGCCAGAGCCCGATTTCGTTGGCCTCAATGGTTTTTCGCCACACGCCCGGCTCAACCGCATCAAGCACGACGGTTCGTGTCGCGCCCGATGGCGCCGTCAGCGTCACCTCGGACACGCTGTCCGCCATCGTTTGTCGCTGCACCACCAAGTCGCGCCCGTTCGCAAACAGGCGCAGTGCTTCTTCCTCGAGATCCGGCTGCTGCATCAGCCAATGCGACAGCCGGCGCAATAGATCGAGGTGCGGCCCGCCGTCCTCATAGCCGCGCGCCCACAACCAGATATGGTCCGAGAGCAGCAGGGCAACGCGGCCGGCCCCCTCACGCGACAGCACCAGCAACGGCTTTTCGTCGGGTCCGCTCATGACGGTCGTGCCGTGGGCGGACCTCGTGTCCACGATGCGGAACCAGTGGCTCCAATGCGGCGGATCCTCGTTGCTGCCCTCCAGGCCGCGTGTGACCGGGTGCCGCTTGCCCAGATCGGTCAACTGCGGACGGAACGCCGCCTCGGTCGTGCGTCCGGTCGGTTCGGCCGGCAACACGGCGTCGAGCGGGGTTCGCCAGATCGTGGTGGGGCTGGCGTAGTCCGGGCCGGCCGCAACCAGGACCGCGCCGCCGTCCTGCACATAGCGCGCGATATTGTCGAAGTAGATGATCGGCAGCACGCCCTGGCGGGCGTAGCGATCGAAAATGATGAGTTGGAACTCGTTGATCTTCTGCTGGAACAGTTCGCGGGTCGGGAACGCGATCAGCGAGAGCTCGTTGATCGGCGTGCCGTCCTGCTTCTCGGGCGGGCGCAAAATTGTGAAATGCACGAGGTCGACGTTGGCGTCCGACTTGAGCAGGTTGCGCCACGTGCGCTCGCCCGCGTGCGGTTCACCCGAGACCAGCAGAACACGCAGCTTGTCGCGCACGCCGTCAATCGACACCACTGCCCTGTTGTTGACCGTGGTCAGTTCACCCGGGACCGGCGCGGTCTCGATCTCGACAATGTTAGGCCCGGCATGCGGGAGCGGAATCTGCGCGCGCTCCGCCGTGTCTGTGCGCACGGAGCGCTGGTCGACGATCTCGCCGTCGCGACGGATCGTGACCTGCGCGACGTCCGGCGGAGCCCCTGCATCCTCAATCCGGAAGACCAGCGTCTGCGATTGGCCGACGATGCCGAAGCGCGGAGCCGAGATCAGCGCGACCCGCCGATCGCGCTCGTTCGGGTGACCGGTGATCAGCGCGTGGACCGGCGCGGAAAAGCCGAGCGCCCCGGCGTCCGTCGGCACGTCATGCACGCGGCCGTCTGTGAGCAGGATTGCGCCGGCGATGCGATCCGGCGGCACATCTGCGGTCGCCGTGCTTAGTGCGGAAAACAGCCGGGTCCCGTCGGTTGTGCCGTTGCTCTCGCCGGCTTCGACCGTGCGAACCTCGAGGCCGGCAATGCGGCCGAGACGCTGAGTGAGGGCGTCGCGCGCCGCCTGCGTCTGGGCTGCGCGGTCGCCAAAGTTCTGGCTCGGACTTTTGTCCACAATGACGACCGCAACCGACGACAGCGGTTCGCGATCCTCGCGCGTGAACGATGGGTTGGCGAGAGCCAGCACCAGACATGCGAGCGCGCCGACGCGCAGCAACGCGCCGCGGCTGCGCGCCGCAAGCAGGAGCGCGGCGATCAGCGCGGCGACCGCCAGCGCGGCCCACAGGACCTCGGTCGGAACGATCGGCGCGAATGACAGTCCGTAATCCATGCGCGGTTCTGTCTACTGCCCCAGGCGCTCGATCAGGGCAGGGATATGCACCTGGTCGGCCTTGTAGTTGCCGGTCAGCGTGTACATCACGATGTTGACGCCGGCGCGAAACGCGAAGTCGCGCTGACGCGGCTCGCCGGGAGAGAGCGGCAACATCGGCTGACCGTCGGGACGCATCGCCCAGGCGCCCGCCAAATCGTTGGAGGTGATGATGATCGACGACACGCCATCGCCGCCGCGCGCCGGCCGCTTGTCTTCATCAATCTCGTTGTCAGTCGGCATCGCCTCGACCCACAGTTGGCCGGAGTTGAAGCGGCCGGGAAAATCGCGCAGCAGGTAGAACGTTTTGGTCAGCACGTGGTCGCGGCTGATCGGCTCGAGTTCAGGGATATCGAGCGAGGACAGGATCGCGCGCAGCGCCTGCATGCCCGGACCGCGGTTTTCGCCGCCCGGCCCCGGCGGCGCCAGCACGGCGTCCCTTGTGTCGAACAGAACGGTGCCGCCCCGCTTCATGTAGGCGTCGATGCGGGCGAGCGCCTGCGCCGAGGGCTTGGGGGCGTTTGGTGAGATCGGCCAGTAGATCAGCGGAAAAAACGCGAGTTCGTCGCGCATCAAGTCGAGCCCGACCGGATCGCCGGCCTCGAGCGCGGTGCGTTGCGCGAGGTACAAGGTCAGCCCGGCAAGCCCGGAGCGGCTGATGTTGTCGACTTCCGCATCGCCGGTAATGACATAGGCAAGGTGAGTTTCCTCGGTCGCGCGTTTGGCGAACTGATCGGCTGCCGAGTTCTGTGCCCAACCGGTCGTGAGTGTGAGCGCAAAAGCGGCCCCGATCAGCAAGACCATCGCCGCGGTCTGTCGGCGGGGGAGCAGCCGGTAAAGTCCACCCGCCAGCCAGAACACGACGAGCGCGTCAACGATCAGGAGGGCAAACGCGGCCAGGAACAACGGCCCGCGCAAATCCGCCGGCTCGCCCTGCTGGTAGGGCTGCAGCCGCGCGTTAAGGCCGGAAAAATCGATTGGCTTCAAACGATCCGTCGGCAGCAGCGTGTTGACGGCCAGCAAGCCTTCAGGCGGCCCGTAGAAGCCGGGCGGATTGTCGGCTTTGGCCCGACCCGTGTAGTTGGCGGGTACCGGTCGCGCGGTGATCGGGGGCGCACCGAATGTCCCGAAACCGTCAAGCGTTCGCGTCGGCGGCAGTGCGTCACGCGTGCTCGCCTGGGTGGGCTGGCTGCCGTCGGTCTCCGTCGCGGTTGACCCGGAGAGCGCGACAACGCGCTTGAGCATTTCGACGAAGGCGCCGGACAGCGGCAGATTCGACCAGCGCGTGTCGGCGGTCACATGGAACAGCACAAGCACCCCCTTGCCGCGGCGGCTGGCGGTGACCAGCGGCGTGCCGTCGCCGAGCGCTGCCCAGGTCCGATCAGCCAGGCCCGACTCGGGTTCAGCCAGAACCTGCCGGTTCACCGTCACATCACCCGGCACCTCCATGCCGGCAAACGGACCGTCGCGCGAAAACGACGCCAACTGCTGGGGCTGTTCCCAACTCAGGCTCCCGCCCAGGATACGGCCGCCGCGTCGGAGTTTGACCGGCACCAGTTCATCGTCGCCGGCGGCCAGGCGCGGGCCGGCAAAGCGCACCAGTACGCCGCCGTCCTCAACCCACTTCACCAGACGCTCATGTGCCGCGCCGGCGACATTGCCGACGTCAGCCAGAATCATCATGGGCACACGCTGGTCGATAAACTGGTTGACGGCGTCGGACGGAGCGCCGCGTTCGGCAATACGCACGTCTGCGAACGGGCCGAGCGCGCGGGCGAGATAGAAATTGGACGCAAGCAGCGGCTGGGCCGTATCGGCGGTCGAACCGGTGATGACGCCAACGGTTCGCCGCCGCCAGCGCTTATCGAGCAGCTGGACCGATCCGGCGGATCGTTCCGACGTTATTTCCAGCCGCGCGATGTCGTTTCTGATTTCGACCGGGAGGTCGAATTGAGCCTCGGCTTCGGTCGCGCCTGCGCCAAAGCTGTACGGCGCTTCGCCCAACGGCAGTCCCTTGAGATCGAGTGCGCGTACAAAACCGGTATCGCCGGCGCTGAGATCCGAGCGCAATACCTTGACGCTCAGAACGCCGGCCGCATTG
>DATIPA010000189.1:0-41110 GCA_035472475.1 Xanthobacteraceae bacterium | reverse complement strand
CCCAAGCCCGACTCTGCACAAGTGCCATCAGGCTCGAAAATCTTGCAAGATCTTCAATGCCTTACACGCTGCATGAATTGCGAGACTACCGACGCGCAATCCCCCACCGGCGCCGGATTCGACCCCCTTTTTGTAGCGGGTTTCCGGACCCGTGCAACCTGCCCCAACTAGCCGTTAACCTTTCCCATTATGACCGTTGCCCCCGCGCCACACCTCATGACGTCCAGTGCAGGATGTCATTATAAGTAGCGAAAATCATTAACATTACCACCACAGCCAGCCCAATACGGAACCCGAGCTCCTGGGCCCGTTCCGACAATGGCCGCCCACGCACGGCCTCAACCGCGTAGAACAGCAGGTGGCCGCCATCCAGGAGCGGAATCGGAAACAGGTTGAGCAGCCCGATCGAGACCGACAGGACGGCCGCGAGCTGGATGATCGCAACCAGGCCACCCCCGAGTCCGCCGTTGTTAAGTCCGCCCTGCCAGACTTGGCCGGCGATTTGGGCAATTCGCCCCGGTCCACCAAGCTGATCGGCGGATTCGCGGCCAATGACCACCCGGCCGAGATAAGACAAGCTGTTATCGATGACGAACCACGTTTCCTGAACCCCCAGACGTAGCGCGGTCCCAAGATCAACGGGCTTGATTGCGGATTCGCCCTGGCCGACCGGGGCGCGCGTAATGCCAAGCATGCCCTGGCGGTGAACGTTTCCAAGGCTGTCCTTCATCTCGGATAGGACCGGCGTCGCGTTGAGCGTTTTGCGCTCGCCCCTGCGGTCGACCACGATGCTCAGCGGCCGGCCGGGGCTGGTCACGACGATGCGTTGCAGCTCTCCGAAGGACTCGATCGGTTGACCGTCGATCGACAACACCACATCGCCAGGCTGAAAGCCGGCGGCTTCCGCCGCGCTTCCCGGCTGAACCGAAGCCACCCGTGCGGCGATCGATTCCTTGCCGTAGATCGCGAAGATTGCCGCGAAGATCACAATCGCCAGGATGAAATTGGCCAACGGGCCGGCAACGACCACCGCCGCGCGCGACGCAACCGGCTGATGAAAGAAGCTGACTTTGCGGTCGGCCTCGCTCATCTGCGCGATCGCCGATGGGTCGGGGACGCTCGCGGCATTCTCATCGCCGAAGAACTTGACGTAGCCGCCGAGCGGGATTGCCGAAATCTTCCAGCGGGTACCGTGGCGATCGTTGCGTCCGATCAGCTCGGGGCCAAAACCAATGGAAAACACCAGCACCTTGATTCCGCACGCCCGCGCGATGAGAAAATGGCCAAGTTCATGGAAGAACACGACAATCGTCAAAACCAATAGGAACGGGATGATGTACCCGACAAAACCGGCGCCCAAAATGTTGAGACTCCAAAGCAAATTAGTCCCCATCGGATTCCGCTCGCCCCCGCGCGGCCGTTTCTAAGCCATTGCCGGGAAAAGCTTTACGATGCCTTTGCGGCAATTTCGGGTAGCCGGGCACGGGCCAAAGATCGCGAAACATGGTCAACAGATAGTGCATCATCTAGGCTCGAAGGCTCGCCCATCAACCCGCGACCCTGCGCCTCATGCAGGGTCTCCTCAACCAGATTGGCGATTCCGGCAAACCCGAGGCGACGGTGCAAAAACGCGTCGACCGCGATTTCGTTGGCGGCATTGAGGACGGTCGGGGCCGCGCCTCCCGCTTCGAGCGCGCTACGTGCCAACCGCAGGGCCGGAAAGCGGGCGGGATCCGGCTCCTCGAACGCGAGCGTCGCGACCTTCGCAAGATCGAGGCGGCGCGCAGGCGTATCGACCCGATCCGGCCACGCGAGACAATGCGCAATCGGCACCCGCATGTCCGGCGATCCCAGCTCGGCGATCATCGCCCCGTCGCGGAATTCGACGAGACCGTGCACGATCGACTGCGGATGGACCAGCACATCGATCTGAGCCGCTGGCAAGGCGAACAGGTGGTGCGCCTCGATCAGTTCGAGGCCCTTGTTCATCATGGTCGCGGAATCGATCGTGACCTTTGGGCCCATTGACCAGTTCGGATGCCGCAGTGCCTGGTCGACCGTGGCGGCGCGCATGGCCTCGAGCGGCCAGGTGCGAAACGGCCCGCCGGACGCTGTCAGAATGATCCGCCGAATGTCCGCGCGCCGGTTCGAACCGAGCGCTTGGAAAATCGCGTTGTGTTCGGAATCGACCGGCAGCACGGTCGCGCCGACGTCGCGGGCGCGGCGCATGAACAGCGCGCCGGCACACACCAGACACTCCTTGTTGGCCAGGGCAACGATGGCCCCGCGCTCGAGCGCAGCGAGCGTCGGCTTCAACCCGGCTGCGCCGGTGATGGCGGCAATCACCCAATCGGCCGGCCAGTTCGCGGCTTCGATGACCGCGCCTTCCCCGGCGGCGGCGGCGATCCCGGAACCCGCCAAGCCCTCCTTGAGCTCGGCATAGCAGGACGGATCGGCAATCGCCGCAAAGCGCGCACCGATCTTGCGTGCGAGCGCAGCCAGAGCGCCGGCATTACGCAAGGCCGCCACCGCCTCGACCCGGTAACGATCGCGCGCGTGGAGCAGGAGATCGATCGTGCTGCTGCCGATCGACCCGGTGGCACCGAGCAAGGTGACCGACCGCGGCCCAGACTGCGCCTTGGATATGCTCGCCCCGCTCATCGCATCACCACACAAGAAGCCCGCGCGCTGCCCCGTCAAAACCGCCCCCGCGCCACGCGCCGATGAGAGCAGCCGCCAGGGCCGCGGCGATGAAACCATCGAGACGATCCATCAGCCCGCCGTGGCCGGGGATGAGATCGCTCGTGTCCTTGGCGCCAAATTTGCGCTTGATCGCCGACTCGAAGAGATCACCGCCTTGGGCCACCATTGAAAGTATCATGGCCAGAATAGCAATGGGTGCGAGCGCCATCCCGTCCCAGGCGGCGACCGCCAATCCGGCCCCAAGCGCGCCGACCACGGCGCCGATCGCCCCCGACCAGGTCTTGTTCGGACTGACCGCCGGCCACAGCTTGCGGCCGCCGATGGCGCGACCGACGGCATAACCCATGATGTCGGTTATCCATACAATTGCGAACAGAAACACAATCGCCGAAAACCCGTAGGCTTGGTCGGGGCGTAGCCCGCGAAGCGTCGCAGGAGCGACGAATGTGACCGCCGCATAGACTCCGCCGGCCACAAACCAAAGCCAGCGATCGCGCGTGCGGGCGACGAGGTTGATCCACTCCCAGGCAACGATGACCGCGGCCGCACCCCAGAATGCAACAAAAATCCCCCCGCCGATCCACGCGACAACAAGCGCGGCCGGCGCGAGAATGAGCCCCGACGCCAATCGGACCGGAAAGCCATCGTCGGCACGATCCGTGCGCGCGTCGGGACGCCCACCGTTCCCCGTCACGAGGCGTTGCGCGCCGCAAGCCCGCCGAAGCGGCGCTCGCGCGTCCGATATTCAGCGATCGCGCCCTCGAGCGTTTCCCGGTCAAAATCCGGCCAGAACACCGGCACGAATACGAGTTCGCTGTAAGCGGCCTGCCAGAGCAGAAAGTTCGACAAGCGCTGTTCCCCGCTGGTACGGATCACCAGGTCGGGATCCGGCAGGTCGGACGTATCGAGGCGGCTTGCGAGCAGATCCTGAGTGATCGCCTCCGGGCGGAGCCGGCCGGCCTCGACATCCTCCGCGAGCCGGCGCACCGCGCGCGCGATCTCCTGGCGTGCGCCGTAGTTGAACGCAACCACCAGCACGAGGCCGGTGTTGGCCCGTGTAAGGCTCTCGGCCTCTTCGAGCAGACGCGCGATATCGGGGTCGAGGCTCTCGCGCTCGCCGATAACCCGCACGCGCACATTGTTGCGATGAAGGTCGGCGAGGTCATTGCGGATGAACCGCCGCAGCAGCGCCATAAGGTCGAGAATTTCCGAACGCGGACGCGACCAATTCTCCGAGCTGAACGAGAAGATGGTCAGGATGCCGATACCAAGCTCGGTTGCGACGCGCACCGTGTTGCGCACGGCCTCGACACCGCGTCGGTGCCCCTCCCCGCGCGGCAGACCACGTTGCGCGGCCCAGCGCCCGTTGCCATCCATGATGATGGCGACGTGATGAGGAATATCGCGCCCGCTTTCGAGCTTGACCTCGCTGTTTGCCATCGGTGCTGCTCTGCGCGGCTCTCTAGTGTCCCGATGCTAGTGTGATTTTGGATTTGAAGTTCCTATCACGAGAGTGCCGCAAGAATGATAGGAACAAATCCACCACACTAGACCGTCATGATCTCTTTTTCTTTGTTCGCCAGCGACTGATCGATCTCGGCGATAATCTGGTCGGTGGCCTTCTGCACTTCGTCCGCCATGCGTTTCTGATCGTCTTCGCTGATCGCTCCGTCCTTTTCCATCTTCTTCAGCAAGTCGAGGCCGTCGCGTCGCACGTGGCGCACCGCCACGCGCGCGGTCTCCGCGTATTTGTGCGCGACCTTGACCAATTCCTTGCGGCGATCCTCGTTGAGTTCGGGGATGCGCAGGCGAATGACCTGGCCCTCGGTCGACGGCGTGAGGCCGAGATTGGCACTGAGAATTGCCTTCTCGACGGCATGCACCATCGACTTGTCCCACACCTGCACGCTGATCAGCCTGGCTTCCGGGACGCTCACGGTCGCCAACTGATTGAGCGGCATGTGAGTGCCGTACGCCTCGGCCTGAACGTGATCAAGCAAGCTCGATGACGCGCGTCCGGTGCGCAGGCCGCCAAGCTCCTGTTTGAGCAACTGGGTTGCACCATGCATGCGCCGTTTGAGCTCGTTCAAGTCGTAGGTCGTCGTTGCCATGCGGGCCTCCCGAGAGCGGCATACCCAATGCTTCAAACGCTGGGATCGCCGCCAAAATGTCCGGTGCTCAGCCGGAGATCAAACACTGGACCGCTAGCGCCCCGTTTCCGAAGTTCGTGATACATCGCGGCACCTTCTGGCACGAACTTCGGAAACAAAGGGGCACTAGCAAGCATTTGTTTCTAGTGCCGCTTATCGATTTGAAGTTCCTGGGCGAACTTACGGCAGGTGATGCAGGAACTTCAAATCGGCGGCGCTAGCCGGCTCATCCGCCGTCGGGGCTATCCGACCCTTGTCGCGCGGCCGTCTCCGCGCAACACCGCCGTCACGGCACCCGCGTCCTGGATCGAAAACACTATGATAGGCATATGATTTTCCTGGGCAAGCGCAAACGCCGTTGCGTCCATGACCCGCAAACGCCGTGCGATCGCGTCGTCGTGGGTCAAAGCCTCGAACCGCTTGGCCTGCGGATCCAGCTTGGGATCCGCACTGTAGACGCCATCGACATTGGTCGCCTTGAGCACTGCGTCGCACCCCACCTCGACCGCGCGCAGCACCGCGGTGGTATCGGTCGTGAAGTACGGGTTACCGGTTCCGCCCCCGAATACGACGATGTGACCATCATCGAGATGCTTGACCGCCCGCTGGCGCGAATAGCTTTCGCAGACTTGCGGCATCGCAAGAGCGGACAGCGTGCGTGCCGACGCGCCGGCGCGCTCGAGCGCCGCCTCCAGCGCGAGCGCGTTCATGACCGTCGCCAGCATGCCCATGGTGTCTCCGGTCGTGCGGGACACCCCGCGGGCGGAGACTTCAACGCCGCGAAAGATATTGCCGCCCCCGACGACGACGCCGAGGGTAACGCCCGCTCCCCGCGCTGTCGCGAGGTCGGCGGCGATGCGATCGACGGTCGGCTGGTGCAGGCCGAACGGCTGCGGACCGCTCAATGCTTCACCGGAGATTTTGACGATCACGCGCCGGAAGGCGGGCTTAGGCATCGGGTGCTCCCCCGAATCGCAAGCCTAGTGCGGTGGATTTGAAGTTCCTACAACTTTGTTTGCAGACCCTTCGGACAGGATCACGCTCACAAGCACGCGCATTTTGTGCCAACGGACGCCTGTTCGGCGCAGAGAAGCTCTCAGCTTGGCCGAATTATTTCTCGATACCCTCGCCGAGTGCAAAGCGCACAAAGCCCGTGATCTTGATTGGCGCGCCGGCGTTGCCCTCGGCGTCCTTCGCCGCCTGCGCGACACTCTTCGCAGGATCGTGAATGTAGGGCTGGTCGAGCAAACAGACCTCTTTGTAGAAGGTCCTGAGCCCCGACTCGACGATCTTGCCGATCATGGCCTCGGGCTTTCCCTGGGCGCGAAATTTGTCAGCAAGTACGCTCTGCTCGCGCGCCACGACGGCGGGGTCGAGGCCGGCCGGATCAACCGCGAGCGGACTCGCGGCTGCGACGTGCATTGCGATCTTGCGGCCAAGTTCGGCGAGTTCCTCGGCCTTGCCCTGCGACTCGAGCCCGACCAGCACACCGATCTTCCCGAGCCCGTCGGCGACCGTGTTGTGCACATAGCTCGCTACCACGCCCTTATCGACGTTAAGTCCCGTGACGCGGCGCAACGTCATGTTCTCACCGACCTTGGCAACGGTATCGGCGATCGCCTCGGTGACGGTGATGCTTCCCGCCTTGGCGGCCTTGATCGCGTCAGCGTTGGCGCCGACCTTGAGCGCGACCTGCGCAATCATCTTGACGAGCCCCTGGAACAGGTCATTGCGGGCGACGAAATCGGTCTCGGAGTTGACCTCGACGAGAACGCCCTTGGTGCCCTCGCGCGCGACACCGATCAGGCCGTCTGCGGCAACCCGGTCAGCCTTCTTGGCCGCCTTGGCGATGCCCTTTTTGCGCAGCCAGTCGACCGCGGCTTCCTCATCGCCGGCGGTTGCCTCAAGGGCTGCCTTGCAATCCATCATCCCTGCGCCGGTCTTTTCGCGCAGGTCTCTGACCATCGTGGCCGAAATCGTTGCCATGTCGTCCCTCCCCGGTTCCCACCGGGCTCTCTAACGGGCGTCAGCGAACTTCGACGCGCCTGCGGATATATAGGCGGCGAGCGCCGATTTGCTTGCCGGCGTGTCGGGGCCTGTCACTCCGCGCTCAGTTCCTTAGCTTGCGCGATCCATCCGCCGACACGGCCCGGGAGGCCAACCTCTTCGCCGACGGTGTGTGCCGCCGCAGGCGAGAACCCGGCGATCTGCCAATAGTGGAAGATGCCCAGATCATTGAGCTTCTTCTCGATCGCCGGCGAAACGCCGGACAGCTTCTTAAGATCGTCCGACACTCCGCGCGGTCCTGACAAGACTTCAAAGCCTGGCCCTTCTGCCTTCTCCGGCGCCACATCCTCGACGACCGGCGTCTCGGCAGCGCCGAGATCAACCCCCATTTCGCCTTGCGCGCGCGAGATGCCGTCGATCGCCGCCTTCGAGATCAGATCGCAGTAGAGCGTGATCGCCCGACCCGCATCGTCGTTGCCGGGCACGAGAAAGGTGATCCCTTCCGGATCACAATTCGTGTCGACAATCGCGGCGACCGGAATATTGAGGCGCTGCGCTTCCTTGATGGCAATGTCTTCCTTGTTGGTATCGATCACGAACAACAAGTCGGGCAGCCCGCCCATGTCCTTGATACCGCCCAGCGCACGGTCAAGCTTGTCGCGCTCGCGTTGCAAGGTAAGACGTTCCTTCTTGGTGTAACCCTGAGCCTCGCCCAAGTTGAGCATCTCGTCGAGCTTGCGCAGCCGCTTGATCGACTCGGAGATGGTCTTCCAGTTGGTGAGCATCCCGCCGAGCCAGCGCGAATTGACGTAGTACTGCGCCGAACGCTTGGCGGCGTCAGCGATGGAATCCTGCGCTTGCCGCTTGGTGCCGACAAACAGAATGCGACCGCCCTTGGCGACGGTCTCGCTGACTGCCTCGAGCGCGCGATGCAGCATCGGCACCGTTTGCGCCAGGTCGATGATGTGGATGTTGTTGCGGGTCCCGAAGATGTACTCGCGCATCTTCGGATTCCAGCGATGGGCCTGATGGCCAAAATGAACGCCAGCCTCCAACAGCTGGCGCATCGAATAATCGGGTAGCGCCATTGACGATTTCTCCGGTTCTGCCTCCGCGGACGTGTGGGCGTTCGGAAAGAAACGCCACCGGACGGCAAAGACCCGTTGTCGGGGCCCCAACCAGCGTCCGCGTGTGAGATGGCGGGGCTTATATAGGGAGGAAGCGCTGGAGGCAACCCGGTCCGCCTTGGCGGATCAGACCGCCTCGACCTGCACGACACCGGGCACCGCCTTGATGGCGCCGGCGATCTGCGGCGACACCTTGAACCGGCCCGGCAAGCGCACCTCGACTTCGGCGCCACCCGCCAGCATCAAGACCATGTTGACCTCGCCGTCGGCCTTGCTGGCCCGCCCCGGCACCGGCTCCAGGCGCTTGTCGACGGCGTCGAGCGGCTCGACCGATCGCAGGAATACGCGCAGGCCCTTTTGCACCTTCTCTGCGGCCGCATCGAGCGGCTCGGCCGATTGTATCCGCGCCCGGACCTCGTCGCCCTGCGCTTCGGCAGTGAGGAACAGCAGGAGCGCGGCCCCGGGCTCGAGCAGGTCGCGGTACTGCAGCAGGCCTTCGGCAAAGATCACCGCCTCGTAGTGCCCGGTTGGGTCGGAGAGGCCGATGATACCCATGCGATTGCCGGTCTTGGTGCGGCGCTCGACGCGCGAGACCACGGTCGCTGCCACGCGGCCCGCGGTGGCGCCGGCTTTCACGGCCTGGCAGAAATTCGCCCACGATTGGACCCGCAGACCCTTGAGCAGCGGCGCATAGTCGTCGAGTGGATGGCCGGTGAGAAAGAAGCCGACCGCGTCGTATTCTTTTTGCAGCCGCTCGGCCGGCAGCCACGCCTGGGTCGCCGGAATCTCGAGTTCTCCGCGCTGGGCCACACCGCCGAAGAGCTCGTTCTGACCGAGACTTGCGGCTTCGTGGGCGCGCTGGGCCGCCGCCATCATGGCGTCGATCGCCGCGAACGCGCGCGCGCGATCGGCCTCCAGGCAATCGAGCGCCCCGGCCGCCACAAGACTTTCCAGCACCCGCTTGTTGACCGCGCGTGGATTGATGCGAGCGGCGAAATCCGCAAGGTCAGCGAAAGCGCGCGCGCCGCGCGCCGCGACGATTGTCTCGACCGCTTGCCGGCCAACGCCCTTGAGGGCGGCCAGAGCGTAGTGGATGGTGCGATCGTCGACCGCAAACGTGACGCCCGACTTGTTGACCGACGGCGGCTCGACCTTGATGCCGAGGCGTACGGCCTCGCTGCGAAATTCCGCCAGCTTGTCGGTATTTCCCATGTCGAGCGTCATGGACGCGGCCAGAAACTCGACCGGATGGTTCGCCTTCATGTAGGCGGTCTGATAGGCAACGAGCGCGTAGGCCGCCGCGTGGCTCTTGTTGAAGCCGTAGTCAGCAAAGCGCTCCAGCAACTCGAAGATCGTCTCGGCCTGGCCGCGTTCGACGCCACGCTCCACCGCGCCCGAGACGAAGCGCTCGCGCTGCGCCTTCATCTCGGCGCGAATTTTCTTGCCCATCGCCCGGCGCAGAAGGTCGGCCTCGCCGAGCGAGTAGCCGGCCAGCACCTGAGCGATCTGCATCACCTGCTCCTGATAGATGATGACGCCAAACGTCTCGCGCAGGATCGGCTCGAGCTTGGGGTGGATGTAGTCAGGCGCCTCGCTGCCGCGCTTGCGCGCGCAATAGGTCGGAATGTTCGCCATCGGGCCCGGCCGGTAGAGCGCCACCAGTGCGATAATGTCCTCAAAGCGGTCGGGCCGCATGTCGACCAGCGCCCGCCGCATGCCCTGCCCTTCCACCTGGAATACGCCGATGGTTTCGCCGCGGGCCATAAGCTCGTAGCTCGGCTTGTCGTCCAGCGGAATGCGCGAGAGGTCGACGTCGATGCCGCGCGCACGCACGAGTTCGACCGCCGTCGCAAGCACGGTGAGTGTCTTCAAGCCGAGGAAATCGAACTTCACCAAGCCGGCCTGTTCGACCCATTTCATGTTGAATTGGGTCACGGGCATATCCGTCTTCGGATCGCGGTAGAGCGGCACCAGCTCAGATAGCGGGCGGTCGCCGATGACAATGCCTGCGGCGTGGGTCGAGGCATGCCGGTGCAGGCCTTCGAGCTTCTGCGCAATCGCGAACGCGCGCGCGACCACCGGTTCGGTGTCGCGGAAGGCCTGGAGCCGCGGCTCGTCGGCGATTGCGCGGGAGAGTGTGACCGGTTGCGCCGGGTTGTTGGGCACAAGCTTGCACAGCTTATCAACCTGCCCGTAGGGCATTTCCAGCACGCGGCCGACATCGCGCAGCACGCCGCGGGCTTGCAGGGTCCCGAAAGTGATGATCTGCGCGACCTGATCGCGGCCGTATTTTCGCTGCACGTAACGAATGACGTCGTCGCGATGATCCTGGCAGAAATCGATGTCGAAATCGGGCATCGACACGCGCTCAGGGTTGAGAAAGCGCTCGAACAGAAGTCCGAAGCGCAGCGGGTCGAGATCGGTGATCAGCAGCGAATAGGCGACGAGCGAGCCCGCGCCGGAGCCGCGCCCCGGCCCTACCGGTATGCCTTCATTCTTCGCCCACTGGATGTAGTCGGAGACGATCAGAAAGTAGCCCGCATAGCGCATCCGCTCGATGACGCCGAGCTCAAACGCAAGGCGCTCACGGTATTCTTCCTCGGTGCGGCCCGGCGCGACCCCGTGTGAGGCAATCCTGCGCTCAAGGCCGCGCTCGGCCAGCTGCCGCAGCAAAGTTGGCTCGTCCGCCTCACCGGCGCCGTCCGCCGTAAATCGCGGCAGGATCGGCGCGCGGGTCTTGGGCCGAAAGGCCGAGCGCTCGGCGATCTCGATGCTCGAGGCCAGCGCCTCCGGCAGGTCGGCAAACAGCGCTGCCATCTCGGCGCGCGATTTGAACCGGTGCTCGGGCGTCAGCTGGCGGCGATCGGCGTCAGCGATCGGACGGCCATCGGCAATGCTGATCAGTGCGTCATGTGCTTCGTAATCCTCGACCGTGCCAAAGTACGGCTGGTTGGTCGCAACCAGCGCAATACCTTTCGCGTAGGCAAGGTCGATGAGATTCGGTTCGACCGTGCGCTCGGCGGCGAGCCCGTGGCGCTGCAGTTCGACGTAGAGCCGGTCACCGAAGAGCCGCAGCAGCGCGGCGCAGCGGGCGTCCGCCAATTGCAATTGCCCGGCGGCGATCGCCTGGTCTAGGGGTCCGCCGGGGCCGCCGGTGAGCGCGATCAGGCCGCCGCTTGCCGACGCCAGCGCGGCGAGCGTCACATGCGCGGGATCGTTGGCGCTCGGCTCCAGAAACGCGCGCGACGACAGCCGCATGATGTTGCGGTAGCCCTCTTCATCGGCTGCCAAAAGCACCAGCCGCGGAAGCGCGCGCTGATGTCCGGCCGCGCGCCGCTGCTCGTCCTGGTCCGCAAAATCGATCGCGAGCGAACAGCCGATGATCGGCTGAATGCCGGCGCCCGCCATTTTGTCGGAAAACTCGAGCGCACCGAACATGTTGGTGGTGTCGGTCAGCGCCAGCGCCGGTTGCCGATCGCCCTTCGCGAGTTCAGCGAGGCGCGCAATCGTCAACGCGCTTTCCAGCAACGAGTAGGACGAATGGACGTGGAGATGAACGAACTGCGGATCTGCCGCCACGGCGATACGGGTCCAGAGCGCTTTTCGGGTCAGGGCGATTCGAGCGGAGCCCGATGGTGCGGCCGCGCCCCCGGCCTGTCCATGCGGAATCACCGGCCGGCGTGGAGGACGCACAACTTTGCGCACGCCGGCCGGTGGGGGGCCTCGTCGGGGCACTCAACGAGGCGGGGGACCGAACCGCAAATGATCAAAGCGCCGCGAGGACCTGCGCCCACACGACGATCATGCTCAGAAACAGGGTGATGGACGCCAGCGTGGCGGCCTCTTCAACGACAGCGCGCAACATGACACAACCCCAAGACGCTACGGAACATAGAGGGAACATAGTTCATCTTTTGTTCCAAAGTCAAGCGCCGGGCGTGGGTCATGTTCGATTTTTTTGAGAAATCCGGAGCCCAGCCAGACCGTAAGCCTACCCGCGAACCTCGACCACCTGCCCGTCCTGCAGGGTGACCCGGCGATCCATGCGGGCGGCAAGGTCCATGTTGTGGGTGGCGATGATCGCGGCGAGGCCGGACGCGCGCACCAGCTGCATGAGCGCCTCGAACACGCGGTCGGCGGTGCGCAGATCGAGGTTGCCAGTCGGCTCGTCGGCGAGCAGGAGACGCGGCGCATTGGCGACGGCGCGCGCGATCGCAACACGCTGCTGCTCGCCGCCGGAGAGTTCAGCTGGCCGATGGGTCAAGCGCTCCTTGAGACCGAGATAAGACAAAAGCTCGGCTGCGCGCGCTGCGGCGTCGCGCTTGCCGAGGCCGCGGATCATCTGCGGCAGCATGACATTCTCGAGCGCCGACAATTCCGGCAGCAGGTGGTGCGCCTGATAGATGAACCCCATTTCAACGCGGCGAATGCGCGTGCGCTCGACGTCGCTGAGTTGCGACGTCGGTTTCGAGTTGACGAAGACTTCGCCCGCGTCCTGGCGCTCGAGCAGGCCCGCGACGTGCAGCAGCGTGGATTTGCCGGCGCCCGACGGGGCGACCAGCGCGACCAGCTGTCCGGACCAGACCGCAAGCTCGGCCCGACGCAAAATGTTCAGCAGGTTGTCGCCCTGGCGATAGGTGCGCTCGATGGCCTGCAGGACCAGTACGGGTTTGTCGGTGGCCATCAGTTCACTCGTAGCGCAGCGCCTCGACCGGATCGAGCCGGGCCGCGCGCCACGAGGGATAGAGTGTCGCCAGCAGCGACAGCGCGAGTGCCATCACCACCACCGCGGTCGTTTCCGCGAGGTCCATGTCGGCGGGCAGGCGCGACAGGAAATACAGGGTCGGCGGGAACAGCTCCGTGCTGGTGAGCCAGGACAGAAACTGGCGGATCGCCTCGATGTTGCGGCAGATGATCACGCCGGCGAGAAGGCCGACCAGGGTCCCGACCACGCCGATCGACGCGCCGGTGATCAGAAAGATCCGCATGATCGCGCCTTGCGTCGCCCCCATCGTGCGCATGATGGCGATGTCGGGGCCCTTGTCCTTCACCAGCATGATCAGGCCCGACACGATGTTGAGCGCCGCCACCAGCACGATCAGCGTCAGGATCAAGAACATGACGTTGCGCTCGACCTGCAACGCGTTGAAGAACGTCGCGTTGCGCTGGCGCCAATCGACAATGAAAATCGGACGGCCGGCGACCTCGGCAATCTGCTTGCGGTAGTAGTCAACCTGATCGGGATTATCGACGTAGATCTCGATCGCGGTGACATCCCCAGAGCGATTGAAATAGGCCTGCGCCTCGGTCAGCGGCATGAACATGAAACCGAGGTCGTATTCCGACATGCCGATCTCGAACACGCCGGCGATTTTGTAGGTTTTGATGCGCGGCATGGTCCCCATCGGCGTAACGGCGCCGCGCGGCGCAACGAGGGTGACGGTTTCCCCGGCATGAACGGTGAGCTGATCGGCGAGCCTGCGGCCAATGAGCACGCCCTGCCCTTCATCGAACCCCGCCAGCGTGCCCTGCTTGAGATTGTCGGCGATCGACGGAAGCTTGCGGAGGTCGGCGCCGCGCCACCCGCGCACCAGCACGCCGCTCGAGCCAAACGGGGACGATGCCAGCGCCTGGCCCTCGACCACCGGCGCCGCCAGCCGGATACCCGGGATCTTCGAGATCCGCTCCGCCACCGCCTCGAAATCAGTCAGCGGCGCATCAAGCGGTTGCACCAGCAGGTGGCCGTTGAGCCCGAGGATTTTCTCGAGCAGCTCCTGCCGGAAGCCGTTCATGACCGCCATCACGATGATGAGCGTCGCTACTCCGAGCAGAATGCCGATGAAGGAAAAGCCGGCGATAACCGAAATGAACCCTTCCTTGCGCCGCGCTCGCAGGTAGCGCAGCGACAACATCCATTCGAACCCGGAAAACGGCTGCGTGCCGGTTTTTTCGCTCATCGCTGCTCCCCGCCCCTGATCTCATCTGATTCTGGCGGTTTCAAGCCACCGACAATTGCAGTTGGTTCGGCGTCGCGCACGGGTTTCATTTCGTCAGCACATCGACGGCGGCGGCGGGCGACACCAGTTCGCGGCTGCCGTCGGCACGGCGCTTGAGTTCAACCTTGCCGTCCGCGAGCCCCTTGGGACCGACCAGGATCTGCCACGGAAAGCCGGTCAGATCGGCGCTGGCGAATTTCGATCCCGGTCGCTCGTCGAGATCGTTGTAAAGCACATCAAGACCGTGACGCGTCAGCTCGCGATAGAGCGTTTCGCTCACGCCGTCGGTGCCCGCATCCCCCTGCTTGAGATTGAGGATCGCGACGTCGAACGGCGCGGCCGCCTGCGGCCACACGATGCCATTTTCGTCGTGCGAGGCCTCGATGATCGCGGCCACGAGTCGCGTCGGCCCAATGCCGTAGGAACCCATCTGGACCGGATGCTCGACCCCGTCGGGTCCGGTGACGACGGCCTTCATCGGCTCGGAATATTTGGTACCGAAGTAGAAGATGTGACCAACCTCGATACCGCGGGCGGAGACCTGCTTGTCGGCGGGAAGTTTCGCGAAGGCGGCCGGCTCGTGCTTCTCCGAGGTCGCGGCGTAGAGCGAGGTCCAGGCGTCGACGATCTTCTGCAGCCCGGTAACGTCATCGAAGTTCACGTCCTCGCCCGGTACCGGCATATCGAGATAGTCGCGGTGGCAAAACACCTCGCTTTCGCCGGTCTCCGCCAGAATGATGAACTCGTGACTGAGGTTGCCGCCGATCGGTCCGGTCTCCGCCACCATCGGAATCGACTTCAGGCCCATGCGCGCGAAGGTGCGCAGATAGGCGACGAACATCTTGTTGTAGGAATGCCGGGCACCCGCCTGATCGATATCGAACGAATAGGCGTCCTTCATCAGAAATTCGCGCGAGCGCATCGTGCCGAACCGCGGACGCACCTCGTCGCGGAATTTCCATTGCAGGTGATACAGGTTGAGCGGCAAATCCTTGTACGAGCGCACGTAAGCTCGAAAGATTTCGGTGATCATCTCTTCGTTGGTCGGCCCGTACAGCATGTCGCGTTCGTGCCGATCCTTGATGCGAAGCATCTCCTTGCCGTAAGCCTCGTAGCGACCGCTTTCGCGCCAGAGATCGGCCGGCTGGATCGTGGGCATCAGCAGTTCGATCGCACCAGCGCGATCCTGTTCCTCGCGCACGATCCTGCAGACCTTGCGCAGCACGCGCAGGCCAAGCGGGAGAAACGCATAGATGCCCGCGGCTTCCTGCCGGATCATTCCGGCCCGCAGCATCAGACGATGCGACACGATCTCCGCCTCTTTGGGCGTCTCGCGCAGGATCGGCATAAAAAATCGGGAGAGGCGCATGGGCTGACGCGGTTTGCGGTCGATCGGAGGCGCGCCGAGTGAAACCGGATTGCCGGCCAAAACACAAGGGCTGCCGGGCCGAGACGCTTTCAAGCAGTGCAGACACGCCGGGTGAATGCGTTGCAGCTCACTTGGCAGCTCACGCCGGTCGACACGCGGGCCACCCTCAAGCGATCGTGCGACTGCGCCGCAATCAGGCGGGCTCGACCACCTCAATATCCCAGTGGGCACGTGGACTTCCAAAGGTGGGCAACGACCGATAACCAGAAAGTGGGATGTTTGTTGCGCCGCACTGTGACCCCCATGACAGTAGCCCACCATTTGGTCTACGGTGTTGATCTCCGCAGCGTTGGAAACATCCCACGCACCGGTCCAAGTCCTGGGAGGAACTAGCCAAAAGGCGCGCCTGGTCGCGCCGTCCGCCGCATCAAGCTAGACGGAAATCAAAGGCTGGAGAGAATTCTCTAAGAGCAGGGGTGGGCCCTGCTCTTTTTTTGCCCACAGCGTCTTTTTGCTGTGTTGCGATCCACCATCCCGCTACCGTGGGCGCCCAATCGTTACCGTTGCATTCCGCAGCGACAAACCGTGGTCTCATCGCGCCCGGACAAGCCTGCGCCGAGCCGGCAAGCGCTGCACCACTTTCAAAAATACCTCCAAATCGCGATGGCAAAGGTCCGGCAAATAGACGAGACTTGATTAGCTCGTGAGCAGAAAACAAACGCGACGAGCGCTCCAGGAGGCGACATGCGTAGTCTTGTTTTGGTTGCAGCCGCCTTGACGGTCATCGCAAGCGCCGATCTGGCCCAGGCCGCGACCTATCCGTGGTGCGCCCACTACATGATGGGGAACGCCCCGCAAAACTGTGGATTTTCCACGCTGGAGCAGTGTCGCATGACGGTCGCCGGCATCGGCGGCACCTGCGAATTCAACCCGTTCTATGCAACCTCCCCACCGGGCGCCGCACCGCCGACCTCACGCCGCCTGCGCTCACGCGGCGGATAGTTCACGCTCGGGGCCGATAACTCAGCGTTCTCATCGCATGCCGAACAGCGCGCCCAGATCGTCGAGCGTGATCAGCCGCGTGACGTAGCAATAGTAAAAAATACCGAACAGCGCTGCCGACACCAGCGTGGTCCAGATCAGCTTTTTCCCCAGCCCTGGAAGACTCGGTGCACCGGGGTCGGTTCCCGGCGCGCCCTCACCGCTCTCGCTTTGCGACCGCACGCCCCAGGGAAGGACCGCAAACAGCACGATCCACCACATGATGAAATAGATTGCAGCGATTGTCGGCCAAGACACGAGCGCTCACGCTTGTTCGAGCTCGACCAGCGTTCCGCAGAAATCCTTGGGATGCAGGAACAGCACTGGCTTGCCGTGCGCACCGATCTTCGGTTCGCCGTCGCCCAGGACACGCGCGCCCTGTCCGAGCAGCCGATCGCGCGCCGCGACAATGTCGTCGACCTCGTAGCAGATGTGATGGATGCCGCCGTCGGCATTGCGCTCGAGGAATTTTGCGATCGGGGATCCGTCCCCGAGCGGCTCGAGGAGCTCAATCTTGGTGTTGGGCAGAGTGACGAAAACGGTCGTCACACCGTGGGCAGGCTGCGGCACTTTGTCCGAGACCTGTGCGGCAAGCCTATCGCGATAGATCCGCGCCGCCGCGTCGATATCGCGCACCGCGATGGCCACGTGGTTCAGCCGTCCGATCATCTGTGTCTTCTCCGCTGGTCCCGGCCGGCCCGTTGATTCATGCGCTCAGTCTATACGGTCGAAACATGCACGAGACAGAGGGGCTTCTTGCCCCATTGCTCGGCGATCGCCGATCGCACGGCGCCGCGCACCGCCTGCACGACCGAGTCCGGGTCGCGCCGGCGCGGCTTCGACAGCTGCTCGAGTGTGCCGACCACGATGTCATCCACGAGGTCGGCGACCCGCTCGCCACTGGCGTTGAGCTCCGGAATGCCGATCATCTCGACGTGCGGGTCCGCGACCATCGCACCCTTTTGGTCCAATACGATCGCCACCGATACGATCCCTGCAAAACCCAACCTGCGCCGGTCTGCGACCGTGCGCTGCTCGGCGTCGACGATCAGGCGCCCGTCCTTGTAGAGGCGGCCGGCGCGCACCTCGTCGACGATGCCGGGGGATCCGGGCGCAAGCCGGACGAGGTCGCCATTGGCACACGTGATCACGTCTTTGACGCCGATAGCACGCGCCAGTTTCGCGTGCTCGGCGAGGTGCAACGGTTCCCCGTGCACCGGAACGGCGATTTTGGGCCTAACCCATCGGTACATGTCCTCCAACTCGCCGCGTCGCGGATGGCCGGAGACGTGCACGAGATGCGTGCGGTCGGTGACCACGTCGACGCCTTGGCGGACCAATCCATTGATGACGCGCGCAATCGCCTTCTCGTTGCCAGGGATCGGACGCGCCGAGAAGATCACCCGGTCGCCCTTCGCCAGGGTCACCTCGGGATGCTCATCCTGCGCGATGCGCGCGAGCGCAGCGCGCGGCTCGCCCTGGCTGCCGGTGCAAAGCGCCACGACCTTGTGGGGGGGCAGATACCCGTAGGCTTCCGCGGGGCGGAAATCCTGCACGCCGTCCAGATACCCGGTCTCGCGCGCGACCTGCACCACCCGATCCATCGCCCGGCCCACCACAACGACCTCGCGATCGGACGCGCGCGCCGCGGCGGCGACCGCGCGAATCCGCGCGACGTGCGAGGCAAACGTCGTGACGGCGACGCGGCCGGGCGCCGTCACGATGAGCTCGGCAAGGGTTTTTGCCACGTCGGCTTCCGAAGGCGAGCGGCCGTCGCGCACGGCGTTGGTGGAATCCCCGACCAGGGCGAGGCACCCCTCCTCGCCCAGCGCCGTCAGTTTGGCCTGGTCGGTCGGCGGCCCGATCAGGGGTGTGGGGTCGATCTTCCAGTCGCCGGTGTGCAGGACGGCACCGAGCGCGGTTCGGATGATCAGGCCGTTCGACTCCGGAATCGAATGCGCGACCGACACATATTCCACGTCGAACGGTCCAACCTTAACGCGGCCGCCGAGCGGAACCGCGCGCACGTCGATCTCGGGCGCGCCGGGTTCAGACTGCCGCTTGGCCTCCAACAGGGCTGCCGTGAACGGCGTCGCATAGACCGGCACGCGCAATCGCGGCCACAGGTCGAGCAATGCGCCGTAATGATCCTCATGCGCGTGGGTGAGCATGATTCCTTCAATGTTGCGGCGTTCCTCGATCAGGTACGCGATGTCGGGCATGATCAGGTCGACGCCCGGCAGGTCGTCGCCCGCGAACGCAACCCCGAAATCGACGATCAGCCACCGCTTGCTGCGCTCGGATCCGATCCCGTAGAGCGCAAGGTTCATTCCGATTTCACCCACGCCACCAAGCGGGGCAAAGACCAGTTCCTCGTTGGGGCCCGGCATTGATGGCTATGTCGTCGGCGCAGAACGTGTCGGCGGGCCAATCCCAAACACGTCGCCCCCAGTAACCACCTCAAGCGAGCCGTCCGGCAGGCGAAGCAGCAATCGACCGGCATCATCGAGCGACTCGAACCACCCGCTGAGCTCACGCTCGGCCAGGCGCACGCGCAGTTCGCTGCCGGCCGAATGCGCGCGGGCCAGCCAGTCTGCGCGCGTCGATGCGAAATTGGCCCCGCGGTCCCATTGCGTGAGCCGTCGCCCCAGCGCGGACGACAGCGCCGCGAGCAATCCTTCCGGCGTTGCCTCCACGCCCTGTTCGCGCAGGTCGGTTGCCGGAAATTCGGTGTCGTCCGGGTGAGTAGCGCAGTTGATCCCAATGCCGATCGCGACCGCCACGGGCGTCCCCTCCCCTTCGATCAGGATCCCGGCAAGCTTCTTCCCGCGCAACAGGACGTCGTTCGGCCATTTCAACGCCAACGGCGGCTCCGCGTTGGCAACGGCCAAGATGGCGTCGCAGACCGCGAGCCCGGCGACCAATGATAATTGCGACGCCAACGCCGTCGGCGCCGGATCGGTCAACAAGAGCGTTGCGTAGAGATTGCCCGGCGCTGAGACCCAAGCGCGGCCGCGCCGGCCCCGGCCCGCGGTCTGGGCGCGCGCGGTGAACCAGAGCGGGCCCGTTTCCCCCGCACGCGCACGCGCGAGCGCCTCAGAATTGGTCGAGCTCACGACATCGCATGCAATGCGCCGGACTGGCGCGGCATCCCCGAAAGGGATCCAGTCGGGACCGGCTCCGACGGCGAAGCCGGCGTCCGCTCCAATCGATCTCGCGGACGACAAGGGGCCCCTCACCTTGCCGGCGAGTGCGTCTGGTTCCATCAGAACAGCGATTTGGCCGCGGCGGCCGCAGCATTCACCAGCGGACCCGGCACAACAAAAAACAGCAGGTTGAATAGCCCGGTGACGCCGAGAACCACCTTGAGTTCGGGGCGCATGGGGCTGAACGCCGGCGCCGGTTCATCGAAATACATGACTTTCACGATCATCAGATAATAGTAGGCACCGATCACGCTGGCGACGACGCCGATGACGGCGAGAACGTAGAGGCCCGCCTTGATGGCCGCCAGAAACACATAGAACTTCGCAAAGAACCCCGCGAGCGGCGGAACGCCGGCGAGCGAGAACAACAGCATCGCAAACAGGAACGCCATCGGGCCGTTGGTGCGCGCCAGCCCGGCAAGATCGGAAATGGTTTCGATCGGACCTTCCTCGCGGCGCATGGCGAGAATGCAAGCGAACGCACCAAGCGTCATGGTCACGTAGATCGCCAGATAGACCAGCACCCCTTGCACGCCCTCGCTCGTCCCCGCCGCGAGCCCGACCAGAGCAAACCCCATGTGCCCGATAGACGAATACGCCATCAGCCGTTTGATGTTGGTCTGCCCGATCGCGGCAAACGCGCCGAGCAGCATCGACGCGATCGCCACAAACGAGAGAATTTGCTGCCATTGGGCAGCGATTGCAGGGAATGCCGTGAGCGCGGCGCGCAGGAAGATCGCCATTGCGGCGACCTTCGGGGCCGACGCAAAGAACGCGGTGATCGGCGTCGGCGCCCCCTGGTACACGTCGGGCGTCCACATGTGGAACGGCACCGCGGAGATCTTGAAGCACAGCCCAGCAAACAGAAACACCAGGCCGAACGTCAAGCCAACTCCGCCTTCGGCGGCCGCACTCGCAATACCCGCGAAAGTCACCGTCCCGGTGAAGCCATAAATCAGCGAACACCCGTACAGCAACATTCCGGACGACAGTGCCCCGAGCACAAAGTATTTGAGACCGGCTTCCGTCGATCGCACGTTGTCGCGATCGATCGCTGCGACAACATAGAGCGATAGACTCATCAGCTCGAGCCCGAGATAGAGCGCGATCAGGTCGCCCGCGGAAATCAAGACCATCATCCCGGTCGTGGCGAGCAGGATCAGGACGGCGTATTCAAACATCCGCCGGCTCGGCACTTCCAGGAAACCGATGGACATGACGATCGCGGTGCCCGACCCGATCAGGGCCAAGATCTTCAGGAAGCGGCCGAAGCCGTCGAGCATGAAGCTGCCGGCGAACAGCACCGACTTGTCCCCCGGAACCTCAAGCACCAGCAGGCCGACGATCACCAACAAAAACAAGGCGCACCCGGTCACCAGACTGGTTGACGTTTCGCCCCGCACCGCCCCCACCATCAGGAGCGCCATGGCACCGACGGCAAGCAGCAGTTCCGGCAATAACGGATAGTAGGCGGACAGTTGCATGGTGTCGCTCATCGGCGTCTCATTTGGCCGGAGCTAGCGCGGCTCGGTGCGAAAGCTGGGATTCAGGCTGGGTCGTGATGTATTTGATCTTGACCAAAACCTTGTCGGGATCGGCGGACATCATCTCGACGGGGCCGACCGGGAAACCGGCGCGGGAATCGGCGGCCTGAACGGCCGATTTGCCTGCCACCTTATGCTGATAGTTTTCGAGGAGCGCCGTGACCGACGCCGCTGACATGTCGAGCACCGGTTTGGGATAGACGCCGAACACTATGGTCAGAACCACAAGCGGAGCGAACGTTATGATTTCGCGCCCGCTTAGGTCGAGCATATGGGCAAGCGAGGGCTTGTCGAGCACGCCGAAGATGACCTGGCGATAAAGCCATAGGGCATAGCAGGCCGACAGAATGAGCCCTGTCGCAGCCAGGGTGGCGACCCAGGTGTTGACCTTGAAGGTGCCGTTCAGCGACAGAAACTCGCCAATGAATCCGGTCGTGCCCGGCAGACCCACATTCGCGAGCGTGAACACCATGAACACCGCCGCATAGAGCGGCATGCGGTTGACAAGCCCGCCATACGCCGCGATCTCGCGCGTGTGCAGCCGGTCGTAAACGACGCCCACGCACAGGAATAGGGCGCCCGAGACCAGCCCGTGCGAAATCATCTGGAAGATGCCGCCGGCGATCCCCTGCAACGTGCCGGCAAAGATGCCCATGGTCACGAAGCCCATATGCGCCACCGACGAATAGGCGATGAGCTTCTTCATGTCTTGCTGCACCAGCGCGACCAGCGATGTGTAGATGATGGCGACGACCGCCAACGCGAACATGAGCGGGGCGAATTCCTGCGAAGCCAGCGGGAACATCGGCAGCGAGAAGCGCAGAAAACCGTAGCCGCCCATCTTGAGCAGGATCGCCGCCAGAATGACTGATCCGGCGGTCGGCGCCTCGACATGAGCGTCGGGCAGCCAGGTGTGGACCGGCCACATCGGAAGCTTGACGGCGAACGAGGCCAGAAAGGCAAACCATGCCCACGTCTGCAGCGAGCGCGGGAAATCATGGTGCAGCAGCGTCGCAATATCGGTGGTTCCCGCGCTCCAATACAACGCCATGATGGCGAGCAGCATCAGCACCGATCCGAGAAACGTGTAGAGGAAGAACTTGAAGGCCGCATACACCCGGCGCGGACCGCCCCAGATTCCGATGATCAGGAACATCGGAATAAGGCCGCCTTCGAAAAACAGGTAGAACAGCACCAGATCGAGCGCCGTGAACGTGCCGAGCATCAGGGTTTCGAGCACGAGGAATGCGATCATGTATTCTTTGACGCGCCTCTGCACCGAGCGGAAGCTTGCGATGATGCAGAGCGGCAGCAGGCCGGTGGTGAGAATGACGAACGGCAGCGAAATGCCGTCGACCCCCATATGATAGGTGATGGCTCCGCCGAGCCACGGACGCCGTTCTACGAACTGGAACTCGGCCGAGCTCGCATCGAAGCGCCAGACCAGAACCAGCGAGATCGCGAACGTAATCAAGGTCGTCCACAAGGCGACCCAACGGGCGTTGTGTTGCACGGCGTCATCGTCGCCGCGCAGCGTCATGATGAACAGCGCGCCGACCAGCGGCAGAAATACGGTGACTGACAGGACGGGCCAGCTCATCAGTAGCCGCTCCAAAACATGAACCAGGTCACCGCGGCGGCGACGCCGATCAGCATGGTGAAGGCATAGTGATAGAGATAGCCGGTCTGCAGCCGCACGACGTTGCGGGTCACGTCGATCACCCGCGCAGACACGCCGTCGGGGCCGAAACCGTCGATCAGCCAGCCATCGCCGTAGCGCCAAAGCACGTTGCCGAGCCAGAACGTCGGCCGCACGAAAATGAGGTCGTAAAGCTCGTCGAAGTACCACTTGTTGAGCAAGAACCTATAGAGCGGCGCCTGCTGACGCGCGAGCTCAACCGGAAGCGTCGGATTGCGGATGCAGAATTCCCACGCCACCGCGAAGCCAATGGCCATCATGATGGTCGGGATGACGGAGATCAGCTGGGAGATCTGGTCCATCTCCTCGAAGATGTGATTGCCGGCGCTGAATTTGAGCGAATCGCGGAAGAACGCCTCGACCCCCGGGCCGACGAACAACCTCTCGAAAGGCCAGCCGGCGAGGAAGCAACCGGCCGTCAACGCGCCGAGCGGAATCAACATGGTGAGCGGACTTTCCTGGGCCGTGTCATAGTGCGCCTGATCGTGCGGGCGACCATGGAAGGTTTTGAAGATCAACCGCCAGATATAGAACGCCGTCAGCGCGGCCGCCGCGGTGGTGCACAAATACGCGTAGGTTCCGACCAGGCCGAACGAGGTGGTGCTGACGAACGCGGCTTCGATAATCGCATCTTTCGAGAAATAGCCCGCCGTCAACGGAAACCCGGTCAGCGCCAGCGCGCCGACGACCATCGTCACGTAGGTGAACGGCAGGCGACGGAAAAGCCCACCCATGTTGCGGATATCCTGCTCGTGATGCATGGCGGTGATCACCGACCCGCAACCGAGGAACAGCAGGGCCTTGAAGAAAGCATGTGTGAACAGATGGAACATGCCGATCGAATAGGCCCCGACACCCATCGCGACAAACATGTAGCCGAGTTGCGAGCAGGTCGAGTACGCCACGATCTTTTTGATGTCGTTTTGCACCAGCGCGATGGTGGCGGCGAAGACGCAAGTCGTGGCGCCGATGAACGTCACGAACGCCTGCGCGGTCGGCGCCAGGTCGAACAGCGGCGACAGCCTCGCCACTAGGAACACACCCGCGGTCACCATGGTTGCCGCGTGAATGAGAGCCGACACCGGGGTCGGCCCTTCCATGGCGTCGGGCAGCCAGGTGTGCAGCAGGAACTGCGCCGACTTGCCCATCGCGCCCAAGAACAGCAGCAGGCAAATCAACGTGAGCGCATCGACGTCCCAGTTCAGGAAATGGATCGACTTGCCGACCAGCGAGGGCGCCTGCGCAAACACCGTTTCGAGATCGAGCGCGCCGGTCATCATGAACACGGCGAAGATGCCGAGTGCAAAGCCAAAGTCACCGATCCGGTTGACCACGAAGGCCTTGATCGCCGCGGCGTTGGCCTCCGGCTTGTGGTACCAGAAACCGATCAGCAGATAGCTCGCGAGCCCCACGCCTTCCCAGCCGAAAAACAGCTGCACCAGGTTGTCCGCCGTCACCAGCATCAACATGGCGAAGGTGAAGAACGACAAGTATGAGAAAAAGCGCGGACAGTAGGGGTCCTCGCTCATGTACCCGATCGAGTAGAGGTGGACCAGCGCCGAGACCGTGGTGACCACCACAAGCATCACCGCCGTCAGGGTGTCGACCCACAGCGCCCACTCGACCTTGAGGGTCCCAACCGTAAAAAAGTTGGCCACCATTACGTGGGCGTCCTGGCGTCCGAAGCCGACTTGGACGAACGAGACCCAGGCAAACACCATCGCAATGAACAGCAGCGCCGTGGTGATCACTTCGGCGGAGCGTGTGCCCATGGCGGGCGGCTCGGCGGAATGCCCGTCGTGGCCCGGTGAATGAGCGGCCCCCAATTCAGCGTGATGGGCCTCCGCCGCGTGGGCCGCGTGATCGTCGGGCGGGGCAGGATCGCCGCCCGGGCAGCGCGCGCGCGCGCCGACAATCGCAATCGCACCCGCGATGATGCACCCCAGCAAGGGCAGGAAAACGATCGCGAGATACATCGTCAGCCTTTCATGAGGTTGATGTCTTCGACCGCGATCGATCCGCGATTGCGGAAGAACACAACCAGGATGGCGAGCCCGATGGCCGCCTCCGCGGCGGCCACCGTGAGCACGACCAGCGCGAACACTTGGCCGACGAGATCGCCCAGGAAGGCCGAGAACGCCACGAAGTTGATGTTGACGGCTAGCAGGATGAGCTCGATCGACATCAGGATGACAATGACGTTTTTGCGGTTGATGAAGATGCCGACGATCCCCAGCGTAAACAGGATCGCCGCGACCGTGAGATAGTGTCCAAGCCCAACCGTCACGTCAGACCCCCTGCCCCGGGCGCACCTGTCGAATGTCGATCGCCGTCGCCTTGGTGCGTGCGTTCTGTACCGCGATATTCTGACGCTTGACGTTGGCCTTATGCCGCAATGTCAGCACGATCGCGCCGATCATCGCGACCAGCAGCACCAGTCCGGCGACCTCGAAGTAATAGACGTAGCGCGTATAGAGCACGAGCCCGAGCGCCGCTGTATTCGTTGTGTTCTGAGCGATCGGCGTTGCAAGTGCCCGCGGCGCGGTCGGGCTGATCACCCAGGACAACCCGATGAACACGAGCTCAATCATAAAGATGAACCCGACAGTCCCCGCGACCGGCAGGTAATTCAGGACACCCTGTCGCAATTCCACGAAATCAACGTCGAGCATCATCACGACGAACAGGAACAGCACCGCGACGGCGCCGACGTAGACGACGATCAGGATCATCGCCAGAAACTCAGCCCCCAGCAGGACGAACAGCGCCGCCGCGTTGACGAACGTGAGGATAAGGAACAGCACCGAGTGCACCGGATTGCGCGCCGCGATCACCATGAAGGCGGATGCGAGGCACACACCGGCAAACAAATAGAAAAACAGGGCGAGAAAGAACATTCAGTGCACTCACCGGTACGGCGCATCGAGCGCGATGTTCCGGGCGATCTCGCGCTCCCAACGATCACCGTTCGCCAGCAGGCGATCCTTGTCGTAGTAGAGCTCCTCGCGCGTCTCGGTTGCGAACTCGAAGTTCGGCCCCTCCACGATGGCGTCCACTGGGCATGCTTCCTGGCACATTCCGCAATAGATGCATTTCACCATGTCGATATCGTAACGCGTGGCGCGACGGGTGCCGTCGTTGCGGCGAGGCCCTGCCTCGATCGTGATCGCTTGCGCAGGACAGATCGCCTCGCACAGCTTGCAGGCGATGCAGCGTTCCTCGCCGTTGGGGTAGCGCCGCAGCGCGTGCTCGCCGCGAAACCGCGGCGAGATCGGATTCTTCTCGAACGGATAGTTGATCGTACGTTTCGGCGAAAAGAAGTAGCGCATCGACAGCATTACGGCCGAAACGAACTCCTGCAGCAGCAGCGCGCGTGCAGCGCTATCTATCCTCATGACGTCCTCGAATCCGGGCTCATCTGGGAGCGAGCCCGCCAAACTGCAGAACTGCCGCGACAATCACGATCATCGCCAGCGACAGCGGCAGGAACACCTTCCACCCCAGCCGCATCAACTGGTCGTACCGGTACCGCGGAACGAACGCCTTCACCAAGGCGAACATGAAGAACACGAAGCTGGCCTTGAGCACGAACCAGATGACGCCGGGAACCCAGGTGAACGGTGGCAGCGCGAGCGGCGGCAGCCACCCGCCCAGGAACAGGATCGTAGCCATGGCGCACATGGTCGCGACCGCCACGTACTCGCCCAGCATGAACATCATGTAGGGGGTCGAGCCGTACTCGACCATAAAACCGGCCACCAGTTCGGACTCAGCCTCCACCAAATCGAAGGGCGGCCGGTTGGTCTCGGCCAGCGCCGACACGAAGAACACGATGAACATCGGGAACAGCGGCAGCCAGAACCAATTCAACACCGAAAACCACGGAATTCCGATCAGCGTCGCGATCCCGTAGCGCTGTTGCGCGTCGACGATGGCCGACAAATTGAGCGAGCCGACGCACAGCAGGACGGTGACGAACACGAAGCCGATCGAGACTTCGTACGACACCATCTGGGCGGCCGAGCGCAGCGCCGAGAGGAACGGATATTTGGAGTTCGACGCCCACCCGGCCATGATCACGCCGTAGACCATGAGCGATGAGATCGCGAAGATGTAGAGGATCCCGACATTGATGTCGGCGATCATCCAGCCGACGTTCACCGGGATCACGGCCCAGGCCGCAAGGGCGAGCACGCAGGTCACCAGCGGCGCCAGCAGAAACACGCCCTTGTTGGCGCCCGACGGGATCGTCGGCTCCTTGAACACGAACTTGAGGAGATCAGCGAACGACTGCAGCAGGCCCCAGGGGCCGACCACGTTCGGACCGCGCCGGATCTGCACGGCTGCCCAGATTTTGCGATCGGCCAACAGCACATAGGCGACGGCGATCAGCAGAATGACCAGCATCAACACGCTTTGTGCCACCATGACGATGACGGGCCAAACGTAGCTGATCATGAACTCCGACATCGTCACTCCGCCGCAATGCTGGTTGCGGAACGCCGCGCCAGCGAGCTGCATTCCGCCATGACGGCCGAGGCGCGCGCGATCGGATTGGTCGCATAGTAGTCTTCGATCGGCGAATGGAAGGCCGCGTGATCGGTGGTGCCCCCGACTTCGGCAAGCCGGCGCAAATCGGTAGCGTCGGCGGGCGCAACCGCATCGAGGCGCGCCAGCTGCGGATGCGCCCGAAACAGAGTCGCGCGCAACTGCGCCAGAGAGTCGTAAGGGAGCCGGTGGCCTAGTCGATCGGACAGCGCCCGCAGGATCGCCCAATCCTCGCGCGCATCACCGGGCGGGAAACCCGCCCGATTGATGAGCTGAACGCGGCCTTCGATGTTGACGGTGAGCCCGGTCTTTTCCGTGTAGGCGGCACCCGGGAGAATAACGTCGGCCCGGTGTGCACCGCGATCGCCGTGGGTCCCGATATAGACGACGAAAGCGCCGCGGGCGACGTCGATTTCATCCGCGCCCAGCAGGAACAACACGTCGAGCGTTCCGTATGCGGCCATCTCCTGCGCGCTAATCCCGCCCGTGCCCGGCGCGAAGCCGATGTCGAGACCGCCGACCCGCGAGGCTGCCGTGTGCAGAACGCAATAGCCGTTCCAGCCGTCCTTCACAGCGCCGAGATCGAGGGCGGCGCGGGCGGCGAGCGATGCGATCGCCGCGCCGTCCGGTCGCGCCAATGCGCCCGACCCGATCAGGATCAGCGGCCGTTCGGCTTTCTTGAGCGTGTCGGCGAATGGATGGCGCCCGCTCGCAACTTCCGCCAGCGTTTCAGGACCGGCGCCGAGATAATCGTAGGTGTACGTCAGGCCGGCTTTGTCGCCGATGAGCCCGACCGGGAACCGCCCGGCCCGCCAGCGCTTCCGGATGCGCGCATTGAGCACGGCCGCTTCCCGGCGCGGGTTCGAGCCGACGATCAGCAGCGCATCGGCCTTTTCGATTCCTGCAACGGTGGCATTGAACGTGTAGCTTGCTCGGCCCCAGGCGGGGATGAGTTTCGAACCATCCTGGCGGCAGTCGACATTCGTCACACCGAGCCGCGTCATCAGATCCTTGAGGGCGAACATCTCCTCAACGGTGGCCACGTCTCCGGCGATCGCCCCGATACGCTGGCGCGACGCGGCATTGACCTTCGTGGCGATCGCCGCGAACGCCTCGCCCCATGTCGCGGGACGCAGCCGGGGGCCGTCGCGCAGATATGGCTGATCAAGCCGCTGGGTGCGTAGCCCATCGATGATGTGACGGGTCTTGTCGGAGATCCACTCCTCGTTCACGTCTTCGTTGATGCGCGGCAGGATGCGCATCACCTCGCGACCGCGGGTGTCGACCCTGATAGCGCTGCCGAGCGCATCCATGACGTCGACCGACTCGGTCTTATTGAGCTCCCACGGACGTGCCGCGAATGCATAGGGCTTCGACGTCAGCGCGCCGACCGGGCAAAGATCAACCACGTTGCCCTGCAGCTCGGAGGTCATCGCGGTCTCGAGGTAGGTCGTGATCTCCATGTCCTCGCCGCGGTTGATGGCGCCGAGTTCCGGCACGCCCGCAACCTCGGTGGCAAAGCGGACGCAGCGCGTGCACTGGATGCAACGGTTCATCGAGGTCTTGACGAGGGCGCCGATGTACTTGTCCTCGACCGCGCGCTTGTTTTCGTGGAAGCGGCTGGCATCGACCCCGTAGGCCATGGTCTGATCCTGCAGATCGCACTCGCCGCCCTGATCGCAGATCGGACAGTCGAGCGGATGATTGATCAGCAGGAATTCCATCACCCCTTCGTGCGCCTTCTTGACCATCGAGGTGCGGGTCTTGACCTGCGGGGGCTCGCCCTTCGGGCCGGGCCGGCAATCGCGCACGCCCCAGGCGCAGGACGCGACCGGCTTGGGCGATCCGACAAGCTCGACGAGGCACATGCGGCAATTGCCGGCGATCGACAGCCGTTCGTGGAAGCAGAAGCGGGGGATTTCCGCGCCCGCTGCTTCGCACGCCTGCAGCAGCGTGTACTCGGGCGGAACGTCGATCTCTTTGCCGTCGACGATGAGTTTCGTCATCTCAGCTACTCCGCCGCCTCGCGGATCGGTTCGGGATGCGGATTGCGGGCATACTCGTCGATGCGGCGCTCGATCTCCGGCCGGAAGTGCCGCAGCAGTCCCTGGACCGGCCAGGCGGCGCCGTCGCCGAATGCGCAAATCGTGTGACCCTCGATCTGCTTTGTGACTTCGAACAGCATGTCGATTTCGCGCTTGTGGGCGCGGCCTTCGGCCATGCGGGTGAGCACCCGCCACATCCAGCCCATGCCCTCGCGGCAGGGCGTGCACTGGCCGCAGCTCTCGTGCTTGTAGAAGTAGGAGATGCGCGCCATGGCACGGACGATGTCGGTGGTCTTATCCATGACGATCACGGCGGCGGTGCCGAGCGCCGATTTGACCGCCGCCAGACCATCGAAATCCATCTTGAGGTCGTCGCATTGGGACGCCGGCACCAGCGGCATCGAGGAGCCGCCTGGAATGACCGCCAGCAGATTGTCCCAGCCGCCGCGCACGCCGCCCGCATAGGTCTCGATCAGCTCGCGCAGCGGAATGCCCAGCGCCTCCTCGATGTTGCAGGGCTTCTCCACGTGGCCGGAGATGCAATAGATCTTGGTGCCGGTGTTGTTGGGACGGCCGATCGAGGAGAACCAGGCGGCGCCGCGGCGCATGATGTCGGGCGCCGATGCGATGGTCTCCACATTGTTGACCGTGGTCGGGCAACCATAGAGCCCGACGTTGGCCGGGAACGGCGGCTTGAGGCGAGGCTGGCCCTTCTTGCCCTCCAGGCTTTCCAGCAGCGCGGTTTCCTCGCCGCAGATGTAGGCGCCGGCGCCGTGGTGAACGTAGAGATCGAAATCAAAGCCGGAGCCGCACGCGTTCTTGCCGATCAGGCCGGCCTCGTAGGCCTGATCGACCGCGGCCTGCACGTGCTCGCGCTCGCGAATGAATTCGCCGCGCACATAGATGTAGCCGGCGTGCGCCCCCATGGCGAACCCGGCGATCAGGCAGCCCTCGACCAGCAGATGCGGGTCGTGGCGCATGATGTCGCGGTCCTTGCAGGTGCCGGGCTCGGACTCATCCGCGTTGACCACGAGGTAGTGCAGGCGCCCATCTGATTGCTTGGGCATGAACGACCATTTCAGCCCGGTTGGAAAGCCGGCGCCGCCACGCCCGCGCAATCCGGAAGCCTTGATCTCGTTGACAATGGCGTCGCGGCCCTTCTCCAGGATCGCCTTGGTGCCGTCCCAGGCGCCGCGCGCGCGCGCACCGGCGAGGCCCCAGTCGTGCAGGCCGTAGAGATTGGTGAAGATGCGATCCCTGTCTGCGAGCATCAGTGCCTCGTGTCGGTACCATCGGCAGCCGGCGGCTTCGGGGTCGGCGTTTCATGGACGTTTGCCGCGGCACCGGGCTTCTTGGTGTCCGCGTCGGCGAGCACCGGCGCCTGCGGCTTTCCGTTGCCGCTCAATCGCCAGAACTGGCTTGGATCGGTCAGCACCTTGGGGCCGCCGATCGGCGCCGAGGTCTGCCGGTCGATCTGCGGGCCAGGCTTCGGTGAACGGCCCTTGGCGATCCCGTCGAGCACCCGCTCGAAGCTTTCGCCGTTCAGGTCTTCGTAGGTATCGCGCCCGATCAGCACCATCGGCGCATTGACGCAGGCGCCGAGGCACTCGACCTCCTCCCACGAAAAATCGCCGTCGGCCGAGACCTGGAACGGCTGCTCGTTGATCCGCCGGCGGCAGACCTTGAACAGTTCCTCGGCGCCGCGCAGCAGGCACGGTGTCGTGCCGCAGACCTGGACGTGTGCCTTGCGCCCGACCGGGGAGAGCAAAAACATGGTGTAGAAGGTAGCGACCTCGAGCACGCGGATCTTCGCCATCCCGAGCATGGCGGCGACCGCCTCGATCGCCTTCTGCGGCAGCCAGCCGCCGTTCTGCTCCTGCGCGCGCCACAGGAGCGAAATCACCGCCGATTGCTCGCGGCCTTCCGGATATTTTTTGATCTCGTCTTGCGCCCAGGCGAGATTCTCGGCCGTGAAGGAAAACTCCTTCGGCTGCAGATGCTCTTCGGCGAGGCGGCGATGGGCCATTTAACGATCCACCTCCCCGAACACGATGTCGAGCGAACCAATGATCGCCGAGATGTCGGCCAGCATGTGGCCCCTGCAAAGGAAATCCATCGCCGAGAGATGCGCGAAGCCGGGCGCGCGAATCTTGCACTTGTAGGGTTTGTTGGTGCCGTCCGCGATCAGATAGACGCCGAACTCGCCCTTGGGCGCTTCTACGGCCGCGTAAACCTCGCCCTCGGGGACATGAAAGCCCTCGGTGTAGAGCTTGAAATGATGAATCAGCGCTTCCATCGAGCGCTTCATCTCCGCGCGTTTGGGCGGCACAATTTTCGAATCCAGCAGATGCGGCGGACCCTGCCCGTCCGGCGCCCGCAGTTTTTCCACGCACTGCTTCATGATCCGGATGGATTGGCGCATCTCTTCCACGCGAATGCAGTACCGATCGTAATTGTCGCCGTTCTTGCCGACCGGAATGTCGAAGTCGAACTCGGAATAGCACTCGTAGGGCTGCGCCTTGCGCAGGTCCCAGGCGGCGCCCGAGCCGCGCACCATGACGCCGGAGAAGCCCCAGGCCCAGGCGTCGGCCAGGCTGACAACGCCGATGTCGACGTTACGCTGCTTGAAGATGCGGTTGTCGGTGAGCAGGCCCTCGATGTCGTCGCACACCTTCAGGAAGGGATCGCAGAACGCCTCGATGTCGTCGATCAGCTTGGGCGGTAAATCCTGGTGCACGCCGCCGACCCGGAAATATGCCGCGTGCATACGACTGCCCGAGGCCCGCTCATAGAACATCATCAGCTTCTCGCGCTCTTCGAACCCCCACAGCGGCGGGGTCAGGGCGCCGACATCCATCGCCTGGGTGGTCACGCAGAGGAGATGCGACAAGAGCCGTCCAATCTCGCAATAAAGAACGCGAATGAGCTGCGGGCGGCGCGGGATCGTGATCCCCAGGAGTCTTTCCGCCGCCAAACAGAAGGCGTGCTCCTGGTTCATCGGGGCCACGTAGTCGAGGCGATCGAAATAGGGAATCGCCTGCAGGTAGGTCTTGTATTCGATCAGCTTCTCGGTGCCGCGGTGCAGCAGCCCGATATGCGGATCGACCCGCTCGATCACCTCGCCGTCGAGCTCGAGCACAAGCCGCAGCACGCCGTGCGCCGCCGGGTGCTGGGGCCCGAAGTTGATCGTGAAGTTGCGCAGGTTGGCGTCTTGCGCGGTCATGCCCCCACCTTTCGCGCCATCTCGCCGGCGGCGCTTGTCGCCAAACGATCCCACCCCATCATCAAACGCACGTGACGGCCGTCGTTACGGGTCCGACGGCGCGCGAGGTCGGCCTGGGGCATCGGTTTCATCAGCTGGTCTTCGCCTTCTCGTCGCCCGGCAGGATGTACTCGGGCCCCTCCCAGGGAGAGAGGAAATCGAAATTGCGGAACTCCTGAGCGAGCTGCACCGGGTCGTACACGACCCGTTTCTGCTCGTCGTCCCAGCGCACCTCGACAAAGCCGGTGAGCGGAAAATCCTTGCGCAGCGGATGACCCTCGAAGCCGTAATCGGTGAGCAGCCGGCGCAGGTCGGGATGGCCCGTGAACAGCACGCCGTAAAGATCGTAGGCTTCGCGCTCATACCAGCCGGCGCCCGGAAACACCCCGATGATCGACGGCACCGGCGTCACCTCGTCGGTTTCGACCTTGACGCGAAGGCGGGCGTTCCGGGTCGGCGACAGGAAATGATAGACCACGTCGAAGCGCCGCTCGCGCGACGGCCAATCGACGGCCGTGACGTCGGTGATGGCTACGAATTGACAGCGCGGATCGTCGCGCAGAAACGTCGCCACCTTGACGATGTCGCCTGCCCTCGCCGAAATCGTAAGCTCGCCAAGGGCAACGCGATGGCCGGTGATCGCGTCGGGGAGCGCGCCCGCGATTATGGCGCCGAGTTCGTCGAGCTTTGTATCCATGTCAATGCTCGTTGATGCTGCCGGGGCGTCACCGTTCGATCGTCCCGGTGCGCCGGATCTTCTTTTGCAGCAGCATCACCCCGTAGAGCAGGGCTTCGGCCGTGGGCGGACAGCCCGGCACGTAGACGTCGATCGGCACGATCCGGTCGCAGCCGCGCACGACCGAATAGGAATAATGGTAGTACCCCCCGCCGTTGGCGCATGACCCCATCGAGATCACGTAGCGCGGCTCCGGCATCTGGTCGTAGACCTTGCGCAACGCGGGCGCCATCTTGTTGGTCAACGTGCCCGCAACAATCATCACGTCGGACTGGCGTGGGGACGCGCGCGGCGCAAAACCGAACCGCTCGGCGTCGTAGCGCGGCATCGACATCTGCATCATCTCGACCGCGCAGCAGGCGAGCCCGAACGTCATCCACATCAGCGAGCCGGTGCGCGCCCAGGTGATCAGATCGTCAGTCGCGGTGACCAGGAAGCCCTTGTCGGCCAAGTCAGCGTTGACGCCGGTAAAAAACGCATCGTCCTCGCCTACCGGTCGGCCGGTGCGCGGGTCGATGATGCCGGTCGCGGCCGGCGCGATGGCGGCATGGCTCAATCCCATTCGAGCGCTCCTTTGCGCCACTCGTAGATAAAGCCGATGGTCAATACCGCAAGAAACACCATCACGGCCCAGAAGCCGAACACGCCGATCTCGCCAAAGGCGACCGCCCACGGGAACAGGAACGACACTTCGAGGTCGAAAATGATGAACAGAATGGCAACCAGGTAGAACCGGACGTCGAATTTCATGCGCGCGTCATCGAACGCGTTGAATCCGCATTCGTAGGCCGAGAGCTTTTCCGCGTTCGGTTGCTGGTAAGCCACGATGAACGGCGCGATGAGCAAAACGAGCCCGATTGCGGTTGCCACCGCGACGAAGATAATCAGCGGAAGATAATCCTGCAGAAGCCCGCTCATCCGCAATCCCGCGTACCGGCCCGCTCCCGTCAGGACCCCCATAATAGCCCGATTGCCAACGTTTTGGCAGCCGGGACTTGAGGCGAATCCAACCCCAATCCTGACGAAGAATTTCTGCCGCTTGGGGCTAGACGGGCGCAGGCTTAGCGCAGTGCAACATAGGTGGCAAGGTCGAACCCGCCGCATCGCGCCGGCAAGCTGCGGCTGGTCAATTTTGCGAGAGCGGCGCGGCGCGTTGAATGGCGGCGGCGCCGCTGGGATACTCCGATTCGAACGGGAGAAAGCCGTGTCGGCGCTTGCCAACTCCACCCGCCCGGTTGCAACCAGCCTGCGCTGGCGCGTGGAGGGTTTGGGTCACGTTGCGCGTGCGCGGCTGCGACTGATCAGTGCCCTCGTGTTGCTGACGTTCGTCGTCTGCCACCTTGTCGGCCACATCTTCCTTCTGGTTTCGATCCCTTTGGCCAGCAAGGTTCTTGGCACCCTGATGACGTTCTGGTGGACCAAAACCGGCGGCATCGTGCTCGCGACCGCCCTGCTGGTGCACTATTCCAACGCGCTGTGGTCGATTTACGTGCGCCGCTATCTGCGGCTCTCCCGCATGGAATGGGCGCAGCTGGGACTTGGTCTTGCGATCGTGCCGCTGCTGGTAGGGCACGTGGTCGGGACCAGGATTAGTTCGGAATTTCTGGGGGTGGCCGAAACTTATGACACCGTGTTGGTAATTCAGTGGGTGTTGATGCCCGGCTATCCGATCCGGCACATTGCCGCGGTGCTGACTGTCTGGGTGCACGCGTCGATTGGAATTCACTTCTGGCTGCACACCAAGAGATGGTACCCGACCTGGCGTGGCCCATTGGCGGTCGTCGCGCTTTTGATCCCGACGTTGGCCATTGCCGGCTACGTCGCAGCCGGCAATCATATTGTGCGACAAGCCGCGACGCCTGGGTTTGTCGCCACCACGCTCCAAAACGCCGGCACCACAGAGGCCACGACCGCCGAGGCGCAACGCATCGAACGCCGGATCATGGCCGCCTATTTCGGCCTGCTGTTGCTGCCGTTCGCCGGCCGGGCCGTGCGTGGTCTCATTTACCGGCTGCGACGGCAGCCGGTGCTGAGCCATTCCAACGGCCAGCGCATGCGCATCCAGCCGGGCGCAACCGTGCTCGAGACACTGCGGGCCAATCGCATCCCGCATGCATCCGTTTGCGGTGGGCGGGCACGCTGCACCACTTGCCGAATTCAGGTGACGGACGGGCTCGCCACGCTGCCGCCCCCAACCGGGCTCGAGGCCAAGGCGCTGGCGCGCATCGAGGCCCCTGAAGGTTTGCGGCTCGCCTGCCAGATCCGGCCGACAAGCAACATTGCGATCATGCCCCTGCTCGCCGCCGATGTCGGCGCCGCCGATGGGTTGGTGCGCGGCGGCCTTGAAGGCAGCGAGCGCTTGATTACGGTCGTATTCGTCGATCTGCGCGCATCGACGACGCTGGGCGAGGCCCGCATGCCATACGACGTGCTGTTCATTCTCAACCGTTTCTTTGCCGAGATGACGAAGGCGCTCGCCGACACCGCGGGACATTATTCGCAGTTCACTGGCGACGGCTTGATGGCGATCTACGGCCTGGATGCGCCTGACCCCGCGGTTGGTCCGCTGCAGGCGTTGCGCGGCGCTCGGGAAATGTTGGCCCGTCTCGGTCAGCTCAACGAACAGATGCAGGCCGAGCTGCGGCAACCGCTACGCATGGGCCTCAGCATCCATTACGGCGAGGCCATCGTCGGTGCGATGGGGCCGCCGCGTTCGCAGATCATCACCGCGATCGGCGACACCGTGAACACCGCCGCGCGGCTTGAAGGCCTGAGCAAGGACTACAATTGCGTTCTCATCCTGTCGCGCCGGGCCGCGGAAGCTGCCGGGCTCAATCTGGCAGGCCACAAGGTGCACGAGGCGTCGGTCAAGGGCCGGACCCAGACGGTGGAGTTCTACGCGCTTGACGCGGTGCCAGAGACGGCTGCGTAGTTGCAGCGACATGGTCAGCGCACGGGCAAGACGGTAGACCGTGGAACGGCGACGAATCGAGCCTCGACATCATCCGGGCGAGGTCAGCAACAGGCGGTGGAGCGCGGTATGACGAAGATGTGGGTGTTGCTTCTGGGACTCGCTGGAACGAGCGCAGTCGCGGATGTGGCGCGTGCCCAATGCGTGCTTTGCCGCTGTATCTATTCGACCGATTTTTACGGCACACCGATCAGGACATCGAGCGCGTTCCCCGCGCAGGGCACACCCGAATGCCTGTCGCGATGTACTGACGTCCGGCTCAACTGCGGCCTGCCTGGCGGCGCCTGCTTCCCGATTACGAGCCGCCGCGTTTATCAGGTGCTTGGCGGATTGCCCGAGAATCAGTGTCCGGCTCCGCCGCCCTACACATCGCCCTACCGCCGCGGGAGCATCGTGTATTAACCCGAGATTCGCGCAAACCGTGGTCCGGCGTTCGCAGCCAAGAGCAGCCGAACCCGCGGATTCGGCTCTGCGACGCGGACTGTGCGACCTTCCCACCAGGGCTAAGTTATTGATTTTTAAAATGGCGGGAGCGACGGGGCTCGAACCCGCGACCTTCGGCGTGACAGGCCCGCTGGTTTAACTGTCGCATCAACGCTTGTTCCGAAAATTCTGGCCTCTCCAGCCCGGTCATTCCTGGCCGAAGTCGGAACGCACCACGCGCAGCTGCGCGTCTACCCACCTACAGGCCCGCCGTAACGAAAAGCCCGCCGGGGATGAACCGGCGGGCCTTCGCGAAATCCATTTACGACGACGAAACCATAGGGGTTATCCCATGTCTAAAAACACACTTCAAGCCGTCCCTCCTTCGTCCCCAAACGACACGACCGAACCGCTGGTTGCGGCCGACACCCAAGTCACCCCCGAGGGAAGCGCTCCAATTCCGAAGCCAACCGGCTTCAATTTGGACAAGTTCAAGTCAAAGCGGGCGACGGCTCTGGCCAACGTCGAGACGCTGTTAACCGCGCTTCCGCATCATCCTATTGCACATGCCAAGGATTTCGTGCGCCTGCATGAGGATGAGGAAAAGTTCTGGTCGCCGGAATTGTGCTTCGTGAACGTGCCGATCAAGGGGCAGAAGAGCTCGACCTTGCACTTGATCGACGAAGATATCGCGATGCGGTTCCTCCCGAGTGCCAGGGTTTTGCGGTTTCGTTTGGCGCTCGCCTCCAAGCCTTTCAATGTTTTCTTTCTGGCGCATATACCGACCCGCAACTTGGACAACCAGTATAACGCGACCAATGTCCAGGCTTGCGAGCGGGCCAAGAAGGAGTGGGTGCAGGCGACCAGCCGCAAGGAGGAAGGTGTCGAAAACTATAAGATCGATGCTGCCCGAAATCAGGACGCATTTGACCCGCCGAAGTGGCCGCCACAATCGCTCTTTGAATTGATCGGGACGACATTCGCGGGCCGGCAGATTGAGGACGAAAAGCATCCCGGCCTGCTCCGGTTAATCGGCGCCAAAATAACGATCGCATAGGGGGCGGCCATGGAGACGTTCGATGGCCGTGGTAACGCCAAGGCCTATTACTTCGCGATGGGTATGCTGCGGCGACGCGGCGCCAAGCTGGTACGGACCTATTCCCGCAATCCAGCCAAGAACGGCTACACGCTGACGCCGTCCGGTATCGGCGTCGATCAGGAAACGGCCAAGGCCATCACACACCGCGACGTGCGGCCATATGACGGCGGGCTGCTTCCCGGACACCCGCAATCGCGGCGCCTCTCCGTAGAGAACTACGACACATGAGCGGCTATTTCGGCCGGGCCGTCGTCTGCGATACCGAATACGAGATCGCAGCCGGCGGCCTCCCCAACGTGCTGTGTATGGTCGCCTACGTGCTGGATGAAAACCTCCGGCACGTAGAGACCATCCGGATCTGGCGCGGGGAGTTCGGGAGTTCGCCGCCCTTCGATATCGGACCCGACACGCTGTTCGTTGCCTACTCAGCGTGGGCGGAAATGATGTGTTTTCTGGTGCTCAAGTGGAAATTTCCCGTGCACATATACGATCTGCACACGGCTTATCTGGCGTCCAGTAATCTCCTGCTCCCGCACAACCCGGATGAAGAGCGCACGCGACCGCGAAAGCGGTTATCCGATGCGTGCCGCGCCTACGGCATTGCCGGTTGGGAGAACATCGACAAGGAGGTGATAGCCGAGGATATCGGTCACGGTCGCTGGGCGATTTACGGCCAGGACGGCGTCTACGGTTACTGCGAGGAGGACGTCAAGAAGGCGGCCGAACTGTTGCGTAAGCAGTTACGTGGGCACGCCTGGTTTGCGCCGACCAACGTCGAGCTCGTGCTGCACTGGTCCAACTATTCCGCCAAGTGCATTGCGCGGATCCAGGCCAAGGGTATGCCGATTGATCCAGCGCTATGGGAATTGGTGCAGGAGAACAAGCCGCACGTCATCACGTTCTTGCTGCGCGAATTCGATCCGAGTTTTAGCAGCGAAGATCCAATTTACAGCCCCGAGGGTGAATGGAGCTACGACCGCTTCGAGCACTGGCTATGGCAGGTTGGCGTCATCGCGTGGCCGCGGTTGGACAGCGGAAAGTTGGATCTCAGCGGGGACGCATTCCGGTTGATGTATCACGTACCCGGAATTGAAGGGCTGCACGCGCTTCGCGACAGTCTTCGTGTTGTTGCGGGCGCCAAGCTCCCCATCGGTCCCGACTGGCGCAACCGGCCGAGCCTGTTTCCATTCGGAACCGCGACCGGTCGGAACGCACATCGGCGCAGCCTCTACAACGTGCACGCCGGTATGCGGAGTTTCATGGTGTTCCCGCCGGACCGGGTCGGCATTTATCTGGATTGGCGCACGCAAGAAATCGGCGTTAGCGCAAGCCTCAGCGGTGATCAGGCGCTCATGGACGCCTACCGCGGCGGCGACGTGTATCACGCGTTCGCGCTGAACGCCGGCCTCACCACAGACCCCGACCGAAAGCACTGGGCGAAGACCGAGCAAACCATGCGGCAGCGGGTTAAAGCGCTTTGTTTAGCCATCAATTATGGAATGGCCGTGCCATCGCTGGCGAAGGGGTTGGACCGTCATCCACTGATCGCGAGCCACCTGATCGAACAGTACAAGCGGTTATACCCGCGCTTCTGGCAATGGCGGGACGATATGGTCCAGCAGGCGATGATCGACCGCTATATGGAGACCGTGTTTGGGTGGCCGCTCTATCTCACCTCAAGCCCGAACCGGCGCACGCTTATGAATTTCTTGGCGCAGGGCAACGCCTCCGAAATGATCAGATTGGCCACCTGGAAATTGTGCGAGGCCGGCATTGTGCCGTGCATGTTGGTGCACGACGGAATTCTGCTGGAACTGGACAGCAAGGATCGCATCCCCGAGGCCATCGAGATCATGCGTTGGGCCGGCCGCGAAGTCTGCAACGGCTTCGAGATCGGCGTCGACGTTGACCAGCTGCTCGAAGGCGGCGCGCGATATCGGGACAAGAGACCGGTTGCGAGGGCGATGTGGGCCACGATCATGCGGGCGCTCCAGACGATAGGGGTAGGTGATGGGATATGTGATGCGGCAGGGTAAGCGGATTGAAACCGTCGAAATCCCCCTGACCCTGACCCCGGAAGCCGAGGCGCGCCTCCAAGCGCAAGCCCGTAGGCACAAGGGTAAGGCGGAGCGGGCGCGAAACACGTTTGTGATGGTGCCACTCGGGTGGGGTCGACAGATGACCCGAGCCACCCGGAGCCCGAAGGCGTTTGTCGCGCTTTGGCTACTCCACCTCGCGTGGAAGGCCGGAAGCAGCACGGTCACACTTTCGAACAAATCACTTCGTGATCACGGGGTCAGCCGCATGACCAAGTTGCGGGCGCTACGTGAACTCGAAGAGGCTGGCCTGATCACAGTTGAGCGGCACCTAGGTAGAGCAACGGTTGTAACCCTACTCCAACACAAGTGTTAGGTACCTGCACAACCTTGTGCAGGTACATGCACAACCTTGTGCACGTACCTACCCAGCGTGTGTGCACCCGTGGCTAGTCTTACTTATTCTTCTCTTGTCTTAATAAGTAAATAATAGATATCACCCTATGGTACGTTAGTGACGGCTAACCTAACTGATGGCTGCTAACCTATCGAAGGTCGAAGATGAGGATGCCTTTTGGCAGCGTCTGATCCTGCCTGAAGAGGATCGGATCACACCCTACGTCGGCGGTTATCGTTGGTTTCGGTCTCCGAACGTTGTGGATCTGGCGAAGGTCCGACGCCTAAAGGGCAGACAGGATGAGCGTTCGTGAAACCGTCGAAAAAGAGTCGCTTCTGCAACCGCCTCTCCTTCCGACGCGGAGCGAGAAGTCGGGGGCCTATGGGCTTAGTTTTTTGATTGATCCCGCGCGGCCTTGAAAGCTGCGATATCGTTTTCTAATTCCTGTTGGACCCGTTTTCGTTCGTTTTTGCCTAGTCCTCTTAGCACCGTTTCAACGCGGGAGAAAAATTGGTCAGAGTATTTTTCGACCAGTTCATGCGGGACCTCTTTGCCACGCAATTCAAATTCATAAGTAAGATGGGACTGCATTAAACCTGTCTCAGCATCGTAGGGGTCGTTCGCCAAACTCTTGGCTATTCGCACCCATTCATCCGTCAGTTGCTGTTCTGATAAATGTTTGTACGACCGCCCTTTGGTGAGGTAGTCGGCCTTTTTATTAAGGTTTTCACTCTCCACAAATCCCACAATG
>DATIPA010000188.1:0-14406 GCA_035472475.1 Xanthobacteraceae bacterium | reverse complement strand
TTTCTTGATCGGGTGGCGTAGCGCCACGCCCGGTATCAGGGCGAGCCCGGCCCGCAACATGAAGAACACGACGCCGGCCACCACCGCCATGTGATATCCGGAGATTGAGAGGACATGCGCGAGGCCCGACACGTACATCGCATCGTTCACCGGCGCCGAGAGTGCATCGCGTTTGCCAGTGATCAGGGCCGACGCGATCGAGCCAGCGTCGCCGGGCACGATCGACCGGATGCGCCGGTCGATCCCGTCGCGCATCCCGTCGATGAAGCTCAGAAACCGCACCCGCAGATCGGGTGGCGATGGCGGCGCTGCGACTTTGATCGGGCCGGTGACAAAGCCGATTGCGCCGATGCGCTGGAAGAAGAGATCGCGCGCAAAGTCGTAGCCGCCCGGTCGCAACGGCGGGAGCGGTGGATTGAGTCGGGCCTTCAACGAGACGTAAGACCCAACCGCTGGGGCGGTGCCGCGCCGCGTCGTGAGCCGTACCCGTTCGATCGCGGTATCGAGCCTGTCGCCGTCGATATCGACGACCTTGATCACAATCCGGTCGCTGCGTTCGCGCTCTTCGCGCACCTCGATGAAGCCTTTGACGCTGGCGCCATAGACCGGGCGGTCCAGAATGGGATGAGCGATGAGTGCGCTTTTGATGCTCGCGACGGCAAATCCGAGCGCGGCCGTTGCAACCAAAATCGTGCCCGTAAACATGAGCGTGTGCCGACGCGCCAGGAGCGCAGCCGTTACCGCCCCGGCGGCAAGCGCCGTCGCCGCGATCCAAGACGGCTCGCGCTCAGCCGCGAAGTAGGCGACGACGCCGAGACCAAAGGCGATCGGCGCCCAGGGCAACAGGCGCCCCGGCGCGGCTTCGGCGGCGATTTCAGCGCGGAACGCATGCGCGAGGCGGGATGCGAACTGCTTGAGGCTCGGCCATCGGGAAACGCCAGGAAACGCGGCTGCGCGCCCCCGCGGCCACGTCCACGCCCGCTCGTTCGCCGTGCCCCTGTCCATCGCGCGGTCCCGTGCGCGCGTTTGTGCTGCCGTGATGGTAGCCCGGACGGCCGGGCGGCGATACCGGGGGTCAGGACGCTCCGGCGACTTTCGCCCAGCTATCGCGCAGCCCGACCGTGCGGTTGAACACGAGCCGTCCCGCCGTACTATCGCGATCGCGATAGAAATAGCCTTGGCGTTCGAACTGGACCGGCTCGTGGACGTTGTCGCCCACGAATGCCGGCTCGACCCGGCAGTCGGTCAAAACTTCAAGCGATTGCGGGTTGAGATCCGCGGCAAAATCCGCGGCGTTGGGTTCTGCACGGAGAAACAGCTGGTTATAGAGCCGCACTTCCGCCGGTGCGCTGTCCGCGGCCGAAACCCAGTGCAACGTCGCCTGCACCTTGCGGCCGTCCGGCGCGTTGCCACCGCGGGTGGCCGGGTCGTACGTACAACGCAGTGCGACGACCGCGCCCGCCGCGTCCTTCACCACCTCCCGGCAGGTGATGAAATAAGCGTAGCGCAGGCGAACCTCACGCCCCGGCGACAGGCGATAGAATTTCTTAGGCGGGTTTTCCATGAAGTCATCGCGCTCGACGAAGATCTCGCGGCCAAAGCGGATGGTTCGCGTGCCGGCTGCCGGATCGTCGGGGTGGTTGACTGCCTCCAGTTCCTCGCCCGCGCCGTCCGGATAATTCTCAATGATGACGCGCAGGGGCCGCAGCACGGCCATTCGACGCATGGCGGTGCGATTAAGCACCTCGCGGATCGCGTGCTCGAACATCGCGACGTCGACCACGCTGTTGGCCTTGGCAACTCCGACCCGTTTGACGAACTCGCGAATGGCGGCGGGTGGCACACCCCGCCGCCGCAGACCCGCGAGCGTCGGCATGCGCGGGTCGTCCCACCCGCTGACATGGCCCTGCCGCACGAGCTCGGTGAGCGCCCGTTTGGAGAGGACAGTGTAGGTCAGGTTGAGTCTGGCAAACTCGTATTGGTGCGGCCGCGACGGAACCGGCAGATTATCGATGAACCAATCGTAGAGCGGCCGGTGATCTTCGAATTCGAGGGTGCAGATCGAATGCGTAATGCCCTCGATCGCGTCGGACTGGCCGTGGGCAAAATCATAACTCGGATAGATCGACCAGGCCGTGCCGGTACGCGGGTGCTTGGCATGCAGGATGCGGTAAAGCACCGGGTCGCGCAGATTGATGTTCCCCGACGCCATGTCGATCTTGGCGCGCAGGACCCGCGCCCCGTTGGGAAACTCGCCTGCCCGCATGCGCCGGAACAGGTCGAGGTTCTCGGCAACGCTGCGATCACGGAACGGGCTGTTGCGCCCTGGCTCGGTCAGCGTGCCACGCGAAGCCCGCATGTCGTGGGGGGACTGGTCGTCCACATAGGCTTTGCCGTGCCGAATGAGGTCCTCGGCCCACTCATAGAGCCGCTCAAAATAATCGGAGGCGTGATAAAGGTGCTTGCCCCAGTCGAACCCGAGCCAGCGCACGTCGTGCTCAATGGCATCGATATATTCCTGCTCCTCCTTGGTGGGATTGGTGTCGTCAAAGCGCAGGTGGCAGCGACCGCCGAATTCCGCGGCGATGCCGAAATTGAGGCAGATGGATTTAGCGTGCCCGATGTGAAGATAACCGTTCGGCTCCGGCGGAAAGCGCGTCACGATGGTGCGATGGCGGCCGGATGCGAGATCCGTCGCAACAATGTCGCGGATGAAATCACGGCCCGCTTCCACCGCCGTCGCTTCGGTAACAGTCATATCGTCAAGCCTCGGTATCCGTGCCCCGGCCTCGCCGTGCGCGGTTTATGTGGCAAATTAGCGTATCAACGCCAAGATACCCTCTTTTGGTCTGACATCTTGCCCGCCAGCTATGATAAACGGGCTTCGCCGCATTCCGCGGCGCCGAAGGTTTCCATCGTTGACCGACCAAGAGGCTGAATGACGGTCGTTACGCGTTTTGCCCCCTCGCCCACCGGCTTCTTGCACATCGGTGGCGCCCGAACGGCGCTCTTCAATTGGCTCTATGCGCGTAGCCGCAGCGGCAAGATGCTGCTTCGGATCGAGGACACCGATCGCGAGCGTTCGACCGCCGCGGCCGTCAACGCGATCATCGACGGGCTTGAGTGGCTCGGCCTCAGCTGGGACGGCGAACCGGTCTCCCAGTTCGCGCGCGCCGCGCGGCACCGCGAGGTCGCTGCGCAGCTGCTGGCCAGCGGGCATGCGTACTACTGCTACGCGACGCCGCAGGAGCTCGAGGAAATGCGCGAGAAGGCGAAGACCCAGGGCCGCTCGCGGCTCTATGACGGTCGCTGGCGTGATCGCGATCCGCGTGAAGCTCCGCCCGACGTGAAGCCGGTGGTCCGTCTCAAGGCACGGCTCGAGGGCGAAACCATCATCGAGGACCAGGTGCAGGGGCGCGTGGTCTGGCGTAACGACGACCTGGATGACCTCATCTTGGTGCGCTCGGACGGCAATCCCGTCTACAACTTCGCCGTGGTAGTCGATGATCACGACATGGGCATCACCAATGTGATCCGCGGCGACGACCACCTCACAAATGCGGCGCGCCAGATGCAGATCTACGAGGCGCTCGGTTGGAATACCCCGATCATGGCGCACATCCCGCTGATCCACGGTCCCGACGGCTCCAAGATGTCGAAGCGCCACGGCGCACTGGGTGTCGATGCCTATCGCGCACTGGGCTATCTGCCAGCGGCCATGCGCAACTACCTGGTGCGGCTCGGTTGGGCACACGGTGACCAGGAAATTTTCTCGACCGAAGAGATGATCGCAGCGTTCGACCTTCCCCAGATCGGACGCTCGCCGGCGCGGTTCGACTTCGCCAAGCTCGAAAACCTCAACGGACACTACATGCGTGCCAGCAGCGATGCAGATCTGCTGGCGGAGATTGAGCGCCTGCTGCCCCATATAGCCCCGGGCCCGGAACTGTCGGGCGGCCTGACGCCCGACCTGCGCGCCAAGTTTCTGGCTGCCATGCCGGGGCTGAAGGAACGAGCGAAGACGCTGGTCGAGCTGATCGATAGCGCCCGCTATCTCTATGCGCAGCGCCCTGTTGCCCTGGACGAGAAAGCGGCAGCGCTCCTCGACACCGGCGGGCGCGCGCTCCTGACCGACTTGACTGCGGCGCTTGCCGCAGTGGAGCCTTGGACTGCGGAGACGACTGAGGCCGCGGTGCGCGCGTTTTCCGAGCGCGCCGGTCTCAAGCTCGGCGCTATTGCGCAGCCGTTGCGCGCCGCTCTCACCGGCCGGACTACCTCACCTGGTATATTCGAAGTGCTGTCGGTACTGGGCAAGGATGAAGCCTTGGCACGCCTGTCCGACCAAGCGGACGACAATGCCCAGCGTGCCGCCGGATAGCGATTTCGTGCGCGTACTCGGCGCGCTAAGCACCGCCATCTTGCAGTGCACCCATGGATGGTGCTACGCACCTGAAGCCGGATATCACGCGCGCCCGCGACTGAAACGGTTGCGAACGCGACCTCTGACAAAGGCAGTCTCCGTCACGATCGAGGATCCACGGTCATGGACGCGACCACTCCTGGCAAGAGCAACACCGAAACCGCCAAGCTGATCGTCCGCGGGAAGGAAACCACGTTTCCGATCTCGCATGGAACGATCGGTCCCTCCGTTATCGACATTGCGAAGCTTTATCACGACACCGGGATGTTCACGTACGATCCCGGGTTCACGTCGACGGGCAGCTGCGAATCCAAGATCACCTACATCGACGGCGACGAAGGCGTCCTGCTCTATCGCGGTTATCCAATCGACCAACTGGCAGAGAACGGCGACTTTCTGGAGACTTGCTACCTGCTGCTCTACGGCGAATTGCCGACCGCCGCTCAAAAAGCCGATTTCGACTATCGGGTGACCCGGCACACGATGGTGCACGAACAAATGAGCCGGTTTTTCCAGGGGTTCCGGCGCGACGCCCATCCGATGGCAGTGATGGTCGGCAGCGTCGGTGCGCTGTCGGCGTTCTACCACGACTCCACCGACATCTCCGATCCCATCCAGCGGATGATCGCGTCGATCCGCATGATTGCGAAGATGCCGACCCTCGCCGCGATGGCCTACAAATACACGATCGGCCAGCCGTTCGTATATCCAAGGAACGATCTCGACTACGCGTCCAATTTCCTGCGCATGTGCTATGCGGTGCCGGCGGAGGAGTACAAGGTCAATCCGGTGCTGGCGCGCGCGATGGACCGCATCTTCATTCTGCATGCGGACCATGAGCAAAATGCATCGACTTCGACGGTGCGGCTCGCCGGCTCATCCGGCGCAAATCCCTTCGCCTGCATAGCGGCTGGTATCGCATGTCTGTGGGGTCCGGCGCACGGCGGCGCCAATGAGGCCGCGCTCAAGATGCTGACCGAAATCGGACGTGTCGAACGCATCGCGGAATTCATCAAGCGCGCGAAGGACAAGAATGATCCGTTCCGGCTGATGGGTTTTGGGCATCGGGTCTACAAGAACTACGACCCGCGCGCCAAGATCATGCAGAAGACCTGCCACGAAGTCCTGAACGAAATGGGCATCAAGGACGACCCGCTTCTTGACGTCGCAATCGAACTCGAGCGGATCGCGCTGCACGACGATTATTTTATCGAGAAGAAGCTCTATCCCAACATCGATTTCTATTCCGGCATCACGCTCAAGGCGATGGGCTTTCCGGTCAGCATGTTCACCGTGCTGTTTGCGGTCGCGCGTACCGTGGGCTGGATTGCCCAGTGGAAAGAGATGATCGAGGATCCCAGTCAGAAAATTGGCCGGCCGCGCCAGCTCTACACCGGGGCGACGCCACGCGAGTACGTGCCGATCTCGCGCCGAAAATAGCAAGCCTCGACCTAGTCTTTGCCGAACTGTCGGCGAAGCTCGTCTTTTGCCTGCTTCAGGATTTTGCGTCGGGTCGCGAAGAGATTCTTGCCGGCTCGATTGGTGTAGAACGTCAGCATTGAAAGTGCGGAACGGTAAGGATCGGCCTTGCGCCGCTTGCTCTGCTGTGCCGAACGCCGCAATGATCTCGCGATCCGTGTTGGATCCTTCCAGGTGAATACCCCGCGGTCGAGATCAAGCGCATTGCTCGTCTTCGTCACCTGCGCTGACCAGCGTTTGAACGCAGCCTTTGCAATGGATGGCAGCTAGTCGCAAATAGGGCGTCGTTCAAGACGCAGCGCGCCCGACGTTGAGTGATGGCCGCGTATTGACGGCGTTTGTGTCAAACCCGGCCGCTTGCTTAAACGATAAAGATACCTCCTCGAGCTCGCGGCGCGGGATGACCTCCTCGATGTTGGCAAACCCGCCCGGCGCTCGATCCTCCGCCATCTGCATCACGATCTCGGGACCGTATTGGCGGTTGCGCAACAGGACGTCATTCATGGCTGGCAGCCGGCGACGTTCGTAATCCGCGAGACCGGCGATCGGATCTGTAGCGCCGGCCAGTGCGTGCGCGATGACGCGCGCGTCGACGATGCCCTGGCTGCCCGCCTGCGAGCCGACCGGCCGCATCGCATGCGCGGCATCGCCAAGGAGGGTGACGCGTTCGAAACTCCAGCGCGGGAGCGGATCGCGGTCGCACATCGGATATTCGAAAACCTCGGCGGTATCGCGGATCAGATCGGCGAGCCTGATCCAAGGGAAATTCCAATCGCTGAATTGATCGAAAAAGCGTTCCTGACCGACCTTGCGGTCCCAGCTCTCGCGCTCCGCGCCATTGCCTCGATCCGCGAGCAGCGTCAGCCAGTTGATCAGCGACCGCCCGTTGCGCTCGGCCTTGACGCTGATCGGGTAGATGATGCTGCGTTGATTGTAATGGCCGATCATCACTTGGGTACGAGCGTCGAGGAACGGCTCGGCTTCCAGCGCGCCACGCCATTCGATCAGACCGGCAAACACCGGCTTGCCCTCGTGGGGATAAAGCTGCGCACGAACCGTCGAGTGGATGCCGTCGGCTCCGATCAGAACGTCACCCCGCGCCACGACGGCGGCGCCGCTGCCGCGATCCCTGAAGTGCACGGTCACTCCATCACGGTCTTGCCGGAATGAACTGAAATGATGCCCGGTGCGGATATTATCGGCGCCGATGCGAGCGCGCACCGCCGCGAGCAGGATCATCAGCAGCTCGCCGCGATGGATCGAGTATTGCGGCCAGTTATATCCGGCAGCACGGCCGCGCGGTTCCGACCAGATCAACTGGCCGTGCTTGTTGAAATAAGCAAGCGTGGACGTCTCGATTGCGGTCTCGGCCAGTTGCTCGTCGAGCCCGAGTTCGCAGAGCTCGCGTACCGCGTTGGGCTGCAGATTGATCCCGACCCCGAGCGCCCGCAGGAAGACAACGGATTCGTAGACGCAACACTCGATGCCGGCGGCGTGCAAGCTGAGCGCAGTCGTTAGCCCGCCAATTCCGCCGCCGACGATCAGTGCCTTCATGCGGGCGCGGCTAGCGCGCGAGTGCGGTCCCACCCCGGTTCCAGCCGCGGCCGCCTTCACCGTAGATTTCGAAGCCTTTGTCGGTGACCACCACGGTATCTTCAAGCTTGATGAAGCCGCGCTTGGGATGCTGCAATGTCGTCTCGACCGACACGACCATTCCGGTCTCCAACGGCTTATCGGCATCATAGCCGTCGTACTTGACCGGGCCGCTGCTGGTGAGCCGGGGCGCCTCGTGACTGACCAATCCCATTCCATGGGCCAGGAAGTGCAGGTGGTTGTGCTGCCGTGATTTCTTCAGCCGTTCCTCCGCAATCGTATAAATCTCGCCTCCGAGCACGCCTGGCTTGATCGGCTTCATGGCTACGCGCTGAATCTCCTCGATCTCGGCCAATAATTCCTCCAGCTCGGCGTCGGGCTCGCCCAGGATCGCCATGCGGGCGAGGTCGCCGATGTAGCCGTGATAGTTGCCGCCTGAATCGAGCGACAGGACATCACCGTTCTCCCACTTCTGCTCAGACGGCGCACGGTTGAGGTTCGACCCGGCGGCGATCAGACAGTATTCGAACGTGAGCCCACGGTTGACTTCCTCGCGCTTGAGCGCGTCCGCCAATTCCTGCTTGGTGGTGCCCGGGCCGTGATTGGCAATGACCGCCATCATCGACTCGATGACCCGCTCGGACGCGATCTTGAGCATGTCGAGCTCCGCTTGCGATTTGCGGGCTCGCAAGCGCTCGAGTGTGAACAGAGCATCGATGATCTCGCTATCGGGCATTTCCTTGCGCAGGGTGCGTTCGGCATCCGCCGGCACGAACGCCATCTCGACGCCGATCCGGCGCGCGCGCACGCCGCTCTTACGCACATGCTCGACCGCTTTCTGCATTGCGTCGACCGAGCCCGATGCCCGCGTCAGCACGTCGGGCGTCCAGAACGGATGCACCTGGTGCTGATAGCTCTCCATGTTGTGGCCGATGAAGGCTGCCCTGTCGGGCGCACCCTTGGGGTAGACCACAACCGGCAGGTAACGGCTGACGCCGAACGCGTCCATGTAGTCGAAGAAGAACGCCCGATGTCCACCCAGCAGGTACTGCACGTTATGCTTCGACGTCGCCAGCAGGACGTCCATGCCGGCATCGTCCATCAGGCGGTCGAGCCGTGCGGTGTCGAACGGGACGGCGGGCGATTTCGCGGCAGTAAGCATAGGGGGCTCCTCGGGGCGGGGTGTTGTATTGAGCGCGATCTTAGGCGAAACCTGCGCTTGCGTCATTCCTCAAACTGCGGACCGGGCATGACGAAGAGCTGGGAGCAAGCGCTTGAACCTGCAATACGATACTGAACAGATCATCTTACGGGACACCGCAGAAGGCTTTTTGCGCGAACACTACAACTACGACACCTATCGTCGCATCGTTGCAAGCGAGGACGGCTGGAGCCGCGAGCTTTGGGATGAGTTCGCGCGGCTGGGATGGCTTGGATTGCCGTTCGCGGTGGACGACGGCGGCATCGGCGGCGGCGTCATTGAGGCGGCGATCCTGATGGAAGCGTTTGGCCGGTTCCTGGTCGTTGAACCGTACCTCCCGACTGTGCTGCTGGCGGGTGGATTGATCTCGGCGCTGGGTTCGGCAGCCGAGCGCAAGGCCCTGATCGCATCGGTGAGCGAAGGACGCGCCCGGCTTGCCTTTGCGTTCGCCGATCGCGGAACCACCACCACCGCGCGGCCTGACACCCGCGGGTTTTCATTGACCGGCGCCAAGTCATTCGTCATCGGCGCGCCGATCGCGGATACCGTACTGGTTTCGGCGCGGATTGGCACGGGTGCCGGCGATAACCGTGTCGGGGTGTTCGTCGTTCCCACGAACGCCACCGGAATTGCAACGCGCCCCTTTCGCACCGTCGATGGACGACGCGCCGCCGACATTGAACTGACAAGCGTCGCGCTGCCGGCGAGAGCGCTCCTGGGCGGAAACGAGGATGCCAGCGCGACCATCGACCGTGTCATCGATCACGCAATCGCCGGGCTCTCGGCGGACGCCGTCGGGGCGATCGGCGCGATGGTCGGCGCGACTGTCGAATACACGAAGACCAGGGTGCAGTTTGGCCAGCCGCTGGCAAAGTTTCAGGCCCTGCAGCATCGCATGGTGCGCATGCGGGTCAACGAGGAGGAGGCCCGCGCGTCCGCGCTGTTCGCAGCACTATCGCTCGAGGGGCCTGCCGGCCGCCGGGGGCGAGCCGTTTCTGGCGCCAAAGCCAAGATCGGACGGTGCGCGAGGTTCGTCCATCAGGATGCCATCCAGCTTCACGGTGCGATCGGCACGACCAATGAACTGCCGCTTGGCGCCTATGCCAAGCGCCTGCTGGCCTACGAGGCGCTGTTCGGTTCGACACGCGACCACCTGCGTCGCTACGGCTCGTTGATTTCCAAGCCGGAGATTGCGGCCGAAGGGCTGCTGGCCGTAGCCGGCTGAAAGGACCTCACGATGGACATTGGCTTGACCGCACAGGATCGCGCGTTTTGCGACGAGGTACGGACTTTTCTCAGCGAGCACGTTCCGCCCGCGATGCGGCGCGCAAACGACCTCACCACCGGCTTCATTGTCGAGCCGGACGTATCGATCCATTTTCATCGGGCGCTGGCGCGCAAAGGTTGGTCGGTGCCGAATTGGCCGGTCGAGTATGGCGGCACTGGCTGGACACCGGTGCAGCGCTACATCTTCGAAATCGAATGCGGCCGCGCCGGCGCTGCACCCTACAACGGAGCCGGAACTCAGTTCGTCGGCCCTGTCCTGATGCGGTTTGGCACCCAGCAGCAGAAGGACACGTACCTTCCCCGGATCCGCTCAGGGGAAGATCACTGGGCACAGGGCTATTCGGAGCCGGGCTCCGGTTCCGACCTCGCGTCGCTCAAAACCAAGGCCGACTCCGACGGCGACGACTACGTCGTCAACGGTCAGAAAATCTGGACCACGATGGCGCATCGATCAAACCGCATCTTTGCCCTGGTTCGCACCTCGAACGTCGGCAAGCGCCAGGAAGGGATCACTTTCCTGCTGATTGATCTGGACCTGTCCGGGATCACGATCCGCCCCATCATCGGCAACGGTGGCGACCACGAATTCAACGAGGTGTTCTTCGACAATGTGCGCGTGCCCAAAGCGGGCCGGGTCGGCGAAGAGAACAAAGGCTGGGAAGTCGCCAAGTATCTCCTCGAATTCGAGCGCGGCGGCACCATGATGGCGGGGCGCGTGCGCGCCCAGTTCGCCAAGCTCGCCCGCATGATCGCAGCGCGGTGCCCGGGCGATCCTGATATTTTGGTTCGCCTCGCCGAGGTCGGCACCGATATCGACTCCATGGAAATGATCGATCTTTCGGTGCTTTCGGCCCACCAGGCCGGGTCCAACCCGGGACCGATCTCCTCGCTCTTGAAGCTGCGCTGGAGCGAGATCCGTCAGGCCGTCACCGAGCTCGCCGTGGACGCCTCTGGCGAGGATGCACTGCGCTGGGTGAATGAGCGCCCGCTCTATGAAACCTTGCAGCTGCCGCCTGAAGATGAAGAGACACTGGCCTTGATGCCGCGCTACCTGAACGGTCGGGCGTTTACGATCATGGGCGGCACCACCGAGATTCAAACAAACATCCTGGCGAAAACGCTCGTCAACCTCTGACATCCTGGTGCGCGGCCGGCTTGCAGCGGCCCCCTGCCCCCGCACTAGCGCCTGGGCAATCGGTACCGAAACGCTCTAAGTTAGCGGACAATCAAGCTCGGCCGGCGTTCAATGTCCGAGCTTGCGCAGGGAGGAGACGGCATGCGGACATGTCTCGCGTGGGTGGCGTGTGTTCTGGCTTTAGCCGCCGGTCTGCTCCCGCCGGCCACCGCCCCGGCGCAAGACTGGCCCACAAAGCCAATAACAATCGTTGTGCCATTCGTCGCCGGCGGGACGACCGACATCGTCGCGCGCATTGTGGCGCAGGCACTTTCCGAACGGCTGCACCAGTCTGTTGTGGTCGAAAACGTCGGCGGCGCCGGCGGGACCCTCGGCGCCAGCAACGCGGCGCGCGCACCTGCCGACGGTTACACAATCTTCATGGCAACAGTCGCCCACACAATGGCGCCGGGCATCTATAAGAAACTCTCGTACGACTTCGAGAAGGACTTCGAGCCGATCACCATCGCGGCCTCGGTGCCCAATATTCTGATTGTAAACCCGGCGCTCCCAGCCAAGTCCGTTCCGGAGCTGATCGCCTACATCAAAGCCAACCCGGGCAAGGTAAACTACGGCTCCGCCGGCGTCGGCAGCACCGAGCATATGTCGGGCGCGTTGTTTCGTTCGCTGGCAGGTCTCGACATCGTGCACGTCCCCTACCGCGGCGGCGCGCCGATGCTGGCCGATCTCGTCGCCGGCCACATCCAGATGTCGATCGAGACGAGTGGTGCTGCGACGCCGTTCATCAAGGGCGGTCAGGTCCGCGCGCTCGCCGTCAGCCCAGCCAAGCGCTCCGCATTGTTTCCCGATTTGCCGACGCTCGCCGAAGCCGGGTTACCCGGCTATGACGTTACAACCTGGTACGGCGTGCTTGTTCCCAAAGGAACGCCGCAGCCGATCCGCGACAAACTCTACGGCGAACTCACCGATATTCTGAAAAGCCCGAATGTCGTTGCCCGCTTGCGCGATATCGGCGCGGAGCCAGGCGGACAATCACCGCAGCAGTTTGCCTCGTTCATACGCGCCGAGACCGAGAAATGGACGCGGCTCGCCAAGGATGCAGGCATCCAGGCCGACTGACGGGTAGACGATCAACGGCCTCTATTTCAACTTGCTCAAACACGACAACGGATTTCCTTGACCAGGACACCATGCCCGACACGAAGCAGCAAACATCAGCCGCCGAAGCCGCTACCGCGCGTCCTGACGCCGCCGACCTTGAGCATATGCCGGTCGATCAGGTGCTCACACACTTTGCGGTGCAACCGGATCGCGGGTTGAGCAACGCCGAGGCCGCGCAGCGGCTTGCGACCGTTGGCCCCAATGCGCTGGTCGAAAAGCGGACCAGTCTCGTCGCCAAGATCTTCGGCCATTTTACCGGACCAATCGCCTACATGATTGAGGCCGCCGCTGTCGTGTCGGCGGTGATCGGCCATTGGGACGACTTCGTGATCATCGCGGCGCTCTTGTTTTTCAACGTCGCGCTTGAACTTTGGCAGGACCATAAAGCCTCCGACGCCCTGGCCGCGCTCAAGCGCGGGCTCGCCCCTGAGGCAACGGTCTTGCGCGACGGCAAGTGGCAAACCGTCGCGGCAGCGACGTTGGTGCCGGGCGACATTGTCCGGATTCGCCTTGGCGTGATCGTCCCAGCCGACTTGCGCTTCGTCGCCGGCGAGTACGCGGCCATCGATCAGGCTGCGCTGACAGGCGAGTCGCTGCCGGTCAGCAAAAAGATTGGAGACGAGGCCTACTCGGGGAGCGTGGTCAAGCAAGGCGAGATGATCGGCGTCGTCATTGCGACAGGCGGCCACACCTTTTTTGGGCGTACCGCCAAGCTTGTCGCGGGCGCGGGTGCTGTCAGCCACGCGCAAAAAGCGATGTTTGAGATTGGCAATTTCCTGATCGCTCTCGCCGTCGGCCTCACTTTGATCATGGTGACCGTCAAGGTCTACCACGACATCGTCATCGCGGACGATTGGGACGCCGCCGATGCGCTTGGCATCCTGCAGTTTGTCTTGGTGCTGCTGGTGGCATCGATCCCCGTGGCGATGCCGGCGGTTTTCTCCATCACCATGGCGTTGGGGGCGTTGGCGCTGTCCAAGGAAAAGGCCATCGTCTCCAAACTGTCGGCAATCGAGGAGATGGCGGGGGTCGATATCCTCTGCTCCGACAAGACCGGCACGCTCACGAAGAATCAACTCACACTCGGCGATCCAATCCTGTTCGCAGCCAAGCAGCCGCGAGACTGCATTTTGGCGGCCGCCCTCGCCTCCACTGCCGCGGACCGGGATGCTATCGATACGGCGGTGATTGCCGCATTGACCGATCAAAGCGCCCTTGCGGCCTACAAGCTTGTCAAATTCACGTCGTTTGACCCGGTCAGCAAACGCACCCAGGCGCTCCTCACCGCACCCGACGGCAACACCATCGCCGTCACCAAGGGGGCACCCCAGGTGATCGCGGATCTCGTCAAACCTGCTCCGGACGTCGCGCAACGCGTCAAACGCACCGTCGACGATTTGGCCGGCAAGGGTTCGCGCGCGCTCGCTGTGGCTCGTTCTGAGGACGGCGGCAACACGTGGTCGCTGCTCGGCATCTTGCCGATGTTCGACCCGCCGCGCGACGATTCCAAGGCCACCATTGAGAAGGCGCGCCAGAAAGGCGTCGAGGTCAAGATGGTCACCGGCGACGATACCGCCATCGCGATCGAAACCGCGCGCCTGCTCGGAATGGGTACTCACATTATCCCGGCGGCGGATGCCTTTCCCAAGGACATGGACCCTAACAACGTTCCGCCGGCCATTGCCGAAGCGATCGAACGCGCCGACGGTTTCGCGCGCGTCTTTCCGGAGCACAAATATGCGATCGTCAAAGCGCTGCAAGGGCGCGGACATCTCGTGGCGATGACCGGCGATGGGGTCAATGACGCGCCGGCGCTCAAGCAGGCTGACTGCGGTACGGCGGTGTCCGGAGCCACCGACGCCGCGCGCGGCGCCGCCGCGCTGATCCTTACCGCCCCCGGACTGTCGGTGATCAACAGCGCCATCGACGAAGCCCGGCGCATCTTTGAACGCATCACCAGTTACACAATCTACCGGGTGGCGCTGACCATGGACATCATGTTTGTCGTCGTCCTGTCCACGGTCTTTTTCAACTTCGTGCCGCTGTCGGCCGCGATGATCGTCATCATGTCGCTGCTCGACGATGTGCCGATCATGACAATCGCCTACGACCACACGTCCGTGAGCGCAA